>JAESPQ010000064.1 GCA_016765535.1 Alteromonadaceae bacterium | reverse complement strand
AAGTTACATCCATGTAACGTAGCCCATCAATTCATGTCATTTATTCTGCCTTTGACGACATAAATGTCGACCTACAGAAGAATTACCGAATTAAATAAGGGCTCCTGAGTTATCTGCATAGGCATGTAAAATAATTAGTTGGTTACAGAGGAAATATTAAAATTAGCACTTAATGATATGTTAATATAATATTATAATTTATGTAGATTATGGTTATATACCAAGGATAACAAATGAAAATATTTACAGTACTATGCTTTCTTTCTTTAGTTGCTTTTACTTCACACGCCGAGCAAAAGGCCTCTAAAGAGTCAGTAGAAAAACTAATGAAATTAACCGAAGTGTCAAAACTAATGGATTCCATGCAAGGTCAAATACGGAATATGTTTAAAGGTTTATCTAAACAAATGAAGCTTACAGAAAAGGAAAAGCCAGAATTTAATCGATATATGAACAAAATTTCAGTTTTATTTGAAAATGATATGAATTGGGATAAATTCAAAGAGCCAATGATTAATATTTACGTAAAACATTTTACTGAAGATGAAATTCAAGGATTGATAAAATTTTATCAATCTGATTTGGGAAAAAGCATGACTAAAAAAATGCCCTTAATAATGCAAGATTCTATGATTATGTCACAGGAACTTATGAAAAATTTAATGCCGAAAGTTCAAGCTTTAGCGATTGAAATGAAAAAAAATATTAAAAAATCTCGTCAAAAAATTGGTGAATAACATTCCAATGAGTTTTTCACGTTGGTGATATAAAATTGGCATGTTTAACATGACGTTAGCTATTATCTTAGTTGTTGGGAATAATGATATATTATGGAAAAAATAGAACCAGTATTTAGTAATGATTTAAATGGACATAGAGAAATTGCTCAAATCATAGACTTTTTGATTAGTTTTATAATTTTTAGTTTTTGTTTATATCTAACTAAAGCATTAGCAATAGATAAACCGTATGCTGATATTATAATTGTGCTATTTCCTAGTCTATATTTTGTTTTTTCAGACGGTTTAACTAAAGGACAAAGCCTTGGCAAAAGGATTTTTAATATCTCAGTGATTAATAAAAATACGGGTGAGTACTGCTCTTTTGAGCGCTCATTTGTAAGAAATTTTTTTACACCGTTTACCGGTGTTTTTGATGTGATTATAATTGTATTTAAAAAAAGAAGACGCTTAGGCGATCTTTTTGCAAAAACAACCGTAATAAAAAATAGCTAACAATTAGTATTTAAGGAAGTAAGATGAAAATTTTGAAATTATGTACATTGTTGTATTTTACAATATCTACAGCGAGTTATGCACAAGATAAAGGTAATATAGAATTAGCCTTCTCTAATTTAGGTAGCTGTTTAAATGAAGTATCCACAAAAGAAATTGAAAGTGGCCAGTTAAATCCAGTTTCCGCTATCTCTTTACTCACGAGTGTATACAAAAATATTGCCTATGAGGCTGGTTCTATTAAAAAAATAGAAGAAAAATATATTAAGTTGTATCAATTAGCTAATACGCATTGCTCTGAACGCATCACAGTAGTTAAAGATATTATGAAAAAGCAGCACTAATTTTATTTCATACATAATAGCGGGGCTTTATGTGTCTGTCTTTTATCGTTTCTATTGTTCTTATTTCACCTTACCCGTAAAATACCCCCATGAAAACAAATCTAGTTACCCGCAAGGGTTATGAAAAATTACAGCAAGAACTAAATCACTTGTGGAAAATTGAGCGCCCTGAAACTACTAAAAAAGTGTCTTGGGCGGCAAGCTTGGGCGATCGCAGCGAAAATGCTGATTATCAATATAATAAAAAGCGCTTACGTGAAATTGATTGGCGAGTACGCTATTTACGTAAACGTTTAGAAAGTTTAAAAATTGTCGATTATTCTCCACAACAAGACGGTAAAGTGTTTTTTGGCGCTTGGGTAAATATTGAAAATGATGACGGCGAAACGCTTAAATTTCGTGTTGTTGGCCCGGATGAAATTTATGGTCGCAATGATTATATCTCTATTGATTCACCCATGGCGCGGGCTTGTTTAAAAAAACAGGTCGATGATGACTTTGAAGTTCCAACCCCTAGCGGCAATAAAACGTGGTATATAAATTGTATTTCATACTTAGATGATGATGCAGACCAGTAAACCCAAAAGTTAATAGACGCTAGCCAAAGTGTTGTTTTATGACATTATTGAACGGGTATAAATAATTTTCAAGGATGTTTGTATGAACGGTATGTATGAAAGATAATAGCGATGAGTTAAAGCAAGAATTAGCTGAACTTAAACAAGAATTTAATCAACGTATTGATTGTTTAGCGTCTAAAATTGCGCAACTTTCGACTGAAACCGAAAGCTGTATTGCTGAGTCTGTTGAGGTTAGTCCCTTATCAGCATTAGCACAGCAATCTGCGGCAGAACAAGCACAGAAAACTGCAAAAAACACCCTTATTGATAAAAAATCGTCAACCGTAAATAATACAAAAACAATCCATTTTATCTTTGCCTTATTTAGCAAACTTATCCTGCTGTTTTCATTTTTGTCTATCTTTCAAGAATGGCTTCGCCCAATCGCAAAAATTTATAAATCGTATCAACAACGCGGTATGGCAGGAATATTTTTAATTACCCTTATTGGTGTCGCACTAACGCTACTTGGCGTTGGTTATTTAATGCAGTTATTAATTGATCAACTAGACTCGGGCATAAAATCATTATTAATGGGTTTTGCGGCCACTATCATAATATTTATAGGCATTAAGCTAAAAGGCAAAACACAATTTAGTGAATTTGCGACAGCATTGGTGGCGTTAGGTGTGTTAGTTGCCTACAGCACCGTATATTTTACTGGTAGTGTTTATCAGCTATTGCCTAGCATTGCGGTGTTATTCCTGTATTTGTTTGTTGCGTTATCAAGCCATGTTTTAGCGCTTTATCTCGATACAAAAGTGCTTGCTAGCTTAGGCATTACCGGCATTGCTACTATGCCACTATTTTCAGGTACTGTGGCTTATGTTGGCAACTATTACTTACTGTCATTAGCTTTTGTTACCGCCAGCAGTCTTATTTTAGCGTATAAAAAATTAGGTGCTTGGCTGGCTAATTTAACCATGATATTTACCTTGTTGGCGATTGAATGGTTGGTTAACACGCCAACTCATCTTATTTCGGCTTGGCTTGTTGATTTATTTTATCTATTATTTTTTAGCTATTTATGTTTTTCATGTTTTAAACAACAAGCTAAATTAGCGCAATTGTTTATTATTATGGCGGCGACGATCAGTGCCACTATTATGTTGTTTTTTCAAACCTCTGGTTTTATTTCTTCTACGGTCACGCTGCTTTATGCGATAAATGCTGCCCTTGCCATTGGTGTGGCTGTTTTCTTTTATATCAGCCGCCATCAATTAACTAAAATGTTAGTGTTAATTGCGGCTACTTGGTTAGTGTTTGCCATTATCAGTGCTATTAATAATAATTATTGGGGCATTGCTTGGGCGGCAGAAGGTTTACTGCTGCTTTATACAGGTCGTCGTTTTGCGCTTAAGGCGGTGATAAATCAAGGGCAATGGCTTATTGCCGCGGCATTAATTTATTCGTATGGCGCGCTTGACCCTTATTTTCCTTTACCCGCATTAAAAACCTTTGATGGTTGGTTACTTGCCGTGGTTATCGCCTTAGTTATTGGACTATGGCAGCGTTTAATTACTCATGGAACACTCTTTAATCATTTTACTCAAGAAAAAATAAAACCGACATTACAATTGCTTGAAGTGGTGTGGTTAAGTGCTTTAATTATTGCAAGTTCAGCTATCTTTATTGGCGAGTGGACGGGTGCTTTGGTTATTTTATTGCAAGTCGCTATTTTGTTTCGGGCGCGACATTGTCAAAATGTAGGGTTAGAATATTTTGCTGCGTTATTAATTGCCGCACCGTTATTTTATATTGCTCAAGCCAGTCTCTTAACCCACAGTTTGTATTTTTCTGATTTGGCTTTGTTTGCTAAAGTCGCGGCTGCGTCGGCTTTTGCGCAATTATGGTTATGGGCTGCTTATTATCGACAATATTACCCTAGCAGTGCGTTAGCTAGTGTCGCTGAAAAAATGCGCACCTTATTTTACTTACTATTACCCGTGTTTTGGCTGGGTTCAGCTTTTAGACATTTAGGTGAATATTTTGTCAGCATATTATGGTTGTCGCCATTACTGGCAAGCTTGTTTGCTTATCGCTATAAACAAACGGCCTTTTTTATTGAAACTAAATTATTAACGGTGCTTGCAAGTTTAACGGTGATCGTGCTGTTAGGGAGCAATCATTGGCTAAGCGCGATAATAGCAACGTTAGGTTTTACTGTTTTTTATACGAGCGCAATATTTTTTAATAAGCGCTTTATTAAAAAATTAATCTTACGTAAGTTAAGCTATTTTATTGTTAGTTGGGGCATTGTAACTTTAGGTATTGCCTTACCTATTGCGGTTGGTTGGTTAGCTAATGACGCCTATAGTGCTTACCTTGTTGCGAGCATTTATTGGCTAGCATGTTTAGCTTTTATCAATAAAATAGTTTATTTAAAACGTAATCAAGTGCTAATTACCAGTTTAAATATATTATTAATATTGGTGGCGTGGAAACTTAGTTTTGCCGAAGGTATTAAATTTATGCTGATGCCTGCGAGTTTTTTATTGCTGTTAAGTTATCAATATAAGCAACAACAACGACTGGGGCTTATAAATCGTTTAACCAATTATAATGTCGATATTTTATTGCACAGTATTACGGCTATTTCTTATAGCTTTACTTTGCTGGCATTAACAACGTTTAAACTAGAATTATTAATAGCGCCTGCTTTAGTGTTGCATGGTATTGTTATTTTATTAACGCTGAGCGATAGGCTTGTTAAAGTTAAATTTGCTTTTGTTTTGATTATTTTAGGTATAGCAAAATTAGCGTTAATTGATGCTGCTAGCGGTGTGTTATGGCAAAAAGTAGTACTATTTATTGGCATTGGTGTGTTTATGCTGTTTTCTGCCTTTTGGTATCAAAAATTGTTGGCTAAAATTATCACGGAAAAATAAGTTAATCTATTAAAAAGAAGAATCAACTGTCTATTAAAAAGCTTTGTTTGTGTGCCAAAATCTTTTAAAATTAGTATTTCAACATTTGTTTTTAACCTTTATTTTTACATTATGCCATTAGGACTACAGTTTTTATGAACGCTATTGCCGAGCAAATTGCTAACGAACTTAACGTTAACACGGTACAAATTAATGCCGCTATTGCCTTATTAGATGATGGTGCCACTGTGCCGTTTATTGCTCGTTATCGCAAAGAGGCCACGCAAGGATTAGACGATAATCATCTTCGCCATTTAGCGCAGCGTTTAACCTATTTGCGTGATTTAACCGCGCGACGTCAACTCATTTTAAACAATATAGAGCAACAAGGTAAATTAACGGCTGAGTTAAAAGTTAAAATTGAACAAGCGGATAATAAAACCCGTTTAGAAGATTTATACCTGCCCTATAAACCAAAGCGTCATACTAAAGGGCAAGTAGCCATAGCCGCAGGACTTGAGCCGTTAGCCGATAAATTATTTAACGATTGGCACGCTAATCCTGAGCAACATGCCCGTGCTTTTATAAATAAAGAGGCTGGTTTTAATGATGAAAAAGCGGTGCTTGACGGCGTAACGGCTATTTTGGCAGAGCGTTTCAGTGAAGATGCGGATTTACTTGCTAAATTGCGTAAACATATATTAAAACAAGCGCATTTAACCAGTAAAGTGGTTAAAAGTAAGCAACAAGAAGCGGCAAAATACCGTGATTATTTTGAGCACAGTGAATTGCTCAAAAAAGTACCGTCGCATCGTGCGTTAGCCATGTTTCGCGGTCGCAATGAAAGTTTACTAAGGCTAAGCTTAGATGTTGATCCACAACAAGAAAATAGTAAAATTTGCAGTACTGAACAAATTATTCTCGATCACTATAACCTGCGTTTATCACAACAAGCGGGTGCTAAATTTTTAGCGCAAGTGGTACATGCTAGTTGGCAAATAAAGTTGAGTAATTCGTTAGCGACAGAATTATTAACGCAACTGCGTGAACAAGCTGAAAACGACTCTATTAAAGTATTCGCCAGTAATTTAAAAGACTTACTAATGGCCGCACCCGCAGGGGCAAAGGTCACGCTAGGGCTAGATCCTGGTTTACGCACGGGTTGCAAACTAGCCGTGGTTGATGCCACAGGTAAGTTATTACACACTAGCACTATATTTCCCCATGCTCCGCAAAACAGTTGGGATAAATCGCAACGCACCTTAGTTAATTTATGCAAACAACATAAAGTAGAATTAATCGCTATTGGTAATGGTACGGGGTCGCGCGAAAGCGATAAATTGGTTGGTGAAGCCATTGCGCAAATAGAACCGAGTACCAATGTGGTAAAACCGACTAAAGTTATTGTGAGTGAGGCGGGTGCGTCAGTGTATTCAGCCTCAGAGTTTGCAGCTAAAGAATTTCCTGATTTAGATGTTTCATTACGTGGTGCAGTGTCTATTGCTCGTCGTTTACAAGATCCGCTTGCCGAATTAGTTAAAATAGAACCAAAAGCCATCGGTGTTGGCCAATATCAGCATGACGTTAATCAAAGCCAATTAACACAAAGTCTTGAAGCGGTTATTGAAGATTGTGTTAATGGTGTGGGAGTTGACTTAAATAGCGCTTCGGCGGCATTATTAACGCAAGTTTCGGGGTTAAATAAAACCATGGCGCAAAATATTGTTGCTTATCGTGATGAGAAAGGGCGTTTTAATAATCGTAAAGAATTGAAAAAAGTAGCACGTTTAGGGCCAAAAGCCTTTGAACAAGCTGCAGGTTTTTTACGTATAAATAATGGTGAAAATCCTCTTGATGCTTCAGCCGTTCATCCTGAAAGTTATAGCGTTGTTGAAAAAATTATTCGTGATTTAAATGCCGATATTGCCAGTGTTATCGGCAATAGCGAGCAATTGAAAAATATTAAATTAAGTAATTATATCAGCCAAGGTGTGGGTGAGTTAACACTAAAAGATATACTTAAAGAATTAGAAAAGCCTGCGCGAGATCCGCGCCCTGAATTTAAAACTGCCACTTTTAAAGAGGGTGTAAATACGGTAAAAGATTTAACCGTTGGCATGATCCTCGAAGGGATTATTTCTAATGTTGCCAATTTTGGTGCTTTTGTTGATATTGGTGTACATCAAGACGGCTTAGTGCATATATCATCGCTAACCAATAAGTTTGTTAGTGATCCGCGTGAAATTGTTAAAGCGGGCGATATTGTTAAAGTTAAAGTGTTAGAAATAGACGCAGAACGTAAACGGGTGAGCTTAACCATGCGTTTAGATGAAAATGTGGTTAGTAACCAAAATGATAAAAACAGCAGCCAACCAAATAACAAGGACAAAAAACGTCAGCAATCAGCAAACAGTTCACAAAATAAATCAAGAGCGGCGCGTAAACCTAAAGAACCTGCTAATGCCGCTATGGGTAATGCCTTTGCCGACGCCTTGTCTAAGCTAAAAAAGTAATTTGAATCAATTGCTTATGTGGTGGTTGCTTTATTTGTAGTCCATTTAATGACCACGGTATTAATTATTTAAATAAGATCATTAATAACATGGGTATTGATATTGTGGCGAGTATGTCGAGTAATTCCCAGCTTTTATGCCTGACTTTTTCGTCATAAATTTCTTTTCCCATGGCAAAAACGGCAGCACTGGCAAAACCAATACTATAGGGATGCAATCCAACTTTATAAGCTGCAATACTGGCTAAACCGCCGATAATGCCGCCATAAATAGCGTGAGTTACTTTGTCGGCATTTTTAAAGCTGCCAAGGGCTGGTAATTTGCCTTGATAAATTATTTTTACAGTCATTAGTTTGCCGCCAGTTTTAAGTTGTAATTATTGAGATAAACACCTAATTCAGCTTGTTTAATTTCAATCTTTCTTACTCTATTATCAACCGTTATAACTTGTTTCTCAAGTTTATCTACACCCATTATTTATTAATTAGATGAAAGAGGGCTAATGTTTTGGATTTGGAGTAAATAAGTTTAACGCTTGACGTTAAACTATACTTGTTATAGCCTTTACTTATGATCAAGAATTTTAATTGTAAACATACTAAAGCATTGTATGAGGGTAAAAGCCCTAAGCAGTTTAGAGCTTTTCAGGCACCGGCTGAGCGTAAATTACAAATGCTTGACGCTGCGGTAACGTTAGATTTTTTACGTAGCCCAGCCGGTAATCAACTCGAGGCATTAGTGGGTAAAAGGCAGGGTCAACATAGCATTAGAATTAACAAACAATGGCGTATTTGCTTTGTTTGGGATAACGAACCTAGTAACGTTGAAATTGTTGATTACCATTAATAGGAGTAAACACCATGAATAAAATGAGAGCCATTCACCCCGGTGAAATTCTAAAAGAAGAATACCTGGTACCGTTAGAAATGAGCGCCAATGCGTTAGCCATTGCTTTACATGTTCCAGCGCCTAGAATTTACGATATTATTAGAGAAAAACGCGCTATTACTCCCGACACCGCGTTGCGCTTAAGTCGTTATTTTGGCGGTGATGCACAATCGTGGCTTAATTTACAAACCAGTTATGATCTTAAAGTAGCGCAAACAAGCTTAAGTGAAATTGAAGCGACTATTCGCCCTTTACATGCGGCTTAATGTTTTTACTGTGAATAAAATAAATTAATTTGTAGTCCATTTGTGCCACGCTAATATTATTAATAGAGGATCTAAAAATGGCCGCCTTTGCTAGAGCAAGAATGGATGATAATTTAAAAAATGAAGCTGAATCCATATTAAATTCTATCGGTATAACTGTAATGGTAAAATTAATTTGAATGATTAACTAACTTTAAACTGATTGAGTTGTGCAGATAGATTTTTGCCCATTGAGCGTAATTCTTCTGAGTTTTTAACGGCTGCTTCAATACCTTGTAATGAATCTTGTGATAGGTTTGAAATACGATGCGCATTGCGATTTATCTCGTCAGCCGATAAAGATTGTTGTTCAGCCGCTGTGGCTACCTGGGTATTCATTTCATTAATATGATCAATAACAACAGATATTTTGTTTAAGGAATTATTTGCTTGTTGTATATGATCTGTAGTTTTTTTGGCTTGTCTTGAGCTACTTTCTATCACATTAACGGCAGAATTAGCCCCTTGTTGTAATTTTTGGATCATGGTTTGTATTTCTTCGGTCGATTGACCTGTACGGCTGGCCAATGTTCTTACTTCATCAGCAACTACAGCAAATCCGCGACCTTGTTCTCCTGCGCGAGCCGCTTCGATGGCAGCATTTAAGGCAAGTAAATTTGTTTGATCAGCGATCCCTCTGATAACATCTAGCACGCCACCTATATTCTCTGATTCAACCGCTAAAGAGGTGATCACAGTGGTTGCTTCTTGGACCGTATTGGTTAAACTATTAATTTCTGTAACTGTTTGGTTGATGACTTCTTGCCCGTCGCTCACTAATTGTTGTCCTTGTACTGTTTCTAAGGAAGCGCTTTCGGCATTTTGAGCTATTTCATTAATGGTGACTTTCATTTGCTCCATCGCATTTTCTAATTGATGGGTTTGTTCATTTTCTTCAGTAGCTAACGTTTTTGCATTTTGATTTATTTCGGCTAGTGAATTGGCATTGGCGGTTACTTGGTCGGCATTTTGATGAACATTCTGTATTAGCACAGCAATTTTTTCAGAAAAGCGATTAAAAGCTTTAGCAAGTTGGGTTAATTCATCGTTACCTTTGACACTTAAGCGTTTGGTTAAATCACCTTCACCCGCGCCAATATCTTCTAAAGCAATAGCGGTGGCATTTAATGGGATAAGGATTGATCTTTGAATGTATAAAACCAACAGTGAAATAATGATAAATAAACCGCCACCAATAGCAATAATTTCAATAGCCATCTTGGAAAATTCACTATCTACATCATCCAAATAAACCCCAGAACCAATAATCCAATTCCAATCTGGAAGTTTTTTAACATAAGATATCTTTTTTACGGGCTTATCAAAACCAGGTTTTGGCCATAAATAAGGAACAAAACCAGAGCCTTGTGCTTTGACTTTTTTTACAAATTCATTAAAGAGAAAAGTACCATTAGGATCTTTTACTGAGGATAAGTTTTTACCGTCTAATTTGGGTTTTATGGGGTGCATGATCATGGTCGGTGTTAAATCATTTATCCAGAAATAATTACCGCCTTGATAACGTAAATCTTTCACTGCATTTTTTGCTAATGTTTGAGCTTTTTCCTTGCTTATTTCACCGCTGTCACTTTGTTTTTTAAAGTGTAATAAAACACTGTAAGCACTTTCAACAACATTTTTAGTGAGTGCATATTTTTGCTCAAGTAAGGATGATTTAAATTGCGACAATATAGTAAAAATAAAAATAACGAAGGATATAAAAATAATACCAAGGATGAGTTGTAGCCTAACTTTTATTTTTAAGTCGCGAAAAGTCATAAATACCTCTAAATTGCAAAAATAATTTTAGTTATTAAATAAAAATGTTCCTTATACAATTAATATAGTTGCTTTTAGCCATTTTGCAGTATTTTTGTATTAATTTATAATAAAAAAAGGGGAAGCAGAGCTTCCCCATAAACAACCCCAAAATCACAATGAAACAGGGTTCATTACGCAAGCAAAACTTTATAATACGTATTTAGCTGTTATTTGAGCATAGTCAGAATCAGCATTTTTATCTGCCATTTCAAAGTTACCAATTTCAAAACCAAAGGAAAGGTTTTTGGTGTAGCTTTTAAATATATTAACGCCCCAATGTGTTCTATCTCGATTAGATAAGTCAGTTTGGGTATTACCGTAAAATGCAGTACTGCGAACACTTTCTGTCCAAAAATGACGATAAGCAACCATTACGGAAGTACTTTTTTCTACTTTTTCATCAACTAAATCTGTCGATGCAGCAACACCAACATAACGCCCTAAATTACCATTGTGTAATTGAAAGCGAACATCATCTTTACCAATTGTTTTAATTTTTCCCGCTATACCAAAACCCAAAGCAGACTTTTTAGTACCAGAAAGCGTGGTTAATTGTCGCGCTAAACCCGTAATAGCAATGTTTCCCCAATCACGTTTGATGTTATAGCGAAATACGGCATCTGGAACTGAGTCTTGACCACGTCGCCCACCATAAGATTCTGGGTTTTCTAAGGCAACTTGAAAATTTCCCATAGTATAACGAACTTGGGTTTGGCGAATAAATGCTTCAGCATTTAAGGCTCCACCAAAATCAGCCGTTTCAGCAAATGTACTAGTGTTGACGTAAGTTGACCATGTTTGACCGACTAAAAGGTTTTTGTATTTAATAAAAGCATGACGAATACGGGGGTTTGATGAATTAGTAAACACTTCATTCGCACTAGCATAACCCCCTTTAGTTGCAGCACCATAAAAATCCATTTCAATATAGCCGGTAACATCACCATGTACATATTTAGTATTAAAGCGAGATTCGTTAACTGCAAAATTTAAATTAGATTGAGATTTGTCTAATGCAGTACCTGTGCCTATCCAATAATCTCTAGCGGCGACAGTACCGCTAGTATATCGATAATCAGCTTTAAAATAGCCACCAAATGTTAGCGTGGCATTATCTTCTAGTTTTATGGTAAAACCAGCATTTGCGCTAGTGGCTAAAGCTAAAAGGCTAGCTGCCAAGAGTGTTTTTTTAGTGTTTAACATTCTCTTCATTTTGTATTCCCCATTTATTTTAGCCTTTAACTACGTTTCAAAACATCAAGGCTGTTTAATTACTTTTTATTATGCCGTTCTTGTTAGTGAGTCATTCTGGTTAAGAATTGAACTTAGCCTCTAAGTTAGAGAAATTGACGTCAGGATGAAATTAGACCTAAGTCTAAAATCGGCAATTTAATTATTAGACCTTAGTCTAACAACTTACTAATAACAAATAATAAAAAAGGGGTTTAGATCAAAAAAAATTACATTTAAAGGTGTAAGGTAAAAATAAGAAGAGAGAACAACAGGGGTATTTATTATGGAAAATAACGATTTGTTTGATATCTTAAAAAACAAGCAGAGCGAGCTACTCAAACGAATAGCATCGATTGAAAATGACTTTAAAAAAGGGCGTTCGCAAGACTTTTCTGAACAAACAACAGAAACTGAAAATGATCAGGTACTTGATGAAATTCATCATGAAGCAAAAGCTGAATTACAACAAATTAATGGTGCGTTATTACGACTTGAAAATAACGATTATGGTATTTGCATTAAATGTGAAGAAGCAATTTTGCCAGCTCGTTTAGCCGCATTGCCTTATACCGATAGATGTATTGATTGCGCCCAATAATTTTTTATTTAGAAGACTATTTTTAAAACTACAAAAGGACTAATTATGTCTATTGAAAAACATGATCTACACCACGAATTTCCAGAATTTAGCGAAGAAATTCGTGAATTAAAAATGAATGATGCCCATTTTGCGAAATTATTTGCTGAATACCATGACTGTGACCATGAAATTAATCGTATTGAACAAGGAGTTGAAACCCCTAGTGATGAATACACCCAACAATTAAAGCTAAAACGCTTAACTTTAAAAGATGAATTATATATTTATTTGAAAAAACAGAGCGCGTTAACATCATAAGAATCTAAAACAATAAAGCTTTTAATGGTGTTTTCTCTTGATGCTGGTCGCTTAATTGTGCCAAAAGTAGTTCCGCGGTTGCAACGGCATCATTCAAAGCGTTATGAGCAAAGTGATTGGGTAAATGGTAGTGAGTGCGTAAGTTAGCTAAACGTAATTCTGAAGGATCGTAAGCAATATCGCGTTTATCTAAGCGTCTTTTTGCCAGCGCTAAGGTGTCAATAATAGGAAATACTGGCGCTAAACCATAGAGCTCGAGACAAGCTTGTTGCAAAAACTGTCGTTCTATTCGGGCAAAATGCACTAGCATTACCTTGCCAGCAAGCGCTTGTAATAAATTTTCTACTACCGTTTCAAGTGGCTCACCTTGGGCTTGTTGAGCATCAGTAATACGGTGAATCAGTACGTTGTCGGTTTTAAGTTTTTGTCCAGTGTTGATCACTTGATGATAACTTTGTCCGAGTTTAATTTGCTTGTTTTGCATGTTCACATAACCCACACTGAGCAGTTTGTCGTTAACTGCATTTAATCCTGTGGTTTCAAAATCAACGGCTAAAATAGGGACTTGTTCAAAAGGCGTGCTGGGCTGTGGAAATGGCACCGCTAAAAAATCTTTTAACGCGCCTTTGGGGGCATTGTTATATAAACGTTGGCGCTTAGCATTAATACTGCCAAAAAAGCCAACATAAGAACTCAATAAACGATTAAACATCCCCATGATCAGTAAACCACTTGTCGTGCTTTTTGTAAGGTTTTCACTACTTTAAACGCATCTTTTAAATGTTCTCGTTCAAGTCTTGAAATCTCTTTGGGGTGTAAATAATTATCTGGCTGTGTTCCTGCTTGCAATTGTTTAGCTTGATGCGATGAACGCAATAAACCTAAAAATTCAAAAGCATCAATTAAGTTGGCGGCTGATGATTTGGTTAATGAGGGCGATCCAGCTACTTGTTTTATTCTTTCTATGGTATTAACCGCACTCACTCCTTCGGCAAGTGCGTAAATACGAGCTAAGTCTACAATAGGGGCAATACCATTGTGTTTTAAATCTAAACTGGCTTCGTTGTTACCGTTTTGTGTTAGTACAAAATCACGAAAGAATCCTAATGGAGGCTTTAACTGCAAAGCATTTTTTGATAAATGGGCGAGAAACAAGGTATTACTTTTTGTTTCAACTAGCATTTTTGTACGTATTTGTTGCAATAAACTCTCATCACCATAAATGGTATTTAAATCAAAAAATATGCTGGCATGCATTAGTGCTTTTGGCTCAGGTACTGTGACCCATTGACTAAAATAATGCTGCCAAACAGATTGGGGTTGTCGCCATTTAGTATTGGTTGCCATAACGTTGCCAGGACAATAAATAAATCCACAAGCGGCTAAACCATCACTAACAAAATGAGCCAAATCAGTAAACCATGATTGATGTTGTGGTTGCATTTTATCACTAATAATTAAAGCGTTGTCTTGATCTGAATGGGCAAATTGTTCTTGGCGTGCTTGCGAACCCGCGGCAAGCCATGCGTAACTTACGGGGGCTTGCCCTAATTTTTTTTCTGCCATTTTAATTAAACGAATGGTAAATGCCATGGTGATAGCGCTAATGGTTTTACCAACATGATCGGCAGTAGAACCTAATTTTGCCATGCGAATTTGTAATTTCGGCAGCATTTTACTAATGCTAGCCAGTTCGTCTACTGAATTAGCTTTATGAATAATGCTGGCAAAGTTTACGGCATTTAAACCTTCTTGATTCATTAAATCAGTAACCGTTACCATGCCAACTAGTTGATTGTTTTTAGTGACGGGTAAATGATGAATATGCTGTGTTGTCATACTAATCAGTGCGTCGTAAGCACTACATTCACAATCTATAGTGGTCATATCACGAGTCATAATGTCACTGATCACATTATTAAAGGACAAACCTTGAGCAACACAACGTTGGCGAATATCTTTGTCGGTGACTATGCCGATGGGTCTTTCATTTAGTGTGTTTTTATCTGCAAGCACAATCAAACAAGAAAAGCCCAGTTCAGTCATTTTTATCGCTGCTTGCTGAATATTTTTATCGGCAGTAATGCTGGCAACAGGGCTTTTATAAAAGCTAGTTAACGGTGTATTCATTAATGAAGACGATAATACGGCTTCTTCATTAAGTTGCGTCATTTTATTGCTTAAGCGCTTTGAGCCACTACGTAAAATAAAATCGAGTATTTGTGGCTGATCGGTAAAAATCAGTTGCAATTGTTGACATGATATAGAGTACAACAAGCAATCTTCTTCAACTTTTACGTTAGCACTTTTATGTTTTACATTGCTATTTTGATAACAAAACAAAGCACAAATATCCCCCTCTCCATATTTTTCTTGTAATTCATTTTGATCATTAAAATGCGCTAATGCACCAGTACGAACAATATAGAGCATTGCCTCGGTTTGATTTTTATGCAGTAAATTTTCTTGGCGCAAATAACTAATATTTATGGTTTGGCTTAGCTTAACAATCATTTTTTCAGATAATTCATTAAACGGGGGAACTGTAGCGATAAAATGTTGAATCTCGCTTAATCCATTATTCATAGCAAACTCTATTTAAAGTGAAACACAGTACTAGTTGTAAAGCATTAAGGTAAATTGAGTCAATAAATAACCACAAACTCTAGACTAAAGTTTAATAGTTGTGTTGAAAAAAGCTTGATAGGGTGATAGCTAAGTTAGGTTATTACCTTTCTTCGACAGGCATAAATAAAAATTATATAAAAACAGTTGAAAATTTTTAGGAGAACATGATGGACAATGAAAAGACATATTGGGGTGAAAATCTTCGCCTCATTTTCATCTGCCTCACCATTTGGTTTGTAGTTTCTTATGGTTTTGGTTTGTTATTGGTTGAGCCGCTTAATACGATACGGTTAGGTGGTTACAAGTTGGGATTTTGGTTTGCACAACAAGGTTCTATTTATACATTTGTTGGTTTAGTTTTTTGGTATAGCGCCAAAATGAATCAACTTGATAAAAAATATAACGTGGAGGAATAACAATGGATGAGTTAAAACTTTATACCTACATTGCTGTTTTTGGCACCTTTGCCGTTTACTTTGGTATTGCTTGGTGGGCGCGCGCAGGTTCAACCAGTGAATTTTACGTTGCTGGTGGTGATATAACGCCATTACAAAATGGTATGGCCATTGGTGCCGATTGGATGAGTGCAGCATCATTTATTTCAATGGCGGGGTTAATTTCCTTTTTAGGTTATGGTGGTAGTGTATTTTTAATGGGGTGGACAGGTGGTTATGTACTGCTAGCGATGTTGTTAGCACCCTATTTACGTAAGCATGGTAAATTTACCGTACCCGAATTTATTTTTGATCGTTATTATTCAAAAACTGCGCGTGTCGTAGCAGTGGTTTGTTTAATTATTGCCTCTTTAACCTATATTATTGGCCAAATGAAAGGTGTTGGTGTTGCCTTTTCGCGCTTTTTAGAGGTGGATTATGATTTAGGTTTATATATCGGCATGGGAGTTGTTTGGGTATATGCTGTACTAGGTGGTATGAAAGGTATTACCTATACCCAAATTGCTCAATATTGTGTATTGATCTTTGCTTATACCATTCCAGCAGTCTTTATTTCATTACAACTTACCGGTAATCCCATTCCACAACTTGGTTTAGGTTCTACTTTATCTGATGGTAGTGGTGTTTATTTACTTGATAAATTAGACATGGTAGTAACCGACCTCGGCTTTAATGAATACACAACTGATAATATGGGCGGTACGTTAAATATGTTCGCTTATACCTTATCGTTAATGATCGGTACTGCGGGCTTACCCCATGTAATTATGCGCTTCTTCACTGTACCTACTGTCAAAGCGGCACGTGCATCAGCAGGCTATGCGTTAGTATTTATCTCTTTACTTTATACGGTGGCACCAGCAGTTGGCGCAATGGCACGTTTGAATTTGTTAAATACTATTGAGCCAGTAGCAGGGCAAAACCTAGTCTATGCTGAACGTCCACAATGGTTTAAAGATTGGGAAAAAACAGGTCTTTTAAAATTTGAAGACAAAAATGGCGATGGCAAAATTCAATATGTAGCGGATAAAAAAACCAATGAAATGGTTAAAGTTGACCGCGACATTATGGTATTAGCTAATCCTGCCATTGCTAACTTGCCTAACTGGGTAATTGCGTTAGTTGCTGCGGGTGGTTTAGCCGCAGCACTGTCAACCGCAGCAGGTTTGTTGTTAGCTATATCATCGGCAATATCGCATGATTTAATGAAAGGTATTATGATGCCTGATTTATCAGAAAAAAGTGAATTAAAAGCGAGTCGTATTGTGATGACCTTAGCGATAATTGTTTCGGGCTACTTAGGACTCAATCCCCCTGGTTTTGCGGCAGGTACCGTAGCGCTCGCCTTTGGTTTAGCCGCCTCAAGTATATTCCCTGCGTTAATGATGGGTATATTCTCGAAAAAAATGAGTGGTACAGCGGCTGTAGCAGGTATGTGTTCAGGTATCGGTATTACTATGCTGTATGTATTCCAGCATAAAGGTATTATGTTTATTCCTGGGACGTCATTTTTAGGTGATATGGGACCAAACTGGTTCTTTGGTATCTCGCCTAACGCCTTTGGTGTAGTTGGTGCTATTGTTAACTTTTCAGTTGCCTTTGTGGTATTGAAATTTACAGGTGAAGCACCAGCACATATTCAAGCATTAGTAGAAAATATGCGTATACCTAAAGGATCGGGTGCCGCTCATGCTCACTAAGGTGAGTTGCTAGTATTAGTTTGATCTGTCAATAAGCTAAGGCTCGCTAAGGTATTTAGCGAGCCTTTATTGCTTATAAATTTAACCTTGCATTAAAATAATCTGATATTGTCATCTAATTAAAACTCATCATCCTGATGAATGTCAGGATCTTATTATTACTTATTTCATAAGAGGATTTAAATGAGTAAACATACTAAAGTTGCCATTTTAGTGGCGCCTATTTTAGCCGTAATAGGTTATATTGCTGCCGATTATTATACTGAATATCAGGCAAAAAAAGATAAAATATATCAATTAGTTAACGATACTCCTTGCGATGTATTAGCACATAAATGTGTATTAAAGTCAGGAGATTTAAAAGTTAGCATTTATGATGATGCGGGCATAACCACCATTAATTCAACTTTTCCTTTAGATAAGGCCACTTTATTCTTAGTCGATACACATGATCAAGGTAAAGCTTACCCGTTAGGTATGACAAACAGTCCTTATTACTGGCACAGTAAAACCCCTTTGCGCGCGCAATTAGAAAATAGCGGTAAAACCCAAAAAATGCGTTTAATAGCAAACATTAAAGGTGGTAAGTATTTAGCAGAGTTTTATACTAATCAATTAAAATGATTTTATATTGTTGCTATTTCATCCGATTTCGTTGTGTAGGTCGACACGAGCGCAGCGAGGCTCGACTGATGATTGTCGCAGCAAGCTACGACCTACATAAGTGATTATTATCGTGAAGTCATTTTATCATCCTGACGTAGGTCAGGATCTCAAATTCCAATAAAACAAACAATAAAAAGAAGCAGTACTATGTTCCCCAATTGGCAATTAGTGATTTTAATTTTTAGCTATATCGGTTTACTGTTTTTAATCGCTTTTTTAGGGGATAAATACCGAGGAAAAATATTTAAACGTTCACAAGCTGTTATTTACGCACTAACGCTTGGCGTTTATTGTACCTCGTGGAGTTTTTTAGGTACCTCAGGTAAAGCCGATACTAATGTGTTGGCACATTTACCTATTTATTTAGGGCCAATATTATTATTTGTTTTTGCTTGGCCATTTATTCAACGTATTATTCGGGTCAGTTTAAAATTACATTTAACCTCTATAGCTGATTTATTGGCAGCACGTTTTGGTAAATCTCATAATCTTGCTATTTTAGTGACCATAGTTGCGGTGATCGGCATTATGCCGTATTTAGCGTTACAAATTAAAGCCATCGTATATTCCTTTCAACAATTACAGGCACAGCAAGATTTTGTGACTTGGCAACTGGGTTTGGCGGTCAGTTTAGTCTTGGCTGGCTTTACCATAGTGTTTGGCATACGTACTATTGATGTTACCGAACGCCATCCTGGGGTGATGCTAGCGATTGCTTTTGAGTCGTTAGTTAAGCTTATTGCTTTTATTGCCGTCGCTTTGTTTGTTTCTTTTTTTCTTTATGACTCGCCTGTTGATTTATGGCAACAAGCCGCTCAAAAAATAGACTTTGCTAGCCAATTTAATTTTTCCAATGCTATTTCAATGTTGAGTTTATTAGTGATCACTATGACCGCCTTTTTGTCGCTACCGAGACAATTTCAAGTAATGGTGGTAGAGCTAAAAAACACTAAACAAACTTGGCTTAGTCGTCGAGTTTTCCCGTTATATTTACTTGTTTTTGCGCTAGGTACTATTCCTTTAAGTTTGGCGGGTCATTTGTTACTTAACAATCATGTCGCTCCTGATGCTTATGTGCTGTATTTGCCTTGGCAAGGTCAGCAAGTATGGTTAACACTATTTACTTTTTTAGGGGCAATATCAGCAGCCAGCTCTATGGTGATAATTTCAGCCATTGCGCTGAGTACCATGCTCAGTAACGAAATTGTGTTTCCGTTATTATTTCGCCGTGTAAAACCAGATAACTATGATAATTTTCGTTTGAAATTACTTAATACCCGTAAAGTTTTAGTCCTACTGGTGGTAATGTTAGGTTATTTAGTCTTTTTGATGGCGTCACCTGACACGCTATCATCGTTAGGAGAAATCGCTTTTGGCGCTATTGCGCAGTTAACACCAGCACTACTGGCTGCTTTTTATTGGCGTAGAGCGAGTTTAAAAGGAGTGTATAGTGGTATTTTAATTGGTTTTTTATTATGGTTTTTATTGAATTTTTTGCCGCAAATAGGTCTTTATCCGCAGCCCTTTATTACCGATTTTATGCCCGCCAATAGCGTTGCGACATTGTTAAGCTTAATGGTTAATATTGTGGTGATGTGGTCTATTTCACAATTAAGTCGTCATAGTGTACAAGAACGAGTACAAGCATCTTTATTTTTAGAGTGGCGCGCACCACAACAAGTAAAATCACCTAAAACCCGACAAATTAACCTTAACGAATTACAATTATTAGTCTCTCGTTTTGTTGGTGATGAAAAAGCACAATTGAGTTTTGAACAATTTATTTTAGGTTCAGAAAAGAAACACCTAACGCAACAAGAATATAAACAAGCATTGCTTGAACACACCGAAAATACTTTGGCAAAAGTGATGGGCTCGTCATCGGCGCGTTTAGTGTTAAGTTCTGCGTTAGAAGGGCGTGATATTGCCCTTGATGAATTAGCGCTCTTGGTGGAAGAAGCGTCGACACAAAAGCAAAAATTTGGTCATGATTTGCTACAAAGTGCCATCGAAAATGCCAGTGAAGGCATGTCTATTATCGATGAAAATTTAAATTTAGTGGCGTGGAATAAAAAATACTTAGCGTTATTTGATTATCCCCCTAGACTGGTTTCTGTTGGCTGTCCTATTGAAAAATTAATTCGTTTTAATGTTGTTCGTGGCTTGTGTGGTACGGGTAATATAGAAGAACAAGTAGCTAAGCGTATTGAGTATTTAAAACAAGGTAGTCCGCACAGTTCAGAGCGTCAGCACCATAATGGACAGGTTATTCGCATTGAAGGCAATCCCTTGCCTGACGGTGGTTTTGTGATGATGTTTACTGATATTACTGCTTATAAAGAAGCTGAATTGGTTTTAAAAGAAGCAAATCAAGACTTAGCAACCAGCGTATTAGAGCGTACAAAAAAATTAGCAAAAGCGAATAAAGAGCTTGCTCTAGCTCGTGAAAAATCAGAGCAAGCACATTTCAAAAAAAGCCAATATTTAAAAGCTTGCAGTCATGATTTAATGCAACCCTTAGAAGCGGCGCGTTTATTTACTTCAGCATTATCAACACAAGATGATCTTAATGATGTGCAAAAACGACAAGTTGAGAATATTAAAAATTCATTAAAAGTTGCAAATGAATTACTGGCCAATTTGGGTGAAATTGCTCGTATTGAAGGGGGAAATATTAATCCTAATTTAGCAGCGTTTCCTTTAAATGAGCTTTTTAGTAGTTTAGCGCAAGAATTTTCTGCGGCTGCCGATGAACTCAATGTTGATTTTAGGGTAATGCTTACTAAGCAGTGGGTAAAAAGTGATAAACATTTATTGCGACGTATTTTACAAAACCTGTTAGGTAATGCTTTTCGTTATGCTAGTCCGGGTAAAGTTTTATTAGGTGTGCGTAAAGTGCGAGGACAATTACAAATTCAAATATTAGATAATGGGCCGGGTATTCCTGAAGATAAACAAGAAATTGTTTTTGAACAGTTTATTCAATTAGAGAATGTTAATGCGGTTAACAATTTTGGTGGTCAAGGGCTAGGTTTAGGGCTTAATATTACTCAAAGTTTAGCGAATATTTTAGCACATCCATTATCACTAACATCGCGCGAAAATCAAGGTTGTAAATTCAGTATCTTGTTGCCTAAAACAAAAGCAGAAGCCTTGGTGGTGGATGAAATTATTCGCCCCAAAGTGAGTTTGCAAGGAGCAACCGTGCTTTGCATAGATAATGACACGGCAGTATTAAATGGTATGTTAGAGCTATTAACCGCATGGCAATGTCAGGTTTATGGGGCAGAATCGTTTGAACAAGCGTTAAGTGTATTTAATGAACATCAAAATGAAGTGGATATTTTATTGGTAGACTATCAACTTGATAATAATCAAGACGGTTTAAGTTTAATTGCCAAAATTCGTCATCAAGCGAATAATATTATTCCGGCAATATTAATTACGGCTACCACAGAGAGCGACATTGAAGAAAAAACCCAACGGGCTAATGTTGGTTTTATGCGTAAATTAGTAAAGCCTGCTGCTTTACGAGCGATGATGTCAGCTATGCTGACAAAGCGTTTACAAGATAATTATTTAGAATAAATCGCTACGATGAAGTGCTGATATTATTGTAGGATGGGCATTTTACCCACCAACATCAATATAATGTGTGGGCATTCGTACCTCATGCGCCACCCTACAGGGAATGCTGTTTTGTGGCTTACCACCCTGTATCTTGATTATTAGTAGGGTGGATATTTTGCCCACCAACAAAACGTTCCATCCTGACATAGGTTAGGATCTCTCTAGCTAAAATACGACAATAGCTTAATTCAACTCATCATTCGGCCAATATTTAGTGCCTTTTTTGTCAATTCTCTGTGTTTTGATGTGGAGTTTGATAATCCTTTTTAAAATTATAGACAATGAGTATTGACACACCTATATTTAAAAACCTAAAAAATTTTCCATTACTTAAAGATAAGTAATAGATCAAATTTAACGATTTGCGTAAAGTTATTTTAAATAAAATTTTAGGGGAGGAAAGACGGTTATCTTTTGGTTGAAAAGCAATAACAAATAAAATCATAAAGATTCATAGGTATGCGTGATGTTTTTAATGGATTGTTTTTTGTTAATATAATATAATGTTGGTGTTATTTATTTGGAAAATAAAACTCATGAACAAGGAACGTACAGAATGAAATTAGTACCACAAGCAATAATCTTACCTCTATTGGTTTTAACTACATACTCGGCAACCGCCACTGATTATCAATCTTTTATTTCAATTGGTTATTCTAAATTTGATAATGCATTATCAAGTTCAGATAGCTATGGATTTAGCAGCACTTACTTTTTTGATAAAAGATCAACATTAGGACCATTAAACGAATTTGAATATATTAATCCTATTTCCAATGTTTTTGCCGGATATGCCTCTGGCGATTGGAATGACAGCTATAGGTTGGGTGGAGAGTTATTTATAAATAACTTTTTAATTGCTGGCTCTTATCATCGTATTGATGCTGATAATAAAAAGGCGAGTGTTGACAACTATGATATGAGTTTAGGCTATTTAATCACGGATGATTTTTTAGTTAAAGTTACGGCGAATAAAGTAGAGGATGTTAATGTTTTTTATCAATTTAACGCTGCTTATAATTGGCAACTTAATGCCAATGATTATATTGGTTTTACCTACAATACCGATGAAAATTTTGATTTTCATACCTTTAGTTCAAAATACTTTGTTGCGCTTGCACAAGAACAATATTTAACAACAAGTATTAGTTATATTTTTACTAACAATGGTGATGATTTTTGGTCTGTGGGGGCGAACTTTTATTTTAACAAAAATAGTTCTATTTTTGCTAATTATGCTGAGAATGATATCTACTCATTTGGCGCTGAGTATTATTTTAATAAAAATTATGCTTTAAGTGTGAGGTATAGTAGTAATTCAACCGATAAAAAAATTACTGACTTTGATGTGTATAGTCTTGATTTTATTGCTCAATTTTAATTTATATATAAATGGAGTTATACCTAGCTGTTATTCTTGAAAAATAACAAGTGCTAATTTTTAGTTTGATAATCAAGTTACATGTTTAACATAAATAAGGAAATATTAAAGAAACAGTCTTTTACCGTTGCATCTTTTTTACTTTTAAGTTTTTGCCAAAAGCAAATGCAGATCATTTTTGTGAAGAAATTAGTTATTCGAAAGAAATTGCGTGGGATGTTGAGTACGAATTACCTATGAATGATATAGGCATTAATTCAACTCATCATTCGGCCAATATTTAGTGCCTTTTATCATCGCTTGTAGTGCTAAACCACTTTCGGTTAATTGATAAACACTAATGTCGCCTAGCGTCATACCTGCGCTAGTTGCGTCACCTTTATCGCTAGTTTTTGCCGCAGCATCAGCCTCTGCACCAACGCTCCAGCCATCAGCAATAAATTTGCTAAGAGCAGTTTTGGTATGAAAAACAAAAACGACACGAAAGTCTTTAACTCCTAAGCCAAAACCAACACCCGCTTCGCCCATATTCATATAAATATTTTTGGCTGAATTATTGTTATGTACTACACCGTAACCACCACCAGCAGACATAAATAATAAGTTGATTTGTGCATTGCTAAAGACCGCATAACCTGCCGCTTTATTAACTTCAGTACGAATTCGGGGGGTTTCTTTATATATTTGAGTAAGTACTTGCTTGCTCATTTTTTGTATTTCAGCACGTTTTTGTGCGGGTGAATTATTACTGGTGCTAACACAGGCATTCAGTAGTAAAGTATTTAATAATAGCAGGGTAATAATAACGAGTTTTTTCATAGTCACGATTTAATAAAAATAAGTAGTATTAGTATAACTAGCGATGTCTGTATCGCAAAGCGTAGTCTTGTTTAAATTGTAATGCAGAGTTAAATAAATCAAATACTTTGACGATAATAGTTTTAACAAGTAAATATTGTTATTATTGCGGAGTATAATTAATCCGCATTAATAAAGTAATACTAGCAAAGTTAGTTTTACCGCCCATATTTAACCAATACAATTAAAAGTAACCCATTTATTTATGTTTTCTGAAAAGAGTTTAAAAGCCGTTTTTCCTGCCAATGAGTGGCAAAAAGGCCATCGTTTATTTTATAAAAAGTTAGTTAAAAATGCGGTGCGTGAGGGTGATCTTATTCGCGGTACTGTTGGCAGTGAGTCTTATTGGACTGAGCATTATGCCACTCGTTTAGAATATAATGCCAATAAACAAAAAATAACATCGTTATGCAATTGTTATGTCGGTTATCAATGTAAACATGGTGCGGCACTGGCACAGTACTATTTAGAAAACAAAGTCTCTCGTGGTGCATCAAAAGCTAAAATAGAACAATGGCTTAGCGGTTTTGATGCGCCTGAAAAATCAGTGTCAGCTAAAGCATTACTCTATTTTTTACAAAAAAACACTCACGATGATAGTGACTATTTGCAATTAATGGTAAAAAGCTCACGTCAAAAAACGCGTGGTGGTTGGAGTCAGTCTTTATCTGCGGAACATATATCAAATCATTTAAATAATCTTGTTTATGTTAATGATGAAGATGGTGACATTATTGCTCAAATAACCAAAGGTAATAATTTTCGCCATGAAATAAAAAGTCATGATTTATTGGTGCGTTTAATTGCTACCGGGCGTTGTTATTGGTTAGAAAGCTATGATTTAGAAAAACCAATCACCTTAGCTGAATCAATAAAGGCAAGCTGGCAATGGACTGAATTAGAAGATAATTTGCAAACATTATGTTTGGTCTTAGATAACCCTTGCGACGATATTCGTTTTATAAAATCGCAGCCGCTCAGCTATTACTATAGTAAAAACAATAGTCTCGGCTTAGTAAACACCAATACGCAATGTAATTTTGAAGAAAACTTATTAGCAAGTCCAACGTTTAGTGAAGAACAATTACCTTGGGTAATGAGTAAGCTTGAATTGTCGTTGGGTGAAGTGGCTGAAAAAATACCTAAACCGAAATTAAAGCAAGCCATTGAATTAACTAAACCTGTAGTACAGTTACGATTAAGCTCGCCATATTCTCATGATCCAGAATTATCATTAGCAAGAGTTGAATTTAATTATAACGGTAATTTAATTTCACCAGCCAACAATAATGCCGTGATAATGGTTGAGAGTTCAAAGTCTGCCGATAACGAAAATGATCAGCAAAAAACACGTATTTATCGCGATTTCGCTTTTGAAGAAAAAGCATTGTCGTTATTAAAAAATAAACACTTTAGTGAATATACGCGTAATACTTATCATCGTGAAAAAGAGACTTTATTACATTTACAAGGAGCGTATTTCTGGCATCGTTTTTTACATAACACTATGCCAGAATTAAAAAAGCAAGGCTGGAAAATAACCATTAGTGATAATTTTTATTATCAAGAGCAGTTAACGGCTAATGTTTTTAGTGCAGAAATTGTTGAAGATGAAAATGCTAGCCATGATTTTTTCTCCTTGGCATTAAAGTTAGATATTAATGGCAAACAAATGCCCGCGTTTCCGATATTGCTTAGTGCCATTGAACAATTACCGAAAAAGCTACTAAGTCATGATTTAAGTGATGGGCTTAGCCAAACAGAAAAAGAGTCTTTTGCGCAAGAGCATGCAAAAGTGTTTGTCACCCTTGAAAATGGCGAGTTTATTGCGTTAGATTACCAAAGCATTAAGCCACTGTTAACGCAGTTTGTTGAATTGTTTATGCCCAATGCGCTGCAAGACGATGGTAGTTTACAGCTTTCACGGTTTCAGGGGCATCAAACCTTAAGCATGCTTGATGATCAAGGTTTAATGACCCAAGGGGCGGAGCGATTACGTAAGCTCGCTGAGAAATTGAAAAATTTCACACAAATAAAAGCTGTTCAGGTGCCAAAAAAACTCAATGCTGAATTAAGAATTTATCAGCAACAAGGTTTAAATTGGTTACAGTTTCTACGTGAATATCAATTGAGTGGTATTTTGGCTGACGATATGGGTTTAGGAAAAACTATTCAATCGCTGGCGCATTTGCAGTTTGAAAAACAGCATAACCGACTCACTAAACCGTGTTTAATTATTGCGCCAACCAGCGTGGTGTTCAACTGGGCGCAAGAAATTGCTAAATTTACGCCTGATCTTTCTTATGTGGTGGTTAATGGCAGCGACAGACATCAATATTTTGATCAGTTAACTCATTTTGATGTGGTGATCACTAGCTATGCGTTAATTGTTAAAGATGCTGATATCTATCAAGATTTAGAGTTTTATTATTTAATTCTAGATGAAGCGCAATATATTAAAAATCCAAAAACAAAACTTTACCAAGCGGTTATAAGCTTGAAATCTGAACATAAATTATGTGTTACAGGTACACCGATGGAAAATCATTTAGGTGAATTTTGGGCGCAATTTAACTTTTTGTTACCCGGTTTTTTAGGCGGGCAAAAGCAATTTAATAAGCTTTTTAAAAATCCTATTGAAAAATATAATGATCATCAACGCAAAGTCATATTAAATCAACGGATAAAACCTTTTATTTTACGCCGTACTAAAGACAAAATAGCGACTGAATTACCGAAAAAAACTGAAATTGTGCAAAAGTTACGTATTGAAGGTAAACAAGCACAATTGTATGAGTCAGTACGTTTGGCGATGGATGTACGTTTAAAAGATATTATTGCTAAAAAAGGCTTACAGCGTAGTCAAATTGAGATACTCGATGCATTATTAAAACTACGCCAAGTGTGCAATCATCCGCAGTTGTTACCGATGGATAGTGCGAAAAAAATTAAGCAATCAGCAAAATTAGAATTTTTAATGGAAACCTTACCCGAGTTAATTGATGAAGGGCGAAAAATATTAATATTTTCACAGTTCACCAGCATGTTGTCTTTAATTGAAGCCGAGTTGGATAAAGAAAATATCGACTTTGTTAAACTCACAGGGGCGAGTCGTAACCGTCAACAATTAGTAGAAAAATTTCAAACAGGCAATATCCCCGTATTTTTAATTAGCTTAAAAGCGGGTGGTGTCGGACTAAATTTAACGGCCGCTGATACGGTGATTCATTTTGATCCGTGGTGGAATCCTGCGGTAGAAAACCAAGCCACCGATCGCGCGCATCGTATTGGTCAAGACAAGCCTGTATTTGTGTATAAACTAATTATTGAAAATTCTATTGAAGAAAAAATACAACAAATTCAGCAGACCAAAGCCGAACTGGCTAATTCATTGTTATCTGAAGAAATTAGTGAAAGTAAGTTAACACTTACTAATGACGTGCTTGAAGCATTACTTGCACCGTTGTCTTAGGGGTTTTATTCAAATTCCGTCATACTGACGCAGGTCAGCATCTTGCGCTAAAAATTTAGGTTATCAATGTAGTATGATTAATTTTATTCTTATTTTTAGTTTTTTTAGCTTAGGTTTATTGGCACAACGGTTATTTAGTTTACCTAAAAAACTACCTATAACGCTAAACCAACTCGTCATTAACATTGCCATTCCTGCGGTAATTTTATTGCGTATTCCACAATTACAATTATCGAGTGAGTTGTTATTCCCCATCGTTGCCGCATGGCTTACGGTTACAGTTGCCGCTTGCTGTGTTTATTTATTAGGTAAAAAGCTTAGTTGGTCTAAAGGTGTTATTGGCGCGTTAATGATGACGGCAGTACTAGGTAATACCTCGTATTTAGGTTTTCCTATGGTGAAAATGTTTTATGGTGAAGCATTATTACCCTACGCGATTATTTTTGATCAGCTTGGTAATTTTATTGCTTTAGCAGTATACGGCACGCTGATCATTTCACTTTTTAGTGACAATGATAAAAAACCTAATGTCATTACTATTGTGGTACGGGTATTTCGTTTTCCGCCTTTTATTGCGCTAATTTTTGCTTTGTTTGTTGGTGCTGGCTTTATTAGCAAAGCGTTTATTCCGCCAATTATCACCCCCTTGTTATCGTGGTTTGCGTTGGCAATGGTGCCATTAACGATGTTTATTGTTGGCTTACAATTTCAATTACAACTTGATCCTCATTATCGAAAACCATTAATGCTTGGCTTAACCATTAAGATGCTAATAACCCCTTTGGTTATTTTACTAGTTGCTTGGCTTGCTCCAGTTGCCAGTGATATTGCCAAAGTGTCGGTATTTGAAGCGGCTATGCCACCTATGGTTACCGCAGGCGTTATGGCGATGCAAGCAAATTTAGCACCAAAACTAGCAAGTGCTATGGTGGGTTTTGGCTTGTTTCTTTCGTTTATATTTTTGCCATTGGTTTATTGGGTTAATAACCTAGTACTTTAATGATTTGTTATCGTTTTATTTACCGTAGTACTGACTGCTACTATGGCAGTTTTTAAGTAAACTGACAAAATTATCAATATCCCTATCTAATGCACTTTCTGGAATATACAAGTGATAACCTAGTGCTTGCTGTAGCGTTTCGCTGTGATGTAAAAATGCCGCAACAGGCCCTGTTATGGTTATATTTTTAACCGCCCCCTTATTATTTTTTGATGTAATGTAAGCATCAAAATTAATCGTTGCCTGTGCTAATGTTATTAATTGATAACGTAAACAAAAAGCTAATAAAGGTCGTTGTTCATGCAATAAACGGCTTGCTAAGCGAGGAGAAATATTGCTAGCAATGTCGGTTAATCTTTTTAAACGAATGCCTATATAAGGCAGCTGATGGTACTCAAATCCTTGCGTTTCTGATATTTGCTTTATATAACTTATTTGTGGCCAAGTAAGTTGCCATTGACCATAACGATGTGCATAAATAAATTTTTCAGGAGTTAAAATAAAGCTGTGTTGTGGCTCACTGTATTTTAATAAGCCAATAAAAAGAATGATAATAGCAATTAAAATAGTGGTCATTAGTGGTAAGCGTGCTTGTTGCCATAGGTAATAGCTGGCGAATAAACAACAAGTTAATATTAGGCTACCTAATAAACACAAAAATAAGCCATGATGGCGAGCGATAGGTTTAATGGTGATGGCTGACATTTGTAAACTCAATAAACAACAATTATTTTTAGTATAGTATTATACCAAGTTGATTAAGTTCTGAGTTGGGAAGAAATTTAATCAAATTGGTATTATTCTTTTAGATAAAAAAATAGCCCTAAATGGGCTATTTTGCTTAGTACGGATATTTCGAATTAGCCTAGGCTACACTCTAATATCTATATTTTGACCCAAAGATCCTTCTGGGCTAGGTGCTGAAGTAGCAGTAACCGATTGTATAAGTTGTCCCGCTATTTCTTTTTGCTGATTTTGAGATTGCTTTAACAAAGTAATATTTACTGCATTCATTACCTGTTGTTGCGATTGCGAACCCATTGCTGCACCGACACTGCTTAAACTCATAATAACTCCTAATGAGATTTAGTTATCCTCGCTAAGGTTATCGGTAAATTAGTTGAAAACTTTAATGAGCAATATCATTTTTCTTTAATCGCTTATTTCTTTTTGTTATAAAAAAGCTCTATCTATTCCTTTTTGTTTTAGTTGTGATTGTCTATGCTACGCATATCAAATTTAACTTTTTAATTTATGCGAAGTGAATATTATGTTGCCAGAGCAGCAAAAGTTTAGTCAAAACCTCCTTAATGCTGAAAATCAGCACTATTTAGGTCAAGCCTCGTTAGAAGCTAGTCAATTAGTCTTACTACAACAATTAAGTAGCAGCCTGTCACCATTACAATTAGCGTGGAGCAGTGGCTATTTAGCGGCTCAAAGTGAACAAAACAGTGTGAATTCTATTGTACCACCAGCTCAAAAGCAGGTGAAAGCGGCGAGTACTTTAACTATTTTGTATGCCTCGCAAACAGGTAATGCTAAAGGAGTGGCAACTAAACTTGCGACAGCGGCTAGCGATGTTGGTATAGCTGTTAATTTAAAAAATGTTGCTGATTATAAGGTTAAAGGCCTTAAATCTGAATCTCATTTGTTAATTGTTACTAGTACCAATGGTGAAGGTGAAGCGCCTGATGATGCACTCGCTTTTCATGAGTTTTTATTATCGAAAAAAGCGCCTAAACTGTCTGGTTTGAGTTATAGCGTACTGGCGTTAGGTGACAGTAGTTATGAGTTTTTCTGCCAAACAGGTAAAGATTTTGACGAACGTTTAAAATCACTGGGCGCTAAGCAAGTTGCGACACGGCTTGATTGTGATGTTGATTATCAACAACAAGCAAGCGAATGGTCAGCAAATATTGTTAAAACACTAAAAGATGAATTAACCGTAAGTGTTAATTTAGCCGATGTAGTGACATTACCGACATCAGTAATGGTTGCTGAAAATCAATATGATAAAGAAAATCCGTTTACAGCCGAATTCTCATTGAGTCAAAAGATTACAGGTCGTGATTCTAATAAAGATGTTCGTCATATCGAAATTGATTTAGCTGGCTCTGGCTTAACTTATCAAGTGGGTGATGCCTTAGGTGTTTATTTTGAAAATGACACTGTGCTAGTTGCGGAATTAATAACGGCGCTTGGTTTCTCTGCAGATGAAGAAGTGCAACTAAATGATAAAAAATTCACTTTAGCACAAGTGTTAACGAGCGAATTAGAAATCACCCAAACGGCAGCAAATTTTGTTGAATTTTGGGCTAAGCAAAGTGCGGATAAAAGTTTACTTGCCTTGGTTGATGATAAAAAAGCATTACGCGAATTTTCTAATTCACATCAAGTTATTGAGGTTGTGGCATTAGTAGCGGCAACAGTCAATGCACAACAGTTTGTTGATGCGTTACGAAAAATTACGCCACGTTTATATTCTATTGCTTCAAGCCAAAGCGAAGTTGAAGATGAAGTACATTTAACGGTTGCCTTAGTGGAATATCAACAAGGTGACAAAACCCGTGCTGGCGGTGCTTCAAGCTTTTTAGGCAAACGTCTTGAACAAGGCGGTAAAGTAAAAGTATTTGTTGAACATAACAATAATTTTCGTCTACCTGAAAATACCGAAACACCTGTCATTATGATCGGCCCTGGTACTGGTGTTGCGCCATTTCGTGCTTTTATGCAAGAACGTGAAGCACTGAATGATGATGGTGCAGAATTAGGTAAAAGTTGGTTGTTTTTTGGTGATCAAACCTTCACCCAAGACTTTTTATATCAAGTGGAATGGCAAAATTATTTAAAGTCAGGCTTGTTAACTAAATTAGATGTGGCCTTTTCTCGTGATCAAGCGGAGAAAATTTATGTGCAAGACCGCTTACAAGAAAATGCCGCCGAAGTGTATTTATGGTTAGAGCAAGGCGCACATCTTTATATTTGCGGTGATGCTAATCGTATGGCAAAAGATGTTCATCAAACACTCGTTAATATTGTCGTTGAACAAGGCGGTAAAACGTCTGAACAAGCAGAAACTTATTTAAAAACCTTACGTATTAACAAGCGTTATCAGAAGGACGTTTACTAATGACAAGTTTAACTAAACATGCAATTGAAAATTTTAAAATAGTTAATAAAGCAAGTACTTATGAAATAGATCAGAATATGGTGGTGCAAGGTAAACAGGCTGATAACGAACGTTTAAAAATTGAAAGTGATTTTTTGCGTGGCACGATTAGCGATGATTTAAATGATCGAATTACAGGGGGCTTTACGCCAGATAATTTTCAGTTAATTCGTGTACATGGCATGTATCAGCAAGATGATCGTGATATTCGCGCCGAGCGTCAAAAACAAAAATTAGAGCCGTTACACAATGTGATGTTACGAGCGCGCATGCCCGGTGGGGTTATTACACCTAAGCAGTGGTTAGCTATTGATAAATTTGCGCAAGAGCATACTAGTTACGGCAGTATTCGTTTAACCACCCGACAAACTTTTCAGTTTCATGGGGTATTAAAACCTAATATTAAATTAATGCATCAAACGTTAAATAGTGTTGGTTTAGATTCACTTGCCACGGCGGGTGATGTTAATCGTAATGTACTGTGTACGCCAAATCCGATTGAATCAGCCGTTCATCAACAAGCGTATGATTGGGCGAAAAAATTAAGTGAGCATTTACTCCCTAAATCACGGGCCTATGCCGAAATTTGGTTAGATGAAGAAAAACTAGAAACAACCGAAGAAAACAAAGACAGTATCGAACCAATTTTAGGGGCGAGTTATTTACCGCGTAAGTTTAAAACTACCGTGGTTGTGCCTCCGCAAAATGATATTGATGTGCATGCTAACGATTTAAACTTTGTCGCCATTAGTGAAAAGGGCCAGTTAATTGGTTTTAACGTACTCGTTGGTGGCGGTTTAGCCATGACCCATGGCGATCAATCAACGTATCCGCGTAAAGCAGATGATTTTGGTTTTATTAACGTTGAAGACACCTTGAAAATTGCCGAAGCGGTAGTGACTACGCAACGTGATTGGGGCAATCGCGTTAATCGTAAAAATGCGAAAACTAAATACACCCTTGATCGTGTTGGTATTGAGGTGTTTAAAGCGGAAGTAGAAAAACGTGCTGGCATTAGCTTTAGTGAGTCACGCCCTTATGAGTTTACCGAACGCGGTGATCGTATCGGTTGGGTTGCTGGCATTGACGGTAAACATCATTTAACGTTATTTATTGAAAATGGTCGGTTACTTGATTTTGACAAAGAAGATCAAAGCAAGCAATTGAAAACGGGTGTGGCACAAATTGCTAAAATTCATCAAGGTGATTTTCGCATGACCGCCAACCAAAACTTGATCATTGCGGGTGTAGCCGAACAAGATAAAGTAAAAATTGAAACGCTAGCACGTCAGTATGGCTTAATAAAAGATGATGTTAGCTTACAACGTACTAGCTCAATGGCTTGTGTGGCATTTCCGACTTGTCCGTTAGCGATGGCAGAAGCCGAGCGTTTTTTACCTAGCTTTGTTACGCAAGTTGAAGATCTTTTAGTAAAAAACAACTTAGCAGATGAAGCCATTATTTTACGTGTTACTGGTTGTCCTAACGGTTGTGGTCGCGCCATGCTTGCCGAAGTAGGTTTAGTGGGTAAAGGGCCTGATCGTTATAACCTTTATTTAGGTGGTAATAAAGGTGGTACACGTATTCCTAAAATATATCAAGAGAACTTAACTAGCGCGGCTATTTTAACTGAGCTTGATAGTTTAATTGCGCGTTGGTCGGTTGAGCGTGAGCAAAACGAAGCCTTTGGTGATTTTGTTATTCGTATCGGTGTGGTTAATGAAGTTAAAGTAAGTAAGCGAGATTTTTATGACTAATAGTGCCTTATCTAGTTCGCTAGAATTAACAGAGAAAAAATCTGTGGCTAACCAAGAACTCGAATTGTCAGGGCAAAGTATTAAAAATAACTTTCCTGCGGCTTTGGCACAATCGTCTTGGTTAACACAATGGAATGCTTTGCTGGAAAACAAAACACCCATGGAACGTGTCGCTTGGGCAATGGAAAATTTACCCAGTAATTTTGTTTTATCTTCTAGCTTTGGTATTCAGTCTGCGGTAATGCTACATATGATGACACAAATTGATGCCAATATTCCGGTGATATTAACCGATACGGGGCATTTATTTCCAGAGACTTATCGATTTATTGATGAAATGGCTGAGCGTTTAAAGCTTAATTTGCATGTTTTTAGTGCAACGCAAAGTGCCTCATGGCAACAAGCCAAATATGGTAATTTATGGGAGCAAGGTGTTGATGAACTAAAATACTATAATCGCATCAATAAAGTAGAACCACTCGAACGCGGTTTATCTGAATTAAATGCGGGTACGTGGTTTTCAGGTGTGCGTCGCCAGCAATCATCGCATCGGCAAGGTTTAGCGGTTGTTAGTACTTTGCGGGGGCGTTTTAAAGTACATCCAATTATTGATTGGAGCAACCGCGATATTTACCAGTACTTAACTAAACATGAGTTACCTTATCATCCATTATGGGAACAAGGTTATGTGTCGGTAGGTGATGTGCATAGCACTAAACCTTTAACGCTAGGTATGGATGAAAGCGAAACTCGTTTTAATGGCATGCAGCGTGAATGTGGTTTGCATAGCGATGGTGATGGTATATAGGTTGTTAAATACAGCGAGTAAAAAGGCGCATATTTTGCGCCTTTTTACGGTAATGAAATAGGTATTGTTTAATCAAAAAATCACTTAAACAGCATTGGTACTCGCAAAAATTTTGTCGGCAGAAGCCGCCACAAAACCCGTATATAAATCACCCTCTTCGGTAGGGTAACGTTTAGCAAATTCATAAAAACAACTTGGAATTTCAACCGCTTTATCGGCAAATTCCACTAAAGCTTTGTCAGCTAATGTGGATGATTGCTCTAACATGACTGATTGATCACCTTTAATTTCACCACCAATGGCATTTAAAGCAAAACCATGCGTTTTTAGTGTGTCGTTAACCGTATTAATACAGTCAAAATTTTCTAAATGGTTAATGCTTACGGTGAAATGATTGGCACGATAACCCCAAGCAGATAACCAAGCAGCGTATTCACTTTCAGCAAGTAAGGTTTGATAATCAGCAAAGCTAATGTCCCAAGATTTACCTGAATATAAAAAGTCGTATTGAGTAATAATTTTTTCGTCTATGTTAGCAACTAATTTATGAATAATAGTTTGCGCTTGTTCGGATAATTGCTCCACCAACAACTCACTAATGAATACTTTTGGCATAGTGTTATCGCTATGTTCAAAGTGTTTAGCGTAAAGTTTTTTCGCTTTAAAATGATATTCACCGCATTCTTTATAACCCAGTGTTAATAAATGTGCGGCAAGTTTATCTAAGTTTACTTTTGCAAGGTTAAAAGTACGATAAGCAACATGGTCGTTAATAACGTCATTACCTGAGCCAAGTAGTTGATGTACTTTTTTTGCCGATGGCGTTACTTCTAAATAGTGTTGCCAGATGTTGCTAAATAATTCGATAACTTTAGTGGTCATAATAGTTTCCTATTGTTGATGGTTTAATTGATTAAAATAAAGTTTTTACTCTAAAAACTGATAAAGACAAAGCAAGGCAAATTTGCTAATTAAGCAATACCTATTAGTTCTATTACAGCTTTAAAAAATTGAGTGCTACAGCTTGATCAGATTTGATCAATAGATTTAAAAAAGTCAGGACGACGCCCAACAAGTTGTAATGGAGATAAGATTAAAAATTTAAATTTGTTCATTATTAAAATGATATCTAATGTTTGTTGATAGACTTTATTGTAGGTCGTACTTTAATGCGACAAAGTAAGCATTAAGCCAATTGTCAGGTTAAACCCGACCTACAATAAAAAGATATTAAAACTTAATACCAGGGCTTAACGTTGCTGGCATAGTTACTTTATCTAGTTCTACAGACGCAACAGGGTAAGCACAATAGTCAGCGGCATAATACGCACTAGCTCTGTGATTGCCACTCGCACCGATACCACCAAATGGTGCTGCACTGCTAGCGCCTGTTATTGGGCGATTCCAGTTTACGATACCAGCACGAATACGACGGAAGAAGTGATCATAGTCTTCTTGGTTATCGCCGAGTAAACCAGCCGACAAACCAAAACCGGTATTGTTGGCTTCATCAATGGCGGCATCAAAATCGCTGTAACGGTATACTTTTAATAAGGGGCCAAAGTGTTCTTCGTCACCAATACTGTCAAGGGCTGTAACATCAACAATACCCGGAGAAATAAAACCAGTGCCAGCTTCTTTATGCTCCATCATTACTAATGAGGTCGCGCCCATATCAAGTAGTTGCTGCTGTGCGGCAACTAACCCTAATGCGGCTTTTTCTGAGATCATTGAACCCATAAATGGTTGTTCTTCATCATCAAAATAACCCAACGTTAAATTTTTGGTAACGGAAATTAAGCGTTTAATAATAGCATCACCTTGCGCGCCAGTTTCAATAAATAAACGGCGTGCACAAGTGCAGCGTTGTCCTGTGGTAACAAAAGCTGATTGCACAATGTCATGGACAACGGCATCAATATCGCTAACATTTTTAACGATTAAAGGATTATTTCCGCCCATTTCTAAGGCTAAAATTTTACCTGGTTGACCACCATATTGCTGATGCAATAAATGACCTGTTGCTGAGCTACCAGTAAAGAATAAACCGTCAATACCTTTATGGCTGGCTAATGCTTTACCCGTTTCAACTTCGCCTTGCACCATGTTAATTACACCGTTTGGTAAACCCGCTTGCAACCAAATTTTAAGGATTTCTTCGGCAACTTTTGGGGTTAATTCACTGGGTTTAAAAATAACCACATTACCTGCAATTAAAGCAGGAATAATATGACCATTAGGTAAATGTCCGGGAAAGTTATAAGGACCAAATACCGCAACAACACCATGAGGTTTATGACGAATAAAGGCTTTAGCGCCGGGCATTGGATTTTCAACGGTACCTGTGCGTTCTTTATTTGCATTAATTGAAATGTTAACTTTGCCCATCATCGCACCAATCTCAGTACGGGTTTCCCATAATGGTTTACCTGTTTCTTCGGCAATGGTCGTGGCAAGGGCTTCTTTGTTTTCACCCAGTAATTCACCAAAACGTGTGATCACGGCGATACGATCTTCAAGAGGAATATTTGCCCAACTTTCGAAGGCTTGGCGCGCACTTTTTACTGCCGCGTCAACTTGCTCGGCTGTTGCACTTTTGCCCTGCCAAATAACTTGGTTACGAGCTGGGTTTACTGAACTAACGTCATGACCTAAACCTGCTTGCCACTGACCGTCAATTAATTGAATATTTTGAGACATATATTATTCCTCATATGGTGAAATTTATTTCACCGTCATTGTATAGTTTAGCTACTGTGCTACGACCATTTATTTATTGCCTGCATAGTATCTAGTTAAAGAATATTTTCAAGTTAATCACTAAAAAGCTAATGACTAAATTATTCTTTGTATTGGTGCTATATACCTAAATAGTTTGGGCATAAGTGTTAATTTTTTACTACGCGTACCCAATCACCATCGGTTACTTGTAATGCTTGTGCAACATTAGGGGTAATAACAACTTGTTGTGCGGTTTCACGCATCAGTAATGGTGCTTGTGTTGCTCTAAAGTTAGCTACTTGAGTATTACAGATAATAAATTTATCACCTTCTTCAATGTCATCATTATTATTGGTGATCAATACCTGACATTTTTTACTTTGGGCAATGGCTTTAATTTGATCACGTTCAACCTCAACGGTTGGGCCAGCATCAAAAATATCGACATAACCGCGACGATAAAAACCTTCAGCTTCTAATAAACGCAATGCAGGTACCGTATTGCTGTGTACTTTATTTATTACTTGTTGAGCATTTTTGCTGAGTAAGTTGACATAAATCGGGTGTTTAGGCATTAATTCGGCAATAAAGACTTTTTTACCAATACCGGTTAAATAATCGGCGGTAGGAAAGTCCATGGAAAAAAAATGTTCTTCGAGCCAAGCCCAAAAAGGCGAGTTACCGTGTTCGTCAGAAACACCACGCATTTCAGCAATAACGGTATCGTCAAACCTTTCAGTATGCTCAGCCATAAATAAAAAACGAAAACGTGATAAAAAACGACCATTGTTATTTTTACGATGATTTTCACCTAAAAATAGCGTACATATTTCAGTTACACCAGTGTAGTCATTTGAAAGTGTTAACGTTTCAACCGTATTGTAAATATTTAACTCGCGTGAGTTGTGAACTACTTTACCTAAACGGTAAGTGTAAAAAGCATCTTCTAAACCGACAGCGGCCTCAATACCACTGGTGCCTACTACTTCACCTGTTGCGGTATCTTCCATGACAAATAAATAGCCTTCACTGCCGGGTTGAGTTACCGTTTTGCTAAAAGAGGCTTCTGAATGAGCTATGCGTTTTTTTAATAGTGCTTCATTAACCGGTAGAGAAGTAAAACCGTGTCCTGATTCAATTGCCATGCGGTGTAACGCATCGTAATCACTTGCTTGAATAGGGCGTATTATGATCATAAATTATCTCGGTTGTTTGTTTTTTTAGTACCTAGGTTCTAAATTCTAGGCTCGATTAAGCAATTTGCCAATCTTGGTCGTTTTATATTACGGTGGGCAATTCGTCCCTCATTGCACCACCCTACGTGAATTGTAGGGTGGGCATTTTGCCCACCATGCGACTTATGTTTAGTTTAACAACTAGGTGTTCACCATAGCGGCAACGGCTTTTTCAAAACGGGCTAAACCTTCCTTAATGTCTTCATCAGGAATAACTAAGCTCGGGGCAAAACGGATGATGTTAGCACCTGCCACTAAGACCATTAAACCTTCGTCCATCGCTTTCATTAAAAAGGCTTTGGCTTGGCCTTGATATTTTTCTGTTAATACCGCGCCAATTAATAAGCCTTTACCGCGAATTTCAGCAAAAACATTATATTTTTCATTGATGGCATTTAAGCCTGCTTTATAAAGTTCAGCTTTGGCTTTTACACCATTTAATACTTCAGGAGTGTTTACGGTGTCAAAGGCGGCTTCGCCAACCGCACACGCTAAAGGATTACCACCATACGTACTGCCATGCGTACCAATTTTTAAATGTTTGGCTATGTCTGTTGTGGTTATCATCGCACCGATAGGAAAACCACCACCTAGTGCTTTTGCGGTAGTTAAAATATCGGGGGTAACGCCTAAGTCCATATACGCATAAAGTGAGCCTAAACGACCCACACCCGTTTGTACTTCATCAAACACTAATAACGCATTATGCTCGTTACATAATTCACGCACACCTTTAACAAATTCATCGGTTGGTGAAATAATACCGCCTTCACCTTGTAATGGCTCCATCACTACCGCACAGGTTTTGTCAGAAATAAGTGCTTTAACACTGTCTAAGTTGTTATATTCAGCATGAACAATATCACCGGGTTTTGGACCAAAACCGTCAGAATAGGCTTCTTGACCACCAACCGTTACCGTAAAGAAAGTACGACCGTGAAATGCTTGTTTAAACGAAATGATTTGGGTTTTTTCTTCACCATGAACCTCTAATGCCCAGCGACGTGCTAGTTTAAAAGCAGCTTCGTTGGCTTCACCACCTGAGTTGGCAAAATATACTTTTTCGGCAAAGGTATTATCGACAAGTTTTTTAGCTAACCGTAAGGCTGGCTCATTGGTCATCACATTGGATAAATGCCAGATTTTTTCACCTTGCTCTTTTAAAGCGGCAACTAAATTAGGGTGACAATGACCTAAACAGTTAACGGCAATACCGCCCGCAAAATCAATATATTGTTTATCGTTTTGATCCCAAACATGTGAGCCTTGACCACGAACAGGAATAACGGCAGAAGGAGCATAGTTAGGCACCATCACTTCATCGAATAATGCACGGTTTGCTTGAATACTGTTTTCTGGAGAAGATGCTGTCATTGTTTAGCCTTTATTTTTTAATATTTAAGCGGATAAAATAGAGCTTAGCACTACTTTACTGTTTTAAAAATAGGCACATAGTATGGCAGAAAAAAATGCTTTTGTCTTGTGTGGATACGCTACAAGGCCTGAATATAAAGGTTTGTCTTATTTTATGCAGTTAACTTGCATAACTATTTGCTACTATAAAATAAGGTTTTATTAAGACTAAAAGCGGACAAGCTTGTTGCTGATAAAATAATTAAAAGTGTAAAAGATCATATTTACGCAAAAATATTTTTCTATTGTTCGTTATCGTGTTTTTGGTGATATTGCTATTTTTTTAGTGAGGTTAATTAAATTTAAGTTTGAGGTGGTCAATATCACTTTTCTTTAATAGAGCTATATCTTGATTATTAAGTTTAGCCGCAGTAAATAATAGTTTTGCTTCGTCGGTAGTGATCAAGCTCTCTTTTGCTAAGCTACGAAAAGCCACGTAAGCTTGCGCTTTGACAATAAGTTGTGCAATAGGGTGCATTTTTTCTATAGTTAAAGTGTAAGCTAAATCGAAAAGCGGTTCGGTTAAGGGTAAACGTTCAAAATTCATAAGCTCCATCATATCCGCTGATATTTTGGCACTGCGTTGGGTTAATTGTGTTAATAGTAAATCGGCAGGTACTTTTATGGACAATAAAACATCGTGTAAGCGTTTGTCTTTTGCCTGATAGGCAGCGCGAATATCCTCACCATGAATTTCAAAAAAGCTGTTTAAATAAATTTTACATACCGCCAATTGACCCATATTGCTAAACATTGCCGCAGTAAAAGCGCTGTATTCGTCTACGTTAGCGGCATTAGCTAATACACTGGTTGCTAACGCTATAGATAAACTTTCATTCCACAGTTTACGTTTCATTAGGGCAAAAGGTGAAGTGCTATGAGGGAGATAGTGCTTAAGAATAAAAGTAGGTAAGACTAATTTTAAATTGTCTAAACCTACATAACTTACGGCAACATTAATATCACTTATTTGTACATCGGCACGTTTACGATATTGTGGTTTGTTGACTAAGCTGATTAAGTCGTCAGCGAGCCATGTTAGGTTAGCTATTAGCGGTCTAATACGACGAATAGACGCCGCTCTAACCGCTAATATGTCTAATGCTGCAGTGGTACTGTCTTCAATGATTAAGGTTTTACTAAACAATAAGTCATTATTGTCGAGTTCTTCATTGACTTGATTGTCGATACGACTAAAAAGTTGGCTGCTAATTTGTTCTCTAAAGTGCCGCTCACCATGTTCAGCAATTATTTTGTTTTTTTGTGCTTCTTGCTCAATCGCTAATAACTCACGTCCACGCTCATCTTGTTCGGTATTTTCTTGCAGCGTTTTAAAACCTTTGCCACTATGGGTGCTAGCAAACTCTTTGCTAATGCGTAAACTTAGCATGCGTTGATAAATAGGCGCGATGTTATCGTTTTCTAGGAATATTTGCATTGAATATAAAAACCACTTAATAATTAAATTGAGAACATAAGAGAGTATTGCAATTTATTTGCCACAAGCTTATAAGTAATCGTCTTAATTTGCTATGTCTATGATCAATATTGCTGTAAAAAATTATTAAGTAATAATGAACCTTGTTCAGTTAAGATTGATTCAGGGTGAAATTGCACACCAACTAAGGGTAATGTTTTATGTTTTATTGCCATGATTTCGGATATTTCATCGTGCTTTGTCGTTGTCCACGCGCTAATTTCAAAGTCATCAACTAATGTTGCTTGGTCAATAATTAATGAATGATAACGCGTGACTTTAAGCGGATTATTCAAGCCTGTAAATAAGCCAGTGTTGTTATGAGTAATTAAGCTCGTTTTACCATGCATTACTTTTTTTGCTTTTTTTATTGTCGCGCCAAAAGCTTGTGCAATACACTGATGCCCCAAACACACGCCTAAAATAGGAATTTCGCCTTTAAATTTTTCAATAATAGCAAGAGATAAACCCGCACTGTTAGGATCACAAGGCCCAGGTGAAATAACAATGTATTGCGGNGCTAATNCACTGATTTGTTTAATGGTTATTTGATCATTACGTTTAACCATAACCTCTTGCCCTAATGCTTGAAAATAATGCACTAAGTTAAAGGTAAACGAGTCATAATTGTCGATCATTAAGAGCAAAATAATAGCCTATGTACTAATAAGATAAGTATTGGTGGTTAAAGCGCGGCTATTATATACTCATGTTACCTCGAAATACTCGTTTCAGCGAGAATTAAACGGCTTAGAGGCAAGGCATTGATTGACGAGAATGGTTGTTCAGGACAATATGCTTATATGGACTCCTCATATTGTGCAAGAAAAACTTTAAAAATATTAGATGCGTGCTTATATTCGGACTCTTAATGGGAAGCTATCCCGGTCACTTTGATGTATTCGCACCTTCATGCCTAATCTCCTGCGCGACATTATAAATATGTTCAGAGCATATTACAGGCTGTTGAAGGTTGGTCTAACCATTTTTAAGATCTTTGTTGTAACAATATAAATTTAATATTTTTTACTTTTTTAAGTTGCTATTAATACAGGTGTATAATGAGTATTATTTTTCAAAAGTGCGAAGGCTGTTCGTGCTGTTTTATTAGCTAATGCCATCGAGGCACAATTAACACCTCTTCGCTCTATTAAGGTTTTTAACCAACGCTCTTTTTCTGTTTTGGGCGCTCTACTTTTTAACTTAGAGACCACCGCTCTTGCGCCTAAAAAAATACAACTGCGTAAAGGTCTATCGCATGAACTTTTCCCCACTGAGCCTAATTTTACTTTTCCGCCGCTGCTATGCTGTTTAGGGGTAAGACCGATACAGGCGGCTACTTGCCTACCACTTTTGAAATGCTCGCCATTGCCCAATTGTATTTTTAACCTAATAGCTGTAATAGGTCCTACACCTTCAAGTTTCATTAATCTTTGGCAATCAATATCTTGCTCTGTTAATTGTATTAGCTCATTATTGATAGCTTCAAAGTCTTTTTCAAGGCGAGAATAAAGCTCCCACATTGTGAGTAAAGTTTTTCTCATCATAAAAGGTAAATCATTTTCCCCATCTTCTAAAATGTCAGGCATCCGCTCTTTAAAGCTTTTAATACTTTTATTAATGACAATACCAAATTCGAGCAATAAACTGCGTACTTGATTTGATATTTGTAGTTTTTGCTTATCAAGTATGCTTCGCATTCTTTCAATAGATTGAAGGCCTTGTTCTTCGATTGATAAAATTCTAGCTGGTTTTATATTAGCTGCTCGACTTGCAACAGCAATAGCGACTGCATCATTGGCATCTGTTTTTTGACCTGTTCTAAATGGCTTTACTTGTTTTGGTGGTATAACCATTACGTTGTGGCCTAAAGACTGAGCGAACCTTGCCCAATAATGAGCACCGCCACAACTTTCCATCGCAACAAGGGAAAGCTTTTGTTTAGCTAACCATTCTTTTAGCTTAGTTCTATTCATTGCCTTATTTAAAATAATTTTTCCATTTGAGGTCATAATGCAAACTTGAAAAATATCTTTTGCAAGATCTATAGCAATTACGTTACATTGTTCCATTGTGTGGACTCCTGGTAAAAGTTGATTTGAGTGAATACTTTTCACTTTATACCGTAAATCTCCCTTAAAGGGGAGGAGTCCATACATCTCCTGCATTGTCTAAGATGCTACATCCGTGTAGCGACCTTGTCGAAATCAATAACGCAGCATATAAGCCTTTTAAACTCGCCCTACGGGGACGGCTGAGCAAATCATGCTCGTCGTTGCCTCTTTTGTTAAGGGAGCAACCATTAATAAAAAGAGGCGCCTTGATCATGAATTGCTCAGACGTCCTGAAACAGAAATTTTGAAGTATCATGAGTATAGCTAAGTGTTGTATAAATGCGAGATCAAAAAAAGCCGCATGAAATAAATGCGGCTTTAAAATGGTTATTTAAAAGTTAGTTAAAAATTAACGACAACCGGCTGTGTCAAAGTCAACCACTAGTGAAGCACCAGCAGATGTACCTGATATTTCTAAGTAACCCCAATATTGGTTCAGNTTAGTTAAATAAATACATTCATTGTTACCACTATTTGCTGAATTGCCATCGCCATTACTCGCATTTGGCCAACCAGAATTACTAAAGTCGAGTGTTAAATCACCTGTGCCATGAGCCGTTGAAATAGCAATACTGTTATGACTGCTCGCATCAGCAATGGTTAACCAGCTAGTGGTTGAACCGTCAACACATATAGCGCTGCCATCTTGTAATTGACCATTGCTTTGCGGGCTTTGTGTAGCACAAGCATCTTCAATAGCGCTATTGTTACCACCTAGGTAACTTGCCATGATATAGGTATCGTAATCGTTATAGCCATTAAGCATTACGTAGTAGGTGCCAGCTTGCTCATTATTAATATAACAAGTTTCGTTATTACCCGTTTTATAAGGACGACAATCATAATCTGTGGTGGTGGGTTCGCTACCAAATTTCACATACATATCTGCATCACCGCTACCGCCATTGATAAAAAAACCTAAATCGGTTGCGCCTGCAGGTAATGTTAAAGTGTAAATTGTTTGTGAACCTTGACTACCGTTGATGCGCAGCCAATCGTTATTTACTAATTCATTGCTGTTAGTCGGTGGAGCCACATCAGTAATTATTGTGCTTGCGGTTGCCGTTGCCGTAAGCCCTCCATNGTCAGTAACGGTTAACGTAACATTGTAAGTACCAGCGCTACTGTAACTGTGATTTGGGTTAGCTACACTACTTGTTGTGCCATCGCCAAAGTCCCATGTATAGCTAACGATATTTCCATCACTGTCACTAGAATTAACACTTGAAAAATTAATAACAGTGTTTATATCGTTACTATAAGGGCCATTAGCATTTGCTATTGGTGCTACGTTTGCTGGTGGTGTGGTACCGCCAGAGCTAGTAACTGTTTGTGTCCACGCAGTAAATTCTGTGCTGTAATTTGCTAACCATGTATTTAAACGCGCTTTATAAGCGGTCCAATTACCAACGCGAGTTTCAGCGATCATCGCTTTGACATCTGATGGGTGGTTTTCAAACATAAAACGTACCGCTAAATAACCCCAACGGTAAATTCTGTCTTGATCAAAGCCATCGTAAGTTGTTTCAAATATTTCACTTAACGTATAAGTAGAACCATCGTGAATGGTATCAATGGCTGCTTGGTTGTTTCTTCTTAACGAGGTATATTCAGCTAAACCTTCTGCCCACCACACGACTTTTTCAGTTGGTGAATTAAAGTTACCAAATAAGTCAAAACGACCGTCTAAGTAATGTACATATTCATGTTCTAAGTTCCAAACATAATGTGGCGCATTAGCATAAGAGGCTTCATAAGCAACAAAATTTGGAATGTTAGTGGCTACAGAGGGATCGCCTTCTAAATACATACCGCCATTATTGGTATTCATATCAAAAATAGGGCCCGCATATTTACCATAGTCATTAGAACTATTGAAAATATTAATGTGCAACTGGGTATTATTATCACCTGCAATCGGAGTGTTATCTTGTACTGTTTGATGAAAAAATGTTTCTTCAGCGCCTTCGGTAGTACAAATAGACGTTTGCTGTGTAGGCGTTAAATCTTGCGAATATATTTTCAGTGTTGGGCTACACGTATAGGTTTGTGCTAGTGCTTTAGTGCGTAATTGTTCACCATAGTTACAAATACCATAATCACTACATTGACCATAATAACTAGCAGTATCGGCAGCACCTAACCATACCGCATCGCCAGTACCATAAATTTGATAATTACTAAAAATAGCTTTAAGACCGATATCGACGCTTGCTTGAATGGCCGTGCCNGAATATAGTTTCATTCGTCCTAACTCGCGCGCGGCATTAGCAATTAAATATTCAGCGTCAGTGTCAACCATCCANCTTTGTTGGGTAAAGTTATTTAAGCTGGTAATCAAATCGCTATCGGTAGCAACTAAAGCTTTGAATTTACTATTATATTGGCCTCTAAAAAGAATTGTAAAAATACCATTTACGGCTCTACGAACATACCACTTACTGGCATAGCTTTGGTTCCAACGACTTAGCCAGCCTTTAACTACAGGAAGATAAACATCTTGTAGTCCTGAACTGTCCATGGTGGTGATCACTTCGCCAAGTGTTTGTGCATGTGCATCATTATCGTCATAAAAGTGGCTATTATTTACAAAAGCATCAAGTGCTGTTTTTACTGCGGGCGTAACATTAGCATTGAAAGTTACTGATTTATTATAAAATTCAACATAGTAACCAGCGCGTAAGAATAAGAATATTGCTTCAATATCGTTATTACCACCACCGGCATAAGCTTGTGATAAGCCTACCACATGATTAGCTACGGCGATCATATTTGCCGAGCTGTAAGTTGATGATTGGATATTAGCCGCTGCGCTAAATAAATTATTTACGCAACTTGTTCCTTGGCTTTTTATCTCACTAATAAGTGCAGTGGTATTGCTGGTGGCAAAAGCGTCAAGGTTACATGTGGCTGCTACTGCTTGTGGTGCGACATTTGCTTTTGATCTTGTTGGTAGTGAATTATTTAATAAGTACTTTGAGGACTTAGTTAAAGATTGCGGAAAATAGTTTGTACTTATTTGTGCGGTCGGTGCTTTTAAGTTGATTTTTTCATTATGACCATGGTGTTGTTTTATTGGCTGTTGCGCCATTTGTGGTGGTTTAGGCGTTTGTGTTGCTTGTGCGCTGCCTACGGCTAACGCGGTGCATGTTGCTAGAAGTATGATGTTAGTTTTCATTTTAACCTTCTTTTTTATAATTTTTTGTTAAATATCACATGATCTATAAATCCTTTTTCAAACCATCATTTTGTTTTGGTAAGTTACCTTTTAATAACTTGTGCTTTGTTATTTAGCTAAATAACAAAGNAACAACAAATTAACATAAGATTATATTGTATACAATAGGCNGNNTGATNTTTGGACGGGTTTTATTTTAAAGTTNTTCGTTTTCATTGGGTTAGTTATTGAAAAAAATAAATATTCTAGGAAAAAAAGAATAAAAGCAAAANATCAGCGTGTATTCTGATCCTTTGCCTTGTTTTGAAAAGCAGTATTTGACGTTATAAATTTAACTATAATAAATGATTAAAATTTAGCCGNAACCATTAACCATAGTTTATCAGTGTTTACTGAATATTGGTCAGCGCTATAGCTAGCGTATTTAGCGAGTAAACTATAATGTTTATTAACTTTGTAAGCGGCAACTAAATCAAGTTCTGTACCATAACTAATACTATCTACGTCTGATGAAAAATCATGGTAAGTGGCAACTAATTTTACGCCTTTCACTTTAGTTACAGCAGTAACATAAATATCTTCTAAACCCTTCCCTGGAGTGCCTAAGAATTTATCGGCAAAACCATTCCATTTATGCAACGTAGCTAAAGGAGTAGCAAAGCCAACACCATTATCACTACCTAATACTTCAACGCCACCTTTTAAGGTAACACTCGCAACCTTAGTCACTGCCTCTAATTGATAATAATCAGCACTATAGTTATTTGGATTGTTACCATTATCGGTTTGTGTTGCATAGCTAGCATTGACTTTTACTGCACCAAAATTACCTTTGTAAGCAATGCCATAAGTGCTTGAAGAAATTGCCGCGGCAGTATCAAAGTCTAAAATGTAAGCAAAACCAGACAGTTTATGTTGTTTGTTTAATTTTAAAGCAACATTAGCCAAATGTAAATTACCACCTAAATCACCTGCTTTTTTACTGTCAGGTCCAAAAATACGATTAACATTGTAAACATAGGTGTAATCGAAATTTAATTTATCAGACGCTTTATATTGAAAACGATAACCATCATAAGTTTGTTCATTTTGACGCCAGCCAACACCACCAATAAAGCGTTGTCCGTCATGATTAATACGCTGACGACCTGCTTTTAAAGAAAAGTCATTACGGCTATATTTTAAGAACGCTTGGTTCACTTCGGTATATTCAGCATCAGCAACAACGGCTTCATTACCCACATAGCCNGTAGTTAAATCATTATAGTTATCAACTAAAGCGGAAACATTATCAACTTCAACACCTAATGATAAGGCATTGTAAGCACCCGTGTTAACGGTTAAGCGACTACGAACAGTTAAAGCATCGGCATCTTGTTTGCCGTCTTGACTTACGCCTTCATAACGACCACGAAAAGAGACGTTTACTTTACTTTGCGATAATGCGTTACTAACACCTGTAGCAACTGCATCGCCTGCAAAAGCATTGGGTGCTAATGCTGCTACAGCAAGCAATGGCATAAGAGTTTTACTTGAAAAATTTTTCATAAGGTTTCCTTAGCGTTCTTTATATTTGAGAGTGTTATACCCGTTCCACCTGAAACTCGCATCTTCAAGTAGAGTGGGTATATATATTTAATGTAATCTTTTTTTGTCATTTAGTTAAAAACTTAGTTAAAGGTTTTGTTAACTATTTTGTTAATGAATATGTCATGGGGTAATTTTAGATCAAGCAAAATAAAGAGAATTGATGTACATCAAGCTTGTGATAAGGTGCGCACTTGTTGTTTGATCTATATCAACAGAAAGTTAACATGCAAATAACCNTAAGATTAGTTTTTATTGTTAANANTAGTTTTTATTGTTAAAAATAGAATAGCGTTTATACTTTGGATAATATAAAGTTGATTTGTATTGTAATATATTGAATAACAAAAGAAATTTTTCAGGTGTTTTGTATTGTAATATATTGAATAACAAAAGAAATTTTTCAGGTGTTTTGAATGTGTTAATAGTAAAAATCTTAGTAGCTAACCTTTTTATTTGTTTGGTCTTTTTTAGCTTTAGCCCGCCTGTTTATGCAGAAGACTCGCAAGAATTGGTCGATATTTTTAGCCTCTCTTTAGAAGATTTACTAAAAATTAAAGTCACCTCTGTTTCGCGCAGCGAAGAAAGTATTATTGATGCTCCACAAGTGATCACCGTATATACGCCAGAGCAAATGCGCTTATTAGGTTTGCGCACTATTAATGATGTATTAGCTTTAGTGCCGGGTTATGATATTCAGCGACAACTACGCACCGAGCGAATTTTTACCCGCGGTAATCGTGAATCGGTTTTAGCATTATTTGATGGTGTGCCCATTAATGATATTGTCGATAATCAAGTTCATTTAGATCGTGCCTTTCAGCTAGATAATATTGATCATATTGAAATTACCCGTGGTGCTGGCGGTGTTATGTGGGGACATAATGCCTTTTTAGGCGTGGTAAATATTATCACCAAACAGCCCACGCAAACATCAGGTGCCCAAATTAATATAAGCCGAGCGTCTTATGATGATAATCAGCTGGGTTTTGCGTTGACTAAACAGGTTAATGATTGGTCTTGGTTTGTTTCGGGACATTACAATAGTAAAAAAAATCCTGATATTAACTATCAATATTATCAGCAGCGCGGTATAAAATCTGTTAATGAAAATAGTTATTGGGCTGATCTTTTTGTTAAAAGTCAGTATAAAAACTGGACCTTTACACTACGCAACGATTGGCAAAAACAAACCTCGCCAGTGTATGATGCGCGGCCGTATTTATTAACCGAAAAACCTTTAGTTGAACGCGATCCTCTAACACTAGCCATTATTAATTATGATCAGCAATTATCCGATACTACGAAATTTAGTGCGCGTATTTCATGGATGAAGCGTAAATTTATGTTGTTTGCTCCTCATGATCCCGATCATCAATTTAATCAAACTGATGACAAATGGAATGATTTAAAAATGAATCGCGCTATTGCTGATTTTAAATGGACATATCAAGAAGATAAAATACGTGCTGTTGGCGGCATTAATATTGATTATGCGCGTAATTATCATTCGGTATTTTCGCAGTATCCTGTTGACGGTGGTGCGCGGATTAACTCACCCGTTAATGCCTCTGCTAAATTAAGATATTTATCAGGTTATGGACAACTAAAATATGATTATTCGCCAACATTAACTTTAGGTGCGGGTTTGCGTGCTGAATTCAGTAAAGAGTTATATCAAAATGATTTTGGTGGCGATTTTAAAGCCATTGCTGTACCTAATCAATATTTAGTGAATATTAATGCCATTTACCATCCTAATGTGAAGCACACATTTAAATTTATACTGTCTAATGGCTTAAGACGACCCTCGGTGGAGCAAAGCTCTAGTCGAGTGACTGGTTTTGAAGGTAACGTGAATGTTTCTGAAGAAAAAGTGTATAGCATTGAAGTCGATCACACGTGGCAAGTGTCTAGCAATATCAGTTGGCGCAATAATATTTCTTATAATGATTTACGCGGTCTGCTTGATTTTCGTAAACAAGGTGATCGTCAAATTGCCAGTAACTTAGATAGGGCTTATATTTATTCTTATGAATCAGAACTTAATTATCAAATTAATGAGCGTAATAATGGTTTTATTAATTTAAATTATAAAAATGGACGAACTCGTGATAATGAAACTTTTTCTATTGAAAATACCAATAAAATCAATATTAATATAGTGAATAGATACTCAATTGATGACGGGATTTATTGGAGTAATATTATTCGTTATGTTGGTAAAAAAGAAGACAGCCACTTGCCTGATAATGGTCTAGCGCCTTTTAGCGATTCACCATTAACTAAAGTACCTGCTTATACAACATGGGATACGGGTATTGTTTGTGATAAATTACCCATAAAAAATATCGCCTTAAGTTTTTTTATTTATAATGCCTTTGATAAAGAATATATTCATCAGTCGCGGCCATCTCGCGCTGGTTTAGCCGAAAAACAGCCAGGCCGAAATTTTATGTTACGAGTAGATTATCAGTTTTAAAGTTTTTCTGCTCTAAATAGTATTTAAAAAGGTTATTTATGAATTTTGTCATTATTGGTAGTAATTTTATTTCAGATACTTTTTTAACCGCGGCACAGCAAGTTTCGGATTTTAATTTTTATGGGATTTACTCTCGAAAGTTTGAAACGGCACAAGGTTTTATTAACAAACACCAAAATACAGCACAAGCTAAAATATATTTAACGCTTGAACAAGTCTGTGCTGATCCACAAGTTGACGCTGTGTACATAGCATCACCTAATCACCTGCATGCGCCACAAGCTATTCAATGTTTACAAGCTAAAAAGCATGTTTTAGGTGAAAAGCCTTCAGCAACAAATATTTTTGAGTTGAAAAAAATATTTATGGCGGCTAAAAGTAATAATTGCTGCTATATGGAAGCATTAATGACACCTCACTTACCTAATTTTCAACGATTGAAAGAGTGCTTACCTCGTTTAGGGCGGCTAAGAAAATTTCATGGTCGTTTTGAGCAATATTCGTCACGTTATGATGCTTATCTTGAAGGAGATACACCAAATTGGTGCCTTAGTTGATCTTGGTATATATCCATTAGCAGTAATTATTGCACTATGGGGAAAGCCTTGCCGTATTTTAGCAACGGCTATTAAGCTTTCTACAGGAGTTGATGGTTCAGGAGATATATTACTTAGTTATGATGAAGAGGGGCTAACTAAACAAGCAACGATAAGTTATTCAAAAATAACACAAGGAAGTAATATTAGTGAGTTTCAAGGAGAGTTAGGGCGCATTGAAATTCAAGGGATATCTCAATTAAAGCACATAGAGCTAGTGTTAAACGATGGTACTAGAGAAGTAATTTCTTTACCTTTTGAATCTGATTTTATGAAATACGAAATTAAAAATTTCATCAGCCTAACTAAAAACCTTAATCTTGCTATTCAGACTAAGAGTCAACTATTTAGTCAGGAGCTTTTGGAAGTTATACAAGATGTTCGTCAACAACTTGGTATTGTTTATCCATCAGATGTTGAAAGCTGAGCCACTACTTTTTCACACAGTTGGTGGGTAGTTAAAATCTCTTGGAGTTGGTTATGGGGAATTTTATTGTTTTTTACTTGGGCAATAAAGGTACTTAACATCGTTTCAAAACCACGTTTATACAGTGTTGATTGCCAGTCGTTAAAACCTAATTGCTGTTGTAAATTTTGTTTTTTTGAGTTTTCACTATAATGCCAACCATGCGTTAGTTGGTTTATTTGCCACTTTTGTTTTTGCCCATAAAACTCAAGAACTTCTTCGGTATGTCCACAAACTCTATTCATAGCACCTGTTAGTAAGGTTTGACCACTGTGCCATTGAACATGAACACTGCCAAGGTTGGTTTTATCCACAAAGTATCCAAAAACGTGTAAGTTATTTATTTCACTCGTTGATAAAAAGAGCAAGCTATCCAAAACATGAATAAAGTCATCATAAACAAATATTCTGGGATTATTAGGAATATAAGATCGATTTTTTGCTAACGAAATATGAACTGCCGTGGTTTTATCAATGCTGCTAATTAACGGCGCATATCGGCGATTAAAGCCAACAAAAAGTGGGGTGCCTTTTTGCTCGGCAAGATTAAGTAATCGCTCTGTATCCTTTAAGTGATAACTTATTGGTTTGTCAACAAAGGTGGCAATACCATGCGATAATAATTTTTCAACAATAACAGGGTGGCTTTCTGTTGAACTATGTACCATAGCGCCATTAATCCCTGACTTTATTAATTCGTCAATGTCAGTAAATTGTTGATTAATTCTGTATTTATTTCCTAATGTAGCTAATGTTTGTTTATTTCGAGTACATAAAATAGGCGTAATATCTTTGCATGTGGAAATAATCGGTAAATATGCCTTTTGCGCGATGTCACCTAAACCAATGAGTGCTATTTTCATTAATAACCTCTTTTATTTATATTATTTTTTAAATGTACGTATAAACCGCGCGAAACAATTAATTCACTGGGTTCACCAATAGGAGAACCACCGCGATCTTCAACGGTAACTATTAATGAGTCGCTGTCTTTAATTAATCGCCATTGTGCATTGTTTAATTGTTTTTGTATTAACGGTGTTTTGCGTGGAATAATACCTAAACTACGTGCTTGTAGATCGGTTTTAGAGATCACCCAAATTTCTAAATCTTGATTGTTGTTTATTTTAGGGCTGTTGATCACATTAATAATGAGTTTTTTTGATTCACCATAAGTACTAGCGACCAATTGTGCTTGTTGGTTTTTATCGGTTAATACCGCCACATAACTTAATGGATCGTCAGCATTAAACGGTTTGAACACGAAATAACTTAATACTGTAATGGTGATAATGGCCATTGCGGTAGCCAATTTCGGAAGGGCTAACCATGACCAAAATGATTTACGTATTGTTGTTTTTGTTTCATTTTTCTCTACGGGATTGAGCTTTTCTTCAATGTGCTGCCAAGTTTGTGCTTTTGGCGCAAGTTCGGCCGTTTGTGTATCAAAGTGGCTAAAGCGCTGCTGCCAATAAATAATTTTTTCTTCTAAGGCTTGATTAGTATTACTGAGTTTTTCTACCCGCATACGGGTTTTAGTGGTTAATAACCCCAGTACGTATTGGTTGGCTAAATGCTCAATAATGGTTTGGTTATTATAACGATTTAGTTGCTTAGGCATACTTGCAACCTCCCTATACCACGGCGTATCCATGATTTTATGGTGTTAATTGGTGCGGCAAAATATTTTGCAATGTCATCACGACTATAACCATATAAATAAGCCATTAAAATTGCCTTACCTTGTTTTTGTTCGAGCTTAGCTAAACAGTTATTTAATGCATCTTTCGAACTATTAATCGGATCAAACTCACCAAAGGCATTATAAAAATCGTCAATGTCAGTCTCATGAATATTAGTTTCATCAAACTCAACCATATTATTTTGCTGACGGCGTTTGTCGTAACGCAAACGGTCATAAGCCCTATAGCGCACAATGGCGGCAAGCCAAGTAAAAGGCTCACTCTTATGCGATTGGTATTGCTCTCGGTGTTGCCAAATTTGCATAAAAGCCTCTTGTAATACCTCATTAGCACTGTCAACATTACGTGTGATGCGATAGGCAATGCCGTTGAGTTTAGCGGCAGTAAGTTGATAAAGCTGGGAAAAAGCCATTTTATCGCTTAATTTACATAGTGCTAAGTACACCAATAATTTTTCGGTAAACTCATCTTTGGGGGTATTATCAATTGCCTGCGCAGAGGATGTTGTAGCATCTGTTGGTTTGTTCTCCGCTGAAGGCTCTTTACTAGCTGAAGGCTCTTTACTAGCTGAAGGCTCTTCTTCAAATTCAGGATCAGAAAAATCACTCATGCTGATTTCTTTTTCCGTTGGCGTTATTGATTGATTAAACATAACTGTAGCAAGGCTTATTAAAAATAGAAATGACTTTGCACAAACAGCAAGTCATTATTTTGTTGTGGTTTTTGCGGAATATCATCTTGTTGACGATAACCCAAGCGTAATTGAATATTAGCAAAAGGGGTGTATTCTGCTACCACTGAATAACGCGTTTGCTGGTTTTCGTTAACATCAAGATCACTATCGAAATATTCAGCCGTAAATTTTAAATTTATACCACGTTGCCACTGATAATTCACTTCTGCCAAACCCACTAATTGCTTTATATCACTTTGATCGAAGGGGTTTGCTTGGCTTAAAATGAGGTAGTCCACTTCAGTTAATAAGGTAAAGTCGCCAAAGTGTGCCCCGCCGTAAATATTATACTGTTGCACTTGCTTGTCGCCATCGTTAAGCATAGCGGTTGTTCCGACTCTAAAATTGCTAAACAAATGTTCAGCTCTAATACCATATAAAAACTTATTATCATTATTGCTGGCTTGGCTGGTGCCATTAGCAACAAAAAAGTCAATGGTAGTGTTGCTATAATCCAATGCGAATTCGACACCATTGTCACTATTGTCAAAATTCATTCCTGTGGATTGGCGAATAAAAGCACTGTCATCTTCAATACGTAGGCCGTAGGGTAAAAAGAGTTTTCCTGCTTTAATAAAGTTGCCGCTAGCGAATTTATACATGACAAACGCTTCACGGTTAATGGCAGTACCAGGAGCAACTTGTTGGTCAAGATAAAAACTCAATCCAGTTTTAGGTAGAGCAATATTTAAATAAATTTGAGTGCTGCTGAGGGCAAAACCTTGGCTTTTGTCACCATTCTCATTTTGTTGAAATGTTGCATTGAAACGTGAATTGGCACCTAAAGTTAAAAACTGTGTTAGCTTGGCTAGCGTAGTGGTGTCGTAGCTTGCAGCTTTACTTGGTAATAATTGCTGCCCATAAATACGACCAAAATCATTACGTAAGCCGCCACCATTGGGGTTAACATGGCAAGCCATACATTTTAAATTATTTTTATAGGCTAAATAAGGTTCAGCACTGCTATTAGTTGAAAGTATTAGTAAAATACTGGCGATTATAAGCAGAATAATTAGTTTGCTGTTAAAGTGAAAAATCATAAGAGAATACTCCGCCGTCAATGCCATCGAGATCACCATCAAGCATTTGTCCTGCTATTGAGGTGATGGTTGATAAGTTAGGGTTGTTCAGTAGTAAGTTAAAATGTTGTCGGCGATTAGTTGCAGTTAACGTTAAATCGGAAGTTAAACTAACTGTTAAGTTATGGGTATTAATAATATTAAAACTAATATTATTACTTGCTATGGGGATTAATTGTTCGTTTATATATTGACCCATTGATATTTGTTCATTGGTTAAAGTAGTAAAGTTGATTGCTTGATTGAAAGTGATCGTTATTTTAATTTGTTGCTGCTGATTTGTGCCTGCCTTTACACTATCTACTTTTTTACTGGTGATTTTAACGTTATTTATTTGTGTTGGTGTCATAATATTGTCTGGTACTATTGCGCCTTGTGTTATCCAATTTTTTATCGCTTTAATCGCGTTATCAGATAATGATGGTTGTCCTAATGGCATACGCGAACCAGCTTGCTCATTGCCAGTGACTTTTAAATACAAGTAACTTTTTTCTGGTGAGCTAGGTAAAACGCGTTTAAATAATGGGTTTGATGATTGCACATTAATTAAATTGGCAATGGAGTTTTCAATCGTCGATAAATCTTGTCCGGCCGCAGGATTAGCGCCGCCATGACAACTAGAACAAATTGGCGTAAATACATGCGCTTGAATAGAGGTTAAGTTGGCGCTGATGATGTTTGGATCTATTGTTGGTGGATCGCTTGGGGGATTTTCTGGTGGTACGAGAGCTGGAGTTTCTGTATTAGGACGACCTTGATCGTTTAAGTTTTCACCATTACCAGCACCACAAGCAAGAAGAACTAAAGAAATAGGCAATATTAATAAGGTTTTTAAAAGTGTTTTCATGGGGTTCACTATTGGGTCATTTGTTGAAAATAAATGACAACTCAGCTTTAAGAAAGTAATTTTAAAGCTACGTTGTTAGTTTTTACTTACGGACGAGCAATGGTCCAGCTTGTGTAATCACCATTGGTATCGCCAATAGCACTATCACCAACATAGAAATACAGTGGTAAACCTTGATATGCCCATTGCAAGGTCGTGGTTCTATTTTCACTACGGCTAATAATGGTAAAGTCACCAAAAGCTTGCTCGACTGAGTTAGCGTAAAGTGGTGGCCAAGTAGTAGCGCAGCCATCAAAACACTTACTCATGCCTGAATTAACAACATCTGAGTCAAAGGTGTAAAGCGTTAAGCCAGTTAATTGCGCTGCGGTTTTTCCTTGGCTTGCAAGGACATTACCGTGTGCGGCGAATAGTTTCCCTTTGGCATTATCATCTACTTTAACGGGTGCAGGGCGCGCAACATGCCAAATATTATTAACATTTTCGCCGTTGGTATCTGCTGCGCTAGTATCAGGTGTAAAAAAGTATAAAGGCATGTTATTAATCGCCCATTGCATCATACCGTTAGCACGAGTAATGATTGAATATGGTGCACTTGCTATATCAGTTGTATCAGCCAATAGTGGCGGCCATGCATCTAGACAGCTGTCCATACAATTACTTACACCTGCCGTGTCGTTATCAAAGGTGTATAACGCGAAGTTAGTTTTATCGATAATAGTGTTAACAAAATCAACACCGTTATTATCACGTACCATCACATGCACATTACCACTAACGGTAATTGTTGCGCCAAGTGCATTAGTTTCTTGCTGTAAAGTGGTGGTAACGCTGGGTACTGGTGGTGCCATAGGTAAAACCAAATGCCAAACATCTTTAACACCGTCACCATTGATATCACCACGGGCTACATCATTTTTGAAAAAATATAAAGGCTTGCCCTGATAAGCCCATTGCATAGTGCCATCGCTACGGGAAAATTTAGTGAAATTGCCGATAGCTTGATCTGTCATGCTCGGTAAAAATGCAGGCCATATTTCTAAACATTGACCTTCACAATTTGATGTAGCATCACTGTCGTTATCAAAGGTATATAAAGCAAAGCCATCTTTGTCCATTAAAGTCGGTAATACTGCCGTTATTTGACATTAACACCTCAACTTGCCCTGTTGCCGATAAAAAACGACCATTATCTACAGTTGAGCGTTGAATGGCTGGCTCTTGAGTAGCGGTATGCCAAATGTCTTTTACTTCATTACCCTTTGTGTCACCGGTGGCGTTGTCGTTAATAAATAAGTATAAGGGTTTACCTTTGTATGCCCATTGTTTATTACCGTCGGCAACGTCTACAAGACTAAGTGGCGCTTCTGTTCTAGCGCCTTTGTCAGCTAATAAAGGAGGCCAAATATTTATACAACCGCCACTACAGTTTGAGGTATTAATAGTGTCTTTATCAAAAGTGTACAGGGTAAAACCATCTTTGTCGGTGCGAAAAGACGTTAATACGTCAGCGCTTGAGGTGACAGAAGCAATAGTTTTATTGCTGACATAAGTAGGTAAATTATTAATAGTGGATGTTGTTAGTGGCATAGGGCGCGCTAAATGCCAAACATTGTTAATATTATCACCACTAATATCGCCTTGCGCTTTATCATTATGCCATTGATAAAGTGGTTGACCTTTTAAAGCCCATTGTTTGTCACCATTACTGCGGGTAATGATAGTCATAGTGGCATTAGCGGTAGCGCTATCTGCCGCTAATAGTGGTGGCCATTTACCTGCGCATGTTGCCAGATCGTCAGGAGTACCGTCACAAGTTGTTGTGTTTAAGCTGTCATTGTCAAAGGTATATAACGATAAGCCTGATTCAGCTAAGACCAAAGAGCCATTATCATTTACTACAGTCACCGCAGGCATAGCGACTTGTGCTGGAAAAGTTAGGGATGGCGATGGAGTGGTTGCTGGTGGCGGAGTTACCATTGGCGTATCAGTAGATGAACCGCCTCCACAAGCGCTTAATAAGGTAAAACTGAGACTAGCGAATAATGCTAGTTTTATATTGTGATGAATAAATGTCGTTGTTTTCATTTTATTTCCTACATTTTCAAAAATTAATTAGGGTTTCATATAGCAATACGTTGGCTTGAGTTAAAAAGTTGCGCTAGCTTGAAATTATTTTTTTATGACGAATAAAAATCATAATTTGTAACAAAACATCGCGGTTAGCATGGGAGTTTGTTTTTATTTATCAGCACTTTTGGCTTATAGTGAGAGCATGAAAAAGGTATTTGCAGAAAGAGATACCTATAAAAATAATTGAGGGTACGTAATGATTCAAGAAACACAAAAAATTTTAGTGGTTGACGATGACATGCGATTACGTGCGTTATTAGAACGTTATTTGGTTGAGCAAGGTTTTGTAGTGCGCAGCGCAGCAAATTCAGAGCAAATGGATCGCTTATTAGAGCGTGAAAATTTTCATATGCTAGTGTTAGATTTAATGTTGCCAGGTGAAGATGGTTTGTCTATTTGTCGCCGTTTACGACAAAAAGAAAATGATATTCCTATTGTGATGTTAACGGCTAAAGGTGATGAGGTAGATCGTATTATCGGTTTAGAATTAGGTGCGGATGATTATATGCCTAAACCATTTAATCCGCGTGAATTACTCGCGCGTATTAAAGCCGTATTACGCCGTCGAATACAAGAAGCACCAGGCGCGCCTTCGATGCAAGAAAATGTAGTTACGTTTGGCGAGTTTGAATTGAATTTAGCGACTCGCGAAATGAAAAAAGGTGACGAAAAAATGCCACTAACCAGTGGCGAATTTGCGGTATTAAAATCGTTAGTAACCCATCCGCGCGAGCCTTTATCACGTGATAAATTGATGAATTTAGCCCGAGGTCGCGATTATTCAGCGTTGGAGCGCAGTATTGATGTGCAAGTATCACGTTTACGTCGAATGTTAGAAGTTGATGCCACTAATCCACGTTATATTCAAACCGTGTGGGGCTTAGGCTATGTTTTTATTCCTGATGGTCAGTCTACTCGTTAATAGGTTGGCGGATTAAATGATGAGTTGCCTGTAAATGAAGTGTTTTCTGAGTGGTCTGTAAGTGAGTAATTTTTTATGAGTCGTTTTTTATGAAGTTACTGTTATGAAGGTATTACCACGCAGCGCATTTGGTCAAACTGTTCTTTTAATTGGTTTTTTATTGTTAATTAACCAAGTGGTTTCTTACGTATCTTTTATTATTTATATTATCGAGCCAAGCCAGCAGCAGGTCAATGAGTTACTTGCTAAGCAAGTGCGGGTGGTTTTTATTGACATTGATGATGCTAAATTAAGCCCTATAATGGCACGTGAATTTCATCAACAAACGGGCATTGGTGTTTACCGTGAACGTGATGCACTAAAACTTGGCTTAGCTGATGCGGTTTATTATCCGTTTCGTTCACAACAAATGTCAGCATTACTCGGCGGTGCTGCTGAGGTAAGAATATCGCAAAGTGACGAATACTTATTTTGGATCCGTCCCCCACAAGCCCCTAATCTGTGGGTGATGATCCCACTAACGGGATTAGATGATGCAAACTTTTCTCCTTTAATTTTCTTTTTAGTGATTATTGGTAGTTTAAGTGTTGCGGGTGGTTGGTTATTTGTTCGACAAATAAATCGGCCATTAAAAGCGCTGCAAGTTGCTGCTGAAGAAGTAGGGCGCGGTAAGTTTCCTGAACCATTAAAAGAAGAAGGTACTAGTGAAATAGTCTCGGTAACGCAAGCATTTAATCATATGTCAAAGGGCATTAAACAATTAGAAGATGATCGTAATTTATTAATGGCAGGTATTTCTCATGACTTACGCACCCCATTAACGCGTATTCGTTTGGCTGCTGAAATGATGTCATCTAATGAAGACTATCTTAAGGATGGTATTGAGACTGACATTGATGATATGAATGCGATTATTGATCAATTTATTGATTATATTCGTAACGATAGCAAAGACAAGTCTGAACTAATTGATTTAAATGCCCTAATTAGTGAAGTAGTGCATACTGAACAACAAGCAGGCAGAAATATACTTTTTAATACTACACCTTGCCCATTAATACCTTTATATGGTGTGGGCATGAAACGGGTATTGGCTAATCTACTGCAAAATGCATTACGTTATAGTGAACAAGATATTGAAGTGAGATTAAAGGTTGACGAGCAACGTAAAAAAGTGTGTTTTTCGGTGCTCGATCAAGGTGTGGGTATTGCTGAAGAAGAAATAGAACGTTTATTTCAACCCTTTACTCAAGGAGATACTGCTCGCGGTGGTGAGGGTAGTGGTTTAGGTTTAGCTATAATTAAAAAGATAGTTGATATGCATGGTGGTCAGGTTCTATTAACCAATAGAGTAAAAGGTGGCTTGCGAGCGCGAGTTGTTTTGCCGATGGCATAGCTTATTAAAGACTTATGAAATAAATTAGCTAATAAAAAACCGCGATAAACGCGGTTTTTTGATTTTTAATAGATGTTATTGCTAGAGCAAGTTAAAGCTGTGGTCCTGCGGCAACTAACGCTTTGCCGTTATCAGTATCAGTAAACTTCTCAAAATTGTTAACAAAACGCTTGGCTAAATCAACCGCTTTAGTTTCCCATTCGCTTTTATCTTGATAAGTATTACGTGGATCAAGAATATCACCTTCAACACCTGCTAACTTATTCGGAACCTCAAGATTGAACATTGGAATAACGCTTGTTTGGGCATTATCAATAGAACCATCTAAAATCGCATCAATAATCGCGCGGGTGGCTTTAATCGAAATACGCTTGCCTGTGCCATTCCAACCTGTGTTAACTAAGTAGGCTTCGGCGTTTGCTGCTTGCATACGTTTTTGTAATACTTGTGCATATTGCGTTGGATGTAAGCTTAAGAATGCTGCGCCAAAACAACTTGAAAAAGTTGGCGTAGGCTCAGTAATACCGCGTTCAGTACCCGCTAATTTAGCGGTAAAACCTGATAAAAAGTAATACTCGGTTTGCTTTGGTGTTAACTTAGCAACAGGAGGTAATACCCCAAAGGCATCAGCGGTTAAAAAGATAACTTTTTTTGCATGTCCAGCACGAGATACTGGCTTAACAATATTATCAATGTGATAAATAGGGTAAGAAACACGCGTATTTTCAGTTTTTGATTTGTCAGCAAAATCAATGGTACCGTCATCAGCAACAGTAACATTTTCTAATAAGGCATCACGACGAATAGCATTATAGATGTCAGGCTCGTTTTCTTTACTTAAGTCGATAGTTTTAGCGTAACAACCACCTTCAAAGTTAAACACACCGTTGTCATCCCAGCCATGTTCGTCATCACCAATTAACTGGCGTTTAGGATCGGTAGACAATGTGGTTTTGCCTGTACCGGACAAACCAAAGAAAATAGCCGTATCGCCATCAGCGCCAACATTGGCACTACAGTGCATTGAAGCAATACCTTGTAACGGTAGGTAATAGTTCATCATTGAGAACAAACCTTTTTTCATTTCACCGCCATACCAAGTGCCACCAATTAACTGTATTTTTTCAGTTAAATTGAAAGCAACAAAGTTTTCTGAATTCAAACTTTGCTCTTGCCATTGTTTATTAACTGTTTTAGCACCATTTAAGACGATAAAATCAGGTTCAAAATTTTCTAATTCAGCATCACTTGGACGAATAAACATATTTTTAACAAAATGCGCTTGCCATGCCACTTCAGTTACAAAACGAACTTTTAAACGGGTGTCTTCATTAGCACCACAAAATGTATCAACGACAAATAAACGTTTGTGTGAAAGTTGTTCGCCTACTAAGCCTTTTAAATGATCCCACGTTTCGGGAGTCATTGGGTGATTATCATTTTTACCTTGATCTGACCACCATACGGTATCGCGCGAACTATCGTCACGAACAATATATTTATCTTTTGGTGAACGGCCTGTAAAAATGCCTGTATCTACTGAAACGGCTCCGAGTTCAGTGAGGTAGCCTTTATCATAGCCTTGGAGACCTGCTTTGGTTTCTTCTGCAAAAAGTAATTCGTAAGATGGGTTGTACACAATCTCTTCAACATCGTTAATGCCATATACAGATAAGTCGATTGAGTTTTCCAAAGCGGCCATGGTAGTTACACTCCTAAGTGTGAAAGTAATACTAATCTTACTAAGTATGTGATCATTTCTACTTATAAAGTAGCTCACCTAATTAATAAAACTGGTATAAAAATTAGTATCCTAAATTCAGGGACTGTAATTTTAGCGCAAAAAATGACTAAAACCCAAGCAATATTTTAATAAAAATGAAAGTTTTCATACTGACTTTCACTTTGATTTTGTTTGGAAATTTACTACGTAATTTAGTAACGTGAAATTAGGAAAATAATAATCAACTGCATTGTTATTTTTACACTGTAAATTTTTTGCTACAAAGTGGTGTTTTTCTATATCTTAGACTATGGTTGGCTTGCTATATTTTCTTAAGCGTGTTAAAAATTTGTAAGCTTGCAGTAACTATGTTTATCACGCTATTCACTGTTTTAATATACTGATAGTTCAATGTAACAAATAGATGAATTTAAAAATGAAAATACAATAGCTGTTGATGATCTTTGATCACGTATAACTAGAATGACAAGCCTAAAAATATAATAGTAAATAAAGGGAAATAAAAAAGATGAATTTTAATAAATCAGTCGTAGCCACTTTTGTTGGTGCTGCATTAACCACTATGTCATTAGGTGTTGTTGCAGGGTCTACAACCAATATGACCGCACCAGCCAAAGTGTTTTCTATTAATGCCCGCGCATCAATTGCAAACTTAAACTCTACAACAAAAAGCGGTATGCGTAATGAGTTTGATAAATCATTAGGTCAAACTACCTTTCAATGGGCTGGCGTTAATGAAGCTAAACCTGATATGGGAGCAATCGCGCCAAAATATCAAAACGCTTATGCCGCTGAATTTTATTTAAACAAATTAACTGGTTTGTCAGCAAAAAAATCGACATTGGTTCAACCTGTTTTAGCTAATGTACATGATTTAGGCCGTGGTGCTCGTATTGCTAAATACAAACAAGAAGTTTTAGGGGTTGAAGTATTCAATCGTGAATTTAACATTATGATGGATCGCGAGTTTAATCTTGTTGCTTCTTCAGGTTACTTTGTTAATGCTAAATCATCACAAAAATTAGCAGCAATTAAAGACATGAATGCGGCCTTTGGTGATTCAACCGAAGCGGTTAAACTGGCATTTGTAGCCATGGGCGGCAGTGTTGATGCGATAACACTTGATGCTAAAGATGATGAAGGGACTTATAGCCATTTTGCTGTTGCTAACACATCAACAGGTAAACAACTCATTGGTGAACCAAGAGCAAAAAAAGTATTTTATGAATATAAAGGTCAATTAGTTGCTGCTCATTATGTTGAAGTTGAAACTAGCTCAATTGATACGGTTGACTCAGATTATTTTGGTTATGTTATTGCGGCAAAAACAGGCAAAATATTATTTAAGAAAAACTTAACCTCGCATGCAGAGAAATTTAATTACCGTGCTTATGCAGATGAAAATGGTAAACCTTGGGATAGTCCACACGGCAATGTAATACCAGCAGCAGCCGATGCAGATCCCGCTGCCTTTTTAACAGCTCCGTATTTAGATGCACCACTTATTAGTTTAAGTTCTGGCCCTATTAGTACCGCAGATGCGTGGTTAGCAGATGATGCTACTACTACACAAGGTAACAATGTGTTTGCCTATGTTGATGCGATTGCGCCTACTGGCTTTACTAATGGTGACTTTACTGCACAAACAACAAGTACATTTACGTTTGATTATTCATATGATGTTAATAAAGCAGAATATGCAATGGATAATCGCAAAGCAGCTATTGTTAGCTTGTTTGTACTAAATAACTATTTGCATGATGATTATTATGATCATGGTTTTGATGAAGCCTCTGGTAATGCTCAAGCAGTCAACTATGGTCGCGGTGGTGTTGAAGGTGATGCAATAAACGCTGAAGTACAAGATAATTCAGGTTTTAATAATGCGAATATGAGTACGCCTGCCGATGGTGGTAGTCCTCGTATGCAAATGTTCTTATGGGAAACAACACAGGCAATTAATGGTGTTGATTTTGCGTTAAATGTTACTTCACATCCTACCTTAGGTTTATTACAAGACGTACAGTTTGCTAGTTTTGGTGCTGATGTCTATTCAGTTAAAGGTGATTTAGTACGTATTGATGATGCGACGGGTGTAGTGACTGATGGTTGTGAAGCGGCAACTAATGGCGCTGCATTAGCGGGTAAAATTGCGGTTATTGATCGTGGTGCATGTAACTTTACGGTAAAAGTTAAAAATGCTCAAGATGCAGGTGCTATTGCGGTGCTTGTTGCCAATAATAAAGATGGTAATATTCCTGCCCCTATGGGCGGTGCTGATGATACCGTAACTATTCCCAGCATGGGGATTTCTCAAGACGAAGGTAATGCGATATATGCGTTATTAGATGCGAGTGAAACCGTGTCAGTTGACATGTTTAAAAATGATCTTACCCGTAACTTTAAAGGTAGCTCATGGGATACTGCGATTGCAGCTCATGAATGGGCTCACTATTTAACTAATCGTTTAGTCGGTAATGGTGCGGGTCTTGGTAATAACCAAGGTGGCTCAATGGGTGAAGGTTGGAGTGATTTTGTTGCTTTATTAGCTATTTCTGATGCGAGTGATTCAATGATGGCTGGCAATGAAATGTTTGGCGCTCCTTATGCGGCAATTACTTATGTTGCTAGCTTTACAAAAGGTATTCGTCAATATCCATATACTACAAACATGGCTATTAACCCCTTTACTTTTAAAGATGTAACAGCCGATCCTGAAGTACATGGTTCTGGTACGGTCTGGGCGAGTATGTTATGGGACGCTTATGTTGGTTTAATTAACGATGACCGCCATACGTTTGCCCAAGCGCAAAGTTTAATGAAAGACTATTTGGTGGCTAGCCTTAAAATGACACCAGTAACGCCGACCTTTACTGAAGCACGTGATGCCTTATTTGCTGCGGCTTATGCGAATGATGTAGATGATTATAAAATTATAGTGGCTGCTTTTGCTCGCCGTGGTATGGGTATTGGCGCACTATCACCAGACCGTTTTTCAACGGATCATACGGGTGTAGTTGAATCTTATAAAACTGAATTAGCTACCTTTAATGTTACTGCTAATACTCTTGATACTAACTATGAAGGTTTAACGACTGGTTATTGTTCTAATGATAACATTTTAGATAAAGGCGAAACGGGTACTGTAAGCTTCTCGGTGAAAAACACAGGTACTTCTGCCTTAACGGGTGTTATCGGTAAAATTGAAGTAATGAGCGGCCAAGACGTTACTTTTGCTAATGACGGTATAGTGACTATTGGTGATGTGGCTATGTTTGGTTCTGCCACTAGTGCACCGATTGAATTTACTTTAAATGATGCGGGTACAGGTGATAATTTAGTGCTTAAATTAACCTTTCCAGATTTAGCTGATGGTGGAATGGCGAACGATTATTCATTGGCAACAACGGTTAATGTTGACTTTAAAACCCGGGAGTTAGTTGGAACATCGCAATATGAAAATTTAAATACGTTATCTCGTTTAAAAGATTTCACCGAAACCGTTATGGTTGGCGGTGATATGGCTAAAGGCACATTCGGTTTAGACCAATGGACTGCTGACGATGGTTTAATTTCATCTCGTGCTCATAGTTTTACTTCTGATGTTGCTTATCAAACACGTACTATGCAAGTTGGCTTTGCGGGTGACTTTACTATTAGCTGGTGGCATTTATATAACCTAGAAGAAAATTGGGATGGTGCCGTTGTTGAGGTAAAAGTTAATGGTGGTGACTGGGCTGATGTAACCACAATGGGGGGAACATTCCAAGGTGCGGGTTATAGTAATACTTTATTTGATTTTACTGAAGCGGCATTAGCTGGGAAAGAAGTGTTTTCTGGTTTATTTGCAGGTTGGGAAACGGTGAGTTTTGGTAATGTATTAAATGGTAATGAAGTACAATTCCGTTTCCGTCAAGCAACTGATTCGGCCTTTGTTCCTCCTGCGGTACAAGGTTTTGCTGCAGGTTGGTATATTGATGACATAACGTTCACTAATATTGCTAATAGTATATTCTCAGATGTCGTTGCTGGTGATTCTTTTGCTTGTGATAACCGTTTACCAATGGTTGATGTTGGTGGTGATATCTCGGCAACGGGTGGTGCAAGTGTAAGCTTTACTGCCGATGCTGTTGATGCCAATGGTGATGCGCTAACTTATGCGTGGACGCAAACAGCAGGAACAACAGCAAGCTTAACGGGCGCTGATAGCGCTACATTAAGTTTTACTGCTCCTACTGCTAATTCAGGTTCAGAAACATTAACGTTTGAATTAACCGTTAACGATGGTACAGGTACAGTAACTAAGTCTAAATCAGTTAATGTAACTAATGCGCCTGTTATTATAACTACGCCAAAAGATACTAGTTCAGGTGGTTCAACAGGTTTATTAGCCTTATTGTTATTACCATTAGCGATGTTCCGTCGTCGTAAGTAAATAAGTAGCTTTAAAATCAACTTAGTTATTTTACGTTGATGTTAAATTAATATAAAAACCGATTGTTAATGCAATCGGTTTTTTAATGCTTAGTGTTAAGTAGAAGGAAAACAAGATGAAAGAAAGAATATTTATTACTTTAACAAGCATATTAATCATAGGGCTTAGCGGCTGTGATATAGAGTCAACACCAAATAAAAAAAACACAGCAACTCAACTAATGAAAAAACAGAGCAATATAGTTGCAATTCAAACTAATCCGATGAAGCCGACTATAAAGGAACTTAAAAAATCAAGACTTAAAGATAATAAGAAAAAAAGAATATCGTCAAATTTACGAGGAAGTAAGTTAGATGTTTTTTTGATCAATAATGAAAAATTCACTTCTAAATCGACAAGGTTCGCTCAAGGTGAACGCTTATATAATTTGACTATAAATCAGTTTGGAACTATTAAAGGAAGTATAGTTATTGTACTTAACGAATCGGTTGAGATGAGTGCCAAGGTAAAACAATTAGGTGAAGTTAGCAAAATAGCCTCAGATACCTACCGTATTAAACTACCTATTAATAGTAATGTACTTGCTATTTATCAGCAGTTGAAAAAAACATTTAAAATAAAAATTGTAGAAATGGAAATTGATTATACCCCTAAAAACAATCGAGAAGTCATGTGAATATATCAGCAATTAAGCGTGAGTTATTGCTGGTATATTATTTTTTATGTTAACAATGATTAATGCTTTTTATCGTTAAGTAACCCTGACAACTTATGCTCGTCAAAATCATAAACTGTTTTACAGTACTCACAAGTCATTGATATTTTACCTTGCTCGGTTAAAATTGACTTGATTTCATTAACTTCAATTTGTGATATTGCCGTTAAACATTTTTCTGCACTACAACCACATTTATAACTAATAGCTTGTGGTTGATAAAGCTGTACTTCTTCTTGATGATATAAGCGATACAACAACTCATTAGCTGGCAAGGTGAAAATTTCATCACTTTTAATGGTATTGGTTAATTGTGCTAAATGCTCAAAATCAGCTAATTGTTGTTCTTTATCATCACCGTCAGGTAAAAGTTGTAGTAAGCAACCCGCAGCAAGCTCTTTATCAATATCTGTAAATAAAGCAATTTTTGTGGGGATCTGTTCTGAAACAGCAAAATAATGACTTAAGCATTCAGCTAGTGTTGGTTGTTCTAAGGCAACAATACCTTGATAGGCTTCACCTTTATCTGGACGAATGGTGATCACCATATTGCCTTTTCCAATTAAATTATTTAAGCCAATAGCTGTAGTGCTTCGGCTTAGCTTGGCAATACCGCGAATTTGTTGGTTATTATTTTCTGCGTTTTTATCATCACTGAGCATGGTGCTATTTACCACCATATAACCAACAGGGCCATTACCTTGCAATTGTACGGATATTTCACCTGCAAATTTTAAGGTTGCGGTTAATAGACTAGTAGCGACTATGAGTTCGCCTAATAACTGTTTTACGCCTTGTGGATAATTATGATTAGTTAAGATCGCCCGATAACATTGTTTTAACTGCACTAACTCACCACGAGCATGTTTATTATCAAACAAATAACGCTGTAATTGATCGCTAGTATAAGCATGTACTGTTTTTTGTGACTGTTTTTTTGAGTTATTAGTTGAGCTGTCTTTTGAAGTAGTCATAGTGTTAAATTCTGTCTTTAAATTGTAAAATTAATCGGCGTTGTTTTTTGTCGGGCTTTTTGTCACTAGCGGGACTTAATAATATGCCTTGTTTACGCGCTAAGGCATTTTTTTCGCGTGTGGCTATGCTGGCGCTAGTTTCTTTATATAAGGTTTGCGCAAAAGTAGCATCACGGCGTTTATCGGCGAGCGCCATTACTTCTACTTCTTTTTCTTCAAAACCTTGTCGTATTTTAATAGTATCGCCTATGGCAATATTTTTTCCTGATTTAGGGCGCTGGCCATTATAAAAAACTTTACCACCATCAATCATTTGTTTAGCAATCGCACGGGTTTTATAAAAACGTGCTGCCCATAACCATTTATCGAGTCGGGTTGAGTTTTGTACAGCTTGGGTTTGTACCATGTTTATTCCTATCAGTAATAAGCCTTATTACATCGCTGTAATCGGCGCAAATTAGCACATGGCGGCTTATTTTTCCATATTAGAATTTTATGTTATTGGCTTGTTAATAGCTTTAATCTGTAAATTATAGTAAAAATGTGTGTCGATTGCTTGTTGCTTGGCTACGGGTCAAGTATTATCGGAGGCTTCATTAACGAATATATTCGTTTCATTAGTTATTGTCGTTACAATGATTGATTAAATAAAGAACAATAATGGTAAAGTTATAATAAAATGTCATTGTCGGATCATCAAGCAAAGCTTCTAGAAATATTTGCAAAGCTTCCACAAAAAAAAATAGCGCAAGTAATAATATTATTAATCATAATTTATATTGCTTTTCTTGTTGCGCAAATTTCGTGGTTGTTAGCCCCTAAATCAGCGTTAACTAACAACACCATGGCCGGCCATTATGCGCCGATTAAATCTTCTGCTAGCACTATTGATATTTCAGCCATACAAGCCTTGAATTTATTTGGCCGTTACAGTGAACAAATAACAGAAACCAACTTTGAAGTTAAAGATGCACCAGAAACGCAATTAAACTTAACCCTCACAGGTGTGGTAGCTAGTACGGAAAAAGCCATTGGCGCGGCAATAATTGAAAACAATGGTAAACAAAATACTTATGGCATTGGCGACATTATTACCAGTACTCGTGCAACATTGGCACAAGTGATGAGAGATAGAGTGTTAATAAAACAGTCAGGTCGGTTAGAAACGCTGATGTTGGATGGTTTTAAATATCAAAAAGCGGCACAAGCTAATCACGTTAGGCGTATAAATAAAGCAAAGCCATTATCGCCACGTTCTTCAGGTTTACGCGCTAGCCCTCATCGCGCTATTGATCAACGAAAGAATAAAGCCTTAACCGAAAAAATGACGCGGCTGAAAAGAGATTTAGCCTCAAACCCCAGTAAAATTACTGATTATTTAAAAATTTCACCCATGCGCAGGCAAGGTAAAATTTATGGTTATAGATTAATGCCGAGTAAAGATAAGGAGTTTTTTAAAGCAGCAGGTTTAAAAACAGGTGATATAGCCACGCAGTTAAATGGTTTTGAATTGTCTCAACCTAGCCAAGCGGCATTAGCATTAAAAGCATTACGAGAAGATACCCAAGTATCTTTAACGATTGATCGTCACGGCGAGATCAAGCAAATACTATTTAGTATTAATTAATTAGAATAGCAAATAAAGAATTATGAGTATTAAATTAAAGCGAACATCTTCTATGAAAAGTATACGCAATACCTTACACACGATGGTTTTTGATCAAGTATTTAAGCGTGTTTTAAAAAGTACGCTAGTGACCTTAACGGTTGCGATCCCTGTAACACTTACCTTAACCAGTGCATCAGCAATGGCTACGCAATATTCGCCTAATTTTAAAGGCACAGAAATGATTGAATTCATTAATATTGTCGGAAAAAATTTGAAAAAAACGATTATTGTTGATCCTAATGTTCGCGGTAAAGTTAACGTGCGCAGTTATAATTTGTTGACAGAAGAACAGTATTATCAATTCTTTTTAAATGTCTTAGAAGTTTATGGTTATGCGGTTATTACTATGGACAATAATGTCCTTAAAGTTATTCGTAATAAAGATGCAAAAAGTTCATCTATTCCCTTAGTGGGTAATGAAAACCCAGGTATTGGTGATGAATGGGTTACGCGTGTGGTTGAAGTTAAAAATGTTACTGTGCGTGAATTAACCCCTTTACTGCGCCAATTGTCCGATCAAAGTGGTGGCGGTAATGTAACTAACTATGATCCTGCTAATGTTATTATGCTAACAGGCACCTCAGCAGTCGTTAATCGCTTGGTTAAAATTATTGAGCGTGTTGATAAAGCCGGCGATCATGATGTTAAAATTATTCCTTTAAAGTATGCGACGGCTTCAGAAATGGTGCGTATTGTTGAAGCAATGAATAAATCAAAAAATGGTAAATCAAGCACACCAACTTTTTTAATTCCTAAAATTGTCGCAGATGAACGTACCAATAGCGTTATTGTAAGTGGTGAAGCACAAGCACGCGCTCGTGTTGTCTCTTTAATTAAACGTTTAGATAAAGAGCTAAAAAATAGCGGTAATACTCGTGTTTATTATCTTAAATACGCTAAAGCAGAAGATTTGGTTAAAGTATTACAAGGGGTAAGTAAATCAATTAAAGGCGATACAAAAGGTAAAAACAATAGCCGTAACCGCAATAATAATCGCTCTGTGAGTATTGAAGCGCACGAAGCGACTAATGCCTTAGTGATCACCGCTAAACCTGATATGTTACGCTCGTTAGAATCAGTTATTCGTCAATTAGATGTTCGTCGGGCGCAAGTTTTAATTGAAGCAATAATTGTTGAAATATTTGAATCAGATGGTGTGAGCCTTGGTGTGCAATGGGCCAATAAAAAAGGTGGTTTCACCCAGTTTAATAATGGTAATGCACCTATCAGTAGTGTTGCTGCAGGCTTGCAAGCGGCGCGAGAACAACCAGGTACACCTGCAAGTACTGTAACGACGGTGAATGGCACCACAACAAATCCAGCGGGAAATCCCATACTTGGTGATTACAGTTTAATTGCCAATGCGTTAGGGGCTGTTAACGGGATGATGTTTGGTATTATGCGTAACGATTGGGGCGCTATTGTTCAAGCCGTTAGTACCGATACTAATTCTAATATTTTAGCAACACCCAGTATTACCACACTTGATAATGTTGAAGCGTCATTTTTAGTGGGTTCTGAGGTCCCTATTATTACGGGGTCTGCAACGGGAAATAATAATAGTAATCCATTTCAAACCGTTGATCGCCAAGAGGTAGGAATAAAATTAAAAGTAACACCACAAATTAATGAAGGTTCAGCCATTCAATTAACCATTGAGCAAGAAGTTTCGTCGGTGAGTGGTGCCACAGGCGTTGATATCTCTATTAACAAGCGTGAAATTAAAACCACGGTAATGGCTGATGATGGTGCTACGGTGGTACTTGGTGGTTTAATTGATGAAGATGTGCAAGAAAGTGTACAAAAAGTACCTTTCTTAGGAGACTTACCTATTATTGGTCATTTATTTAGGTCAACCAAAAATACCAAACGCAAACGTAATTTAATGGTGTTTTTACGTGCCACTATTATTCGTGATGGCAAGGCTATGGATGAGATCAGTAAAGGTAAATATAATTTTATTCGTAAAGATCAAATACGTAAGCGCAAACAAGGTTTAACATTAATGGACGATAGTAAATTACCCTTAATGCATAAATGGGATGACAGTTTAGTACTACCACCTAGTTTTGATAATTATAAAAAACAGTTATCAACTAAACCTTTTGCAAAAAAAACACCATTAGATAAAGCAGTAAAAGAAAACTAATCATGAGTAATTTAAATGATAATTTAGGTAATAGTGCTGAGCTAGTTGCTGAGGGTAATGAGGCTTTGACTAATGAAGCTCCAACGACTGATTTTATATTACCGTTTGGTTTTGCCAAACGCCATAGTGTGTTAGTTAATAACGCCAAGGGTAAAAATATTTTACATTGCTTAGCTGATGTTGATGCCGATATTGTTTTAGAGGTGCGCCGACTATTAAAGTCACCATTTACTATACAAATACATGTAGCCGATGAATTTGAGCTTTTACTTACCGTAACTTACCAACGTGATTCCTCGCAAGCACAACAATTGATGGAAAACATAGGTAATGAAGTAGATTTGTACTCACTTGCCGATGAAATTACCGAAATCGAAGATTTATTAGAAAATGAAGACGATGCGCCAATTATTAAATTGATTAACGCCATGCTCAGTGAAGCGATTAAAGAAAATGCGTCTGATATTCACATTGAAACCTTTGAAAATTCTTTAAAAATTCGTTTTCGGGTAGACGGAATTTTACGAGAAGTATTAAAGCCTAATCGTAAACTTGCTTCTTTGTTAGTCTCGCGTATTAAGGTGATGGCAAAACTTGATATTGCCGAAAAACGTATTCCGCAAGATGGTCGTATTTCGTTGCGTATTGGGGGGCGTGCAGTTGATGTGCGGGTATCTACCATGCCATCGAGTCATGGCGAACGCGTGGTATTACGTTTGTTAGACAAAAATGCGGCGCGTCTTGATTTAAAAGACTTAGGCATGACTGAAGCAAATCGAAAACGATTTGCGCAATTAATTGATAAACCGCATGGCATTATTTTAGTAACAGGACCAACAGGTTCAGGTAAAAGTACCACGCTTTACGCGGGTTTAACGCAAATAGATTGCCATGAACGTAATATATTAACGGTTGAAGACCCGATAGAATTTTCTATAGAAGGTATAGGACAAACGCAAGTAAATAACAAAGTTGATATGACTTTTTCTCGGGGTTTAAGGGCTATTTTACGTCAAGATCCTGATGTAGTGATGGTAGGCGAAATACGTGATTTAGAAACTGCCGAAATTGCCGTACAAGCGAGTTTAACTGGCCATTTAGTTTTATCAACCTTACATACTAATACTGCTGCTGGCGCCATTACTCGTTTAGAAGATATGGGGGTTGAAGCATTTTTATTATCATCAAGCTTATTGGGGGTGCTAGCACAACGTTTGGTGCGAACTTTATGTCCTCATTGTCGTGAAAGCCACTTACCTAGCCCAGAAGAAGCTAAATTATTAGCGTTAACCGATAACTCAAATAATAACGAACAGCAAGTTATTTATCGAGCGGTGGGTTGTAGCGAATGTAGCAATAAAGGTTACAAAGGGCGCACTGGTATTCATGAATTATTAGTGGTTGATGAAAAAGTACGAGAGCTAATACATAATGGTAAAGGTGAACAATCGATTGAAAAATACGTGCGTAAAAATAATGCCAGTATTCGTCAAGACGGTTTTAGTAAAGTACTAACGGGTGCAACCACACTCGAAGAAGTACTTAGAGTAACAAGAGAAGACTAATGGCGGCATTTAATTATCAAGCAGTTGATGCTAAAGGCAAAAGTAAAAAAGGTGTTATTGAAGGGGATACCCCAAGACAAGTGCGGGGCTTATTGCGCGAGCAAGGACTCATGCCCACAGAAGTAACGCCGTGTTTAACGAAAAAATCTAATTCATCGAAAAACAGTGTGACTTTTGGTACTACAAAAAAAGTCTCTGCGACTGAATTAGCGTTAATAACACGTCAACTAGCAACGTTGGTTGAGTCAGGATTACCACTCGAAGAATCATTATTAGCGGTTGCCGAGCAATGTGAAAAAAACACGTTAAAAAGCATGATCATGGCCGTTCGTTCAAAAATAACCGAAGGTTATGGTTTAGCTGAAAGTATGGCGGAATATCCTAATATTTTTGAACATTTATATCGTGCTATGGTTGCAGCAGGCGAAAAATCAGGACATTTAGACAAGGTGCTCAATCGTTTAGCCGATTACACCGAAAAACGTGAACAGTTACATTCACAAATTGTACAAGCGATGGTTTATCCTGTGATCATGACGGTGGTGGCCGTTGGCGTTATCGCGATTTTGTTAACTAAAGTGGTGCCGAAAATTGTCGCTCAGTTTGAACACATGGGCGAAAATTTACCCGCCACTACCCAATTTTTAATCGCCAGTAGTGATTTTTTACGTGCTTATGGCTTAGCTATTTTATTATTGATCATCGGTATTATTTTTGTTTTTAAACAATTACGTAAAAAACCAAGTTTTGAATTAGCCTACCATAAAAAGATAGTGCACTTGCCTGTCATTGGCAAAGTCGCGCGCGGTTTAAATACCGCTCGTTTTGCCCGAACGCTAAGCATTTTAGCCGCCAGTGCAGTACCGTTATTAGAAAGCATGAAAATTGCGGGCGAAGTACTCGATAATTTATATATTAAACAACGAGTAAAAGAAGCAACCGACAAAGTACGTGAAGGTACTAGTTTACGAGTATCATTAGAACAAACAAAATTATTTCCACCGATGATGTTACATATGATCGCCAGTGGTGAAAAAAGTGGTCAGCTTGAACACATGCTGGGCAGAGCTGCTGATAACCAAGACCGAGAATTTGAAGCACTAATGAATATTTCTATCAAAGCCTTTGAACCAGCATTGATGGTCAGCATGGCAGGGATCGTTTTATTTATCGTGATGGCAATTTTACAACCAATTTTACAATTAAATACCTTAGTAGGAGGTTAGTTATGCATACTAACAATAAACAAAAATCTCATCAGCAAGCAGGCTTTACCTTGCTTGAAGTTATGGTCGTTATCGTTATTTTAGGTATTTTAGCCAGTATGGTGGTGCCTAACTTATTAGGCAGTCAAGAAAAAGCCAATGTGCAAAAGGCAGTGTCAGACATTAACGCGTTAGAAACGTCTTTAACCATGTATAAAATGGACAACTATAAGTTTCCCACTACTGAACAGGGCTTAGACGCGCTAGTGAATGAAACTGATATTGAACCACTGCCACGCCGTTTTCAAGAAGATGGTTACATTAAACGTTTACCACAAGACCCATGGGGCAGCGAATATCAATTATTAAACCCTGGTGAGCATGGTAAATATGATGTCTTTTCTATGGGGCCTGATGGTGAAGTTGGTACAGAAGATGATATTGGCAACTGGAATTTAGGCGATTATCAATAAATAGTAAGCGTTATGCTTGCTATTTGATTGTCGTCATTAATGTTTACTTATTTATGTCTGTTGCTACTGTCATCACTCATTGCCTACAAACCAAGCTACAACAGTTTTTTGTTGTAGTAGGTCGTCGCTTACCGCGACAAAAATTAGAGTTAGCTCATATTAATGGTGGGCAAAGTAACATAGTAGGGTGGAGCATGAGGCACGAATGCCCACCTAAAACAGATAATGTAATTGTTACGCAACCTGCCCACCCTACGATAAAAAATAGGGCGGTGAATCGTCGCTTACCGCGACAAAATACACATAAAAATTATCATAAAAGCTCGGGCTTCACCTTACTTGAAGTGATGATGGTGGTGATGGTGGTTGGCATTATGGCATCGTTTATTCAATTTAACGTTGGTGGAGATACACCAGACAAGCAACTAAAAAAGGCCAGTGATCGCTTTGTCGCTATTTTTGATGCCGCTGCTGAATATGGTTTACTTAATAATATTGAGTTAGGTTTATATATCAAAGATAACCATTATCAATTTTTAGGCTACGATGGTACTCGCTGGAGCGACGTGCCAGAACAAGCTTTACTGGCAGTTCATACTTTACCCGAAGGGCTTAAAGTAACCCTTGCTTTAGATGATTTACCCATTGAAGAACCATTATTATTTGATGCTAATGTACTAATAGACCAACAGAAAAATGCTGCTATTGATGGACAAACAGACGAAAGCTCAGATAAAAAAACTAACAACAACGAGCAAAGTAAGCAGCAAGGTGAGCAACAAAAACGTCGGGTAAAAAATCGTATTCCACAAGTGTATTTACTTTCAGGTGGAGACATTTCTGCGTTTAGTTTGACTTTTTCGCTCAGTGAAGAAGCCATAGCAGGGCTTGATTTAGATCCCGAAGAAAATATCGCTTATCGCGTTATGGGCCTGTACAGCACTCCTTTAAAAGTTGAACGTGTTGATGTTCAAGGAGAACCGCTTGAGCAACAATAATTTATTTACTCGCAAGTTTGCTACCGGTTTTACGTTAATTGAAGTGATGTTAGCGATGGCTATTTTTGCTATTGCTGGCACAGCAATTTTAGGTGCTGCTGATACCAATTTACGCGCCTTAAGCAAGTTAGAACAAAATACAATAGCGAATTGGGTAGTGTCTAATCAGCTCGTTGAAGCAACATTAAATAAACAATGGCCGCCACGAAACAATAAGCAAGGGCAAGTTGAACTTGCTGGTATTGAATGGTTTTGGCAACAAAAGGTGATTAAAACCACAGACAAAAATATGCGCGCCTTAGTGATGGAAGTACGCCTTAATGAAAAAGATAAAAATCCACTCGCTTTTATGATGACCTATGTGGTTAAACAAAAACCATGAAGCAAGTTAAAAATACACTTTTATCGGTAGGCTGCATAAATAAAAAACAACAGCAGGTAAGTAAACAGGGTGGTTTTACCTTGCTTGAAGTGCTAATAGCGATGACTATTTTTGCTTTGATCAGCCTTGCTGGGGTAACAATTTTAGACACCGTGATCAAAAGTGATGGTAATTCTCAACAGCGTGTGGCGCGGTTAAATGAAATTCAACGTGCCTTTTTAATTATGCAACGAGACTTTATTCAACTTGCTCGTCGTAGTGTGCGAGTTGATGGCGAAAAGCCCTTGTTAGGCTTTATTCATGCCGATATACAAAGTTTTTCAAGTTTTTCAGACTCATTAGCTTTTGTGCGTGGTGGTTGGAAAAATCCCGGCTTGATCATGCCGCGTAGCGATATGCAGTCAGTTGTTTATCAATTAAATGATAAGACTTTAGAACGATGGCATTTTAATTTTGTTGATGCGGTAGCAGGGCAAGAACCTAAAAAAAGACTATTACTAACGCAAGTTAAAAAACTCAGTTTTGAATTTTATAATGGTAAAAAATGGCAGAAAAAATTAGCCAAACAAAGTATACCGCAAGCTATTGCCGTAGAAGTTGAACTGGAAGATTATGGCCTTATTCGTCGAGAATTTTTAGTGGCAGGAGATGCTCCTCAGTCTAAGAATAAAGGTAGGAAAAAATTCTAATGTCAGTAGCGGATAAAAAATTAGCGCAGCAAAAGCTCATCTACAACAAACAAGCCTATAAAAATAAAGGTTATAAAAATCGGGGTGTGGCATTAATTACCGTGATGTTAATTGTTGCTATAGTGGCTACATTAGCGACACAAATGAGTTCGCGGTTAATGGTACAAATGCAGCGCAGTACTAATATTGCTTTAAATCAACAAGCTTATTGGTATGCGATGGGCGCTGAATCTTTTAGTAAACGTGTATTGATGGATGTTTTTAAAAAAGAGCCTAACAGCACTAATTTAAGCCAAGTATGGGCGCAAGGTGAAAGTAGTTTTCCTGTCGCTGATGGTACTATTACGGGTGAAATAAGCGATTTACAAGCATGTTTTAATTTAAATGCTTTGCGTATAAACGATAAGCAAAAAAACCAATCATCAGCTAACGCTAAAAATAATAGTGCTCGCGATGGAGGGGGATCACCGTCAAGCAATTCTCGTAATACTTCTCGCAAGAAAAAGGGCAAAGGTAATGACTCGATCAAAACAATGTTTACGCGGTTAATTACGGGCTTAGAAATAGAAGGTATTGGTAACTTTGAAGCTGAATATATGGCAGATGCGCTGGCTGATTGGTTAGATAAAAATGATGTTATTTCCAGTGCAGGTGGTGCTGAAGACAGTGATTATGCGGCGAAAGCGTTTCCTTATTTAGCCGCAAATAATTATTTAGCCAGCGTTAATGAATTACGTGTAGTTGAGCATTTTAGCGTTCCTGTGATCAACGCGTTAAAAGAATATACTTGTGTCTTGCCGAATACTAATTTACTGGCGATAAACGTTAATACTATTACCAGTGAGCATGCGTTACTACTACAAGCTATTTTAGGTATTTCGTTAGCCGATGCTGAGCAAGCTATCGCGGCGCGTGATAAAAAAGGTTTTAAAACGGTTGATGATTTTTTTAATTTACCAGAATTAGCCAAGAAAAAAATAGCCCCAGAATTAAAAAAATATTTTGTGGTTGATAGTGAATATTTTCAATTTAAAGTAAAAGCGAGTTTTAACAATAGTTATTTTTCATTAATCTCAATATTAAAAGTTACCGATAATACTAAAATTAATGTGATCAGCCGAACTATTGGCTCATGATAAAACAGACTGATTTTAAATAGATAGGAAACTGTAGGAGAGGATTTATCCTCGATCTTTATTAATGTAAAGGGTAGTGCCTACAAATAAAATAACAGCATAGATCCTGACCTGCGTCAGGATGACCTTATCAGTAGTAGGAGCGGCATAAAGTACGAATGCCTACTACACAGTAAAATTTAGACATAACAAAGCAACAATAAAGAATAAGTACAATAAGATATTAATAGGCCAATGATAATGACAGAAACTTTATATATACGCTTAGGTAGCAAAGCGCACGATGTTATTCACTGGCTGATTTGGTCAGAGCAAAATAGCGAAATTATTGCTAGCGGCGAATTAGCCAATGCACAAGCATTAACGCAGTTAACCGAAAAAGCACAACAGCGTAGCGTGATCACTTTTGTTTCGGGTAGTGATGTGGTGTTAAAGCAATTAACCGTGCCAGGTAATTCGCAACGTGCTATCCGTTTAGCAGCCCCTTACATGCTCGAAGATGCATTAGCGCAAGATGTTGAACAACTGTTTTTTGCATACGCAAATATAAAAAATAGTAACACTGAATATAATTGTTTTGTTGCCGTGGTTGAACGTGTGCAATTAGCACAATGGCAAACATGGTTGAATGACGCAGCTATTGCTTGTCGGGTGATGATCCCTGATGTTTTAGCTTTACCTGCAACTATTGCTACAGAAAAGGAAAATAGCAATGCATGGTCGGCAGTGACGTTAGGAGAGCAAATATTGCTACGTCAATCGGCATGGCAAGGTATAGTTATTGATGAAAATATCTGGCCTGCTTTAGAACAACGACTTTGTGACTCATTAAGTGCTTTGGCAGAAAATGAGGAAGGTAGCGAAGGTGAATTACCTGTAATAAGTAGCTATTCAGCTTTAAAGTCAGTCTGTTTTACGGTTAACCCTATGCCTGAAGAATTACCACTAGCGTTACTTGCCGCCAATGCTAAACAGCAAAAATTTAATTTATTACAAGGTGAATTTCAAGTAAAACAAGCACGTTCACCAATGTTAGCTAACTGGTTTTCAGTCGCCGCAGTTTTTGCTGTTGCTTTGTTACTAACGGTTGGTGTAAAGGCTGTTAAGTTACAACAAATATCTGCACAGCAAACACGCGTTAAACAACAAATTGTACGAGTTTATAAAAAGGCTTTTCCTAAAACCCGACGGGTTAATGTTGCCACGGTGCGTTCGCAGTTAAAACGTAAATTATCCGCTTATGGATCATCGTCAAGCCAAGGCGGTTTTTTAACTATGCTAGCTAAAGTTCGTCCTGCTTTTGCAGCAGTACCACAACTAAAACCACAATCATTAAAGTTTGACGCTAAACGCCAAGAACTACGTTTACAAGCCAGTGCTAATGATTATCAAGCTTTTGAAAAATTTAAAATCGCCTTAGAAAAAACTAAATTAACCGTTAGTCAAGGCTCTCTCAATAACCAAGATGACCGAGTAACTGGTTCGTTTAGTATTAAAGGGTAATATAATGACTACTTTTTTAGCGCCACACATACAAAAAGGCCAGCAAAAATGGCAACAACTCAATGGTCGAGAAAAAATCTTAGTTAGCGTTATGTCGTTAGTTGTGGTGATTTTTTTATTGTATTCGCTGATTTGGCAACCGTTAAATACGCAATTAGTAAAATCGACAAAAAAATTAACGCGTCAACAGCAACTACTCACTTGGGTAGAAAAAAACACCGCGCGCTATCAGCAGTTTAATAAAAATGGCAAGGTAAGTCGTGGTAGTTTAACGGGCATTGTTAATCAAAGCGCTCGCCAAAAAAATATTACCGTAACCCGTATGCAACCCCAAGGTGATGATATTCAAGTGTGGATAGATGAAGTACCTTTTGAATTATTATTACAGTGGCTAGAACAATTAGTGAGCGTTAACGGTTTGCAAATACAAGCAATAGATCTTAGTGCTACCGATGATCAAGGCATGGTACGAGTACGCCGTTTACAATTAGGAAGAAGTTAATGAAAAAATGGTTTTTATACGCAGCAGTATTTTTTGTTAGCTATATTATTTTTATGGTGGCAACACTACCCGTTAACCGAGCACTGTCTTATGTTAGTTTACCTAAAAATATCCAGTTAGTTGCTGTTACTGGATCTATGTGGGATATTAAAGTTAAACAAGTGATTATAAGAGCAACTAATAATAAAAGGATTTTAATTAATAATATTAATATAAGGTTAAGTGTAAGTTCATTACTACTATTTGATCCTAGTGTAGCTGTTAGCTTTGGAGGACACTCATTAAGTGGTCCCAAAGGACAATTAACAGCCAATCATTTATTAAATGATATTAGCATTAGCGATGCAAAAATAGCGCTTGACGCAGCAGAAGTCATCGCTCAATTAAGCTTACCGATAGCCGTTGAAGCTTTTGGTAAGATGTCATTAAACTTACAAGATTATACGCTTGGCAAACCCCTGTGTAAAAGCGCAAAAGGAACTATTACTTGGCCGAAAGCAGCACTTGCCGCGTTTGAACAAACAGCAGAACTTGGTACATTAAAAGCTAAGTTAAGCTGTGAAAAAGGTGTGTTAGTTGCCAGTGTTGAGCCAAAAAATAATTTAGGTTTAACGTTCACTACTTATATTCGTAGCAGCAAACATATTTCAGGTAACGGTTACTTAAAACCGACAGGAAAATTTCCACCAGCATTAACGCAAGTGTTACCTTTTTTAGGCAAGCCAGATCGCAATGGTCGTTACCGACTTAATTTTTAATCGTAATTAGTTTTTGTTAGAGCTGTATTTTTAATCTAACTTAATCGTAAAGGGTAACGTCTAGCGCAAATAAAGTGCTCTTAGTATGAATAATAACGGTCATCCTGATTTATTTCAGGAACTGTTTCTTTTACCAGTGGACAAATAAGTACGCCTCACCATAAAAAAAATCACCATCAAAGCCCTCTTCTCTAATACGAAAAACTTAATATATTGACCAATCAGTTGAAAACAAAACTATATTTTGTTTTTTTTTACCTTTTTAGCGTCAATGTAGTAAAAGAAAAACATTTAAACTTACCTTTTATTAACATTTGTTGCAATTAAACTTTACTGCATACGTATTCAATAAAATATTTTATGACGAAGATTAAATTTTAAGCAATTATTGACAGGGGAGAAAAAGAAAACCAATGGAGCGTTTTTCAACAATAACGATATAATTAGCTCAACAGGAAAGAAATGAACTCTAAAAAAATAACTATAAAAAAGAATGATCTAACTCGAAAAAATCACGCAACTAAAAATATGCTAACAAAAACCATACTAGCAGCAAGTTTACTTGTGGGCTTGAATGGTCAAATACAAGCAGCATCGCAACCGACAACTTTTGTACATTTATTTGAATGGAATTGGCAAGATGTCGCCCAAGAATGTGAACAATATTTAGGACCTAAAGGTTATGCGGCAGTACAAGTTTCGCCCCCTAATGAACATATTCAAGGTAGTCAATGGTGGACGCGCTATCAGCCCGTTAGTTATCAGTTAAAAAGTCGTGGTGGTACACGCGCACAATTTATTGACATGGTTAACCGCTGTAAAGCCGTTGGTGTTAATATTTATGTTGATGCAGTGATAAATCACATGGCAAATGGTAGTGGTACTGGCACCGCAGGTAGCACTTATGGAAATAAAGCTTATCCGATTTATAGTCCGCAAGATTTTCATAATACCTGTGCAATAAATGATTATAACAATCGCTGGCAAGTACAAAATTGTGAATTAGTGAGTTTACCTGATTTAAATACAGGCTCTGCTTACGTACAACAAACGTTAGCGAATTATTTAAATGATTTAACCAATATTGGTGTTGCTGGTTTTCGTTTTGATGCCTCAAAACATATGGCAGTAGGTGATATTCAAGGTGTTATGGCCAAAGTAAATGGCACACCATTAGTATTTCAAGAAGTGATCGATCAAGGTGGAGAAGCGATTAGCTCAAACGAATACACCAGTGTTGGTTTAGTGACTGAATTTAAATATTCAACTAAATTAGGCGATACCTTTCGTAATGGTAAACTTGCGTGGTTAAGTAATTTTGGTGTGGGTTGGGGTTTTTTACCCAGTAGCTCAGCGGTGGTTTTTGTTGATAATCATGATAATCAACGTGGTCATGGCGGCGGCGGTAATGTTATCACCTTTCAAGACGGTCGTTTATATGATTTAGCCAATGTATTTATGCTAGCTTATCCGTATGGCTATCCAAAAGTGATGTCGAGTTATGATTATAAGGGAAATACCGATGCGGGTGGTCCAAGTGTGCCAGTACATAATGGCGCAACCTTAGAATGTTTTGGTAGTAACTGGCAATGTGAGCACCGTTGGCCGTATATTGCTGGCGGTGTCGATTTTAGAAATAATACCGCTGATAATTGGACAACCACAAACTGGTGGGATAACGGCAATAATCAAATCGCCTTTGGTCGTGGTAGTTCAGGTTTTGTTGCTATTAATAAAGAAAGTTACAGCTTAACCGCAACGTTAAGTACCGATATGGCAGCAGGCACTTATTGTAATGTACTTAAAGGTGAATTAGCGACCGATGGTCAATCATGTACGGGTGAAACTATTACCGTAAATGCTAATGGTAGTATTAACGCTAACCTTGCCACTTGGGATGCATTTGCTATTCATCAAGGTGCAAAAATAACGAGCACTAATCCACCTGTTAGCAATATTCAACGCACGGTAATATTTATTCAAGCACAAACCCAAAGCGGGCAAGATATGTTTATTCGTGGCGGCATCGATCACGCTTATGCAAATGCTAATTTAGGCAGAAATTGCGCCACCACTAACTTTGAATGTGCTATTGCTATTACGCATAATAATTTACGTAATAGTACGACAATACCATGGAAAAATAACGATAATTATCTTGATTGGTACGGAGCAGAAGCAAGCCAAAATGTTACAGCAGAAGGCACCCCTTTAGATTGGACAACTAATGTATGGCCGACAAGTTGGGGTACTAAACGTACCGTGGCAGTTGATGGTTACGGTGAAGAACCGCTTAATGTTTGGGGACAAAATTATTGGATGCTTGATGTTAATATGGATTGTAGCCAAACCGTTAACGGTCAATTTGAAGTAAAAGCGTTTGTTAAAAACGGTCAAGGTTGGGAGGGTAATATTGCACAAACTAATACGCCTTATGCCACAACTAATCATGTCGCGCAATGTGGCAAAATAAATAAGTTCGACTTTAATGCCAATACCGTTGAAATTCGTAACTTTTAAAGCATTAAAAATCATGAAATGAGTTATTACAGCAGCCTTAATTATTTAAGGTTGCTGGTTAACTGTGTCTATAAAAAAGTAAAAAAACACTTAAAAAAATAAAAACCAAAATAAAAATAACAAGGAAAAATAATGAAAATAGTAACAACGCTACTGTTTAGCTCATTAGTGCTTGCCAAGCTGACTGGTTTTTTCGCGGTACTCCTAATAATTGGGGAAGTACGGCATTAAGCCAAGTAGATAACGATAATTTTGAAACGTGTCAAGCGTTTCAATTAGGAGATGGTTCTGGTGGGCCTCGTTTTAAAATAGATAAATTGGGGGATTGGTCAGAAAATTATCCTACAGGCGATTACGCGGTTACCAGTAATAAATACTATAAAATAAACTTTAATGTGTTAACTCATGCAATTATGACGACCGAAGTGACAAGCTGTACTCAACCAACAGGTTTTGTTAAAACATTTAGTCAGTTATATGCACGCGGTACGTTTAATGGTTGGGCAAGTACCAGCATGAATTTAGTTGCTGATCATACTTGGCAAGTTGATGTGTCACTAGATGGTCAAGCAAATCAACGATTAAAGTTTGATGTTAACGGCGACTGGTCACAAGATTATGGTGATACTAATACTGACAACATATTAGAACAAAGTGGCGCTGATATTTATGTTTCGGGGGCAGGCAATTATCGATTAGCGGTAAATGACCAAACGTTAGTTTATTCGGTGAGTGTTTTAAGTACCGCTAATCAAGCTCCAATAGCGGTAATTTCGCCGAGTACTCGTGTTGATTTAGCACTCGGTGCTAGTGTAGTTTTAGACGGACAAAGTTCCATCGACAATGATGGTACTATTGTCAACTATAGCTGGAGTACGGGCGATACTACGGTAACGACAACCATTAATGGAGATAGTGTTGGTTCATTTACGGTAAGTTTAACTGTAACTGATGACCAAGGTGCAACGGGTACAAGCAATGTTACTGTTAATGTAACGGACACACCTGCTGATGCTTGGTATTTTCGCGGCAGCCCAAATAACTGGGCAACAACATTAATGGCCTCAAGTGATGGTGTTAATTATTGTATCGAACAAGTTTTTGCTAATGTAAATCCGCGTTTTAAAATAGATCACTTTGCTGATTGGGTCGAAAGTTACCCAACAGCAGATTATATCGTGACAGGTGATAGTCGTTATCAAGTTTGCTTTAATGCAACAAGCCACGCAATAACCACAACCTTGTTGTCGAGTGTTGATTTAACCGCACCTGTGGTTAGTGCTTCACCCAATAGTGGTGTTTACACTAATAGTCAAAATATCATTTTGTCGGTAACAGATAATCAAGATGCTAATCCTCAGGTTTATTACACCACGGACAACAGTACACCAACAATTAACTCGCCACTTTATTCAGGACAAACATTAACCGCAACTGATATTACAACAGGTGTTGATTTAGTGGTTAAAACGCTTGCAGTTGATGTGAGTGGCAATCAAGCGCAGCAAAGCTTTAGTTATCAAATAGGTGCTCCAATAAACAGCGGTGATTTTAGAGAGGAAACGATTTACTTTTTAATGACTACACGTTTTTATGACGGTGATCCTACAAATAATTATTATAATCGTGACCGTTATAAAGCAGGCGACCCACAATGGCGTGGTGACTATAAAGGCTTAATTGCCCAGCTCGATTATATTAAAGACTTAGGTTTTACTGCTATATGGTCAACACCACCAGTTGAAAATCGCTCTGGTTTAGATTATCACGGTTATCATGCCTATGACTTTTATAGAGTTGATCCTCGTTTAGAGTCAGCGGGGGCAACCTATCAAGATTTTATTAACGCAGCACATGCTAAAGGCTTAAAAGTTATTCAAGATGTGGTTATTAACCATTCGAGTCAATATGGTTTACGCGGTAAGGTATGGATAGATCATTTACCCGTAAAATATTATGTTCCTGCTGGTGCAACACAAGGCAGTATTGATAATGGCCCTTATCAAGGCAATTTAGGTGATTATGCGAGTGTTAATCGTGATGATAACGATAATTCTGTCGCGCCTGACTGGTTTAAAGCTCGTCATAATTCAGATCCTGAAGGTTTAACCCCTTTAGTTGATCCAAAAACAGGCGTTACTGTACCGTTAGCTGGTTACGATGCAAATCGTTTTTTTGGTATTGACGCACAAGGGCTTGATCCTGCTTGGTATCATTTAGATGGCTTTATGGCTGGCGGTGATTGGGAAAATCCAACTGCACTACAAAATAAACACATGGCTGGCGACACCATAGATTTAGCCACAGGTAATCAAAATGTTAAAGATTACATCAATGGTGCCATTAACATGTACCTTGATATGGGTGTTGATGCTATTCGTTTAGACACGGTAAAACATGTTGAGCGTGATGAACTGTTAACTTATGTGCATGAGTGGCAAGCGCATAAACCGGGTTTATTTGTTTTTGGTGAAAACTTAGTTAAAGGTACTGGTTGGGGCTCAGAAATAGCCAATGATAATGCCTCAGCAGTTATTCGCCCATGGTGGTACACCCGTACTACGCAAGATCCATCAAACCCTAATGCTGGCGGTGATTCTGGTTTTTCAGTATTAGATTTCTCTTTGTTTTCAACCTTTCGAGATAACGTTACCCGTGGTAGCTTTAATGGTATTGGCGGCATTTTAAGCATGGATTGGATTTATGGTGATGCCACTAAATTAGTGACATTTTTCCAAAACCACGATGTGGGTCCTGATAATGATTTTAAATATCGTTTTGGTGGTAGTGAAGCAAATGCAGCTTTGGTTTATAACTTGTTGTGGACAATTCGCGGTATTCCAACCTTGTATTACGGTGAAGAAGTCATGTTTCAAGCAGGTTTACCACAAGATATTGCTAATGCTAACGATACATTAGATCAAACAGGGCGCGCTTATTATGGACCCACATTAGACAACCTTGCCGCAACGCAAGCGCATCCTTTATATCAACATATCAAACGTTTAAATCAAATTCGCAAAGCGATCCCCGCATTACAAAAAGCGCCGATGAGTCAGGTTAACGAATGGGGCGCAGGCATGAGTTTTGTTCGTGATTTATCCGCTCAAGGGAGTTATGCCGCCGTTGGTTTAGCTACAGGTAGTGGGCAAAACATCACTATGTCAGGCGTTGTGAACGGCACCTATGTTGACGCTGTTAGCGGTGGAACTATTAATGTAAGTAATGGCTCACTTTCGTTTAACGTTCCTGCTTATTCTGCTCGTATTTGGGTGTTAAATGGCAGTGGTAAAATTGGTGTAGACGGTGTTTATTTAAAATAGCCAAGTAGGACGGGTATAGAGACAGCAAACAATGCTGCTCTCTAATCTTATTTGTTTAAGTGATTGAGTGCCACCTAAACACTTAGGGATAAGTAAGCTCCAAAGTTCTGAAAAAGCAGACATTAAATAACAGGAAAAACCATGAAAAACAATATAAAAAGTAAAATAAAAATCATTGCATTATCTTGTGCGTTGTTAGCTCCTAGCATTAGCTTTGCGGCGATAAATAATAACAATTTAGGAGCGTATTATAGTCTTAATCAACAACAGCTAGACTTTAGAATTTATTCATCGCAAGCGACTAAAATACAACTGTATTTATATAGCCAAGCTACAGGTGCAAGTGAAATAAGTAGTTATACATTGACTAAAAATGCACAAAATATTTGGTCAGTATCTTTACCGACCAATCAATTAGATAGTCGTTTAAGTGGTACCATTTATTATGGTTATCGCGCGTGGGGGCCTAATTGGACCTACAGTGCTAGCTGGCAACCGGGTACTAACGCAGGCTTTATCAGTGATGTGGATGTACAGGGTAATCGCTTTAATCCTAATAAATTATTGACCGACCCATATGCAAAAGAATTGAGTCATGATCAATATACGCCACAGTTTAGTGACAATACTGTGTATGCTTCAGGCAGTAGTTACCGTAATTTAGACAGTGCGATTAATGCACCTAAAGGCATTGTTTTACTTGGTGATAATCAATCTATTGGCGTTAAACCAACCAGAGCATTGAAAGATGATGTGGTTTACGAAGTGCATGTGCGTGGTTTAACGAAAAATGATACTAGCATTCCCACACAATATCGCGGTACTTATCAAGGAGCGGCATTAAAAGCGGCTTACTTAGCTGATTTAGGCATTACAGCGGCCCGTACAAGAAACGCAAAACGATACTAATGATGATGTACAGTCAACTGTAGGCGATAATTATTGGGGCTACATGACCTTAAATTATTTTGCCCCCGATCGCCGCTATTCAAGCGATAAAAGTGCAGGTGGGCCAACCAAAGAATTTAAAGCAATGGTAAAAGCTTTTCACGATAAAGGCATTAAAGTACTCATTGATGTAGTTTATAACCATACCGGTGAAGGTGGCGCTTGGGTGAACGGTAACTCATCAACCTATAATTTATTTTCATTTCGCGGTTTAGACAATCCTACTTATTATTCGCTAACCAGTGACAAGCAATTATCATGGGATAATACGGGGGTTGGTGGTAATTTCAATACCGTTAATCCCATAGCGCAAGATGTTATTATTGACTCATTAGATTATTGGATTAAAGATTTAGGCGTTGATGGTTTTCGATTTGATTTAGCCTCGGTATTAGGTAATACCTGTGAACATGGTTGTTTCAACTTTAGTAAAACCGCTAGTAATAATGCCATTAACCGTATTATTAATGAGTTTACAGAGCGTCCAGCTTTAGGTGGTCAAGGCACTGACTTTATTGCTGAAGCATGGGCTATTGGTGGTAATTCTTATCAAGTAGGTAATTTTCCTGCGGGTTGGTCTGAATGGAATGGTATCTACCGCGATACTTTGCGTAAAGATCAAAACCAACTAGGTTCAGCAGCAGTAACACCTGCACAATTAGCTAATATGTTTTCAGGTTCGGCCTCATTATTTCAAGACGATGGCCGTAAACCGTGGAACTCGGTTAATTTTATGGTTGCTCATGATGGCTTTACGCTAAAAGATCTTTATTCGTGCAATCAAAAAAACAATCTACAACCTTGGCCTTTTGGGACATCTGACGGTGGTTCAAATAATAATATTAGTTGGGATCAAGGCACAACTAACCAAGCACAAAATCAACGTAAGGCAGCAAGAAATGGTTTTTCTTTCTTAATGTTAAGTGCGGGTACGCCAATGATCACAGGAGGTGATGAATATTTACGTTCAATACAATGTAATAACAACCCGTATAATCTGGACTCCATTGCTAATTGGCTTAATTTTTCATGGAATAGTGACCAACGCCAATTTAATAATTTTGCTAAAGGTATGATTGCCTTTCGTAAAAACCATCCATCATTGCGCCCTACAGATTTTTATAAATCTTATGATACTAATGGTAATGTAATGGAGCAACTACGTTGGTTTAAGCCTGATGGAAATGTAGCAGACAGTGGTTATTTTAATGATGCTAATAACCATGCTATTGCTTATCGTATTGATAGCTCTGAATTTGGTGAATCAACGGCAGCTATCTATATTGCCTATAACGGTTGGTCAGGAAAAGTTGATTTTACACTACCGTGGCCAGGACAAGGTAAAAACTGGTATCGAGTTACCGACACTTCAAATTGGAATGAAGGTAATAGCGTTAAAACGTCAGCGAATGCAGATTTTATTGGTGGTGAATGGACTAATTACGGTCTTAATGGTCAAGCCTTGTTGGTCTTGGTAGCCAAGTAACACTAAACACTAAAATGATTTATATTAAAACGCCATTATGCCATTACGTATACTGGCGTTTTACTTTTTATCGCTCAACTCACCAGCGAAGTTAGACTCTGATAAATCTAATTGTCCTAAAGCGATCACGGCTTGGGTGCGGTTACGAACATTGAGTTTTCTGAAAATAGCGGTGGCGTGGGCTTTTATGGTAGCTTCTGATACCGATAAATCATAAGCAATTTGTTTATTGAGCATACCTTGAGCAAACATCATTAATATTTTATATTGCTGTTGAGTTAGGCTAGAAATACGATCAGCCATATCAGATTTACTTTCTTGGTTTGAATCGTTTAATGAGGCTGGCGTCCATAAACCGCCCTGTAATACTTGCCTAATCGCTTCAAAAATAGTTTCTACAGGCGTTGATTTAGGTACAAAACCCGAGGCGCCATAATTCATGGCATTATTAATGGTGTCGTTATCTTCGTAAGCAGAAACAATCACTACGGGAATTTGGGGGAAATGTTTGCGTACATGTACTAAAGTGTTAAAGCCATGCGCACCGGGAATATTTAAATCTAATAGCAATAAATCGGCATCGCTATCACTGCTAAGCAGGGTATTTAATTCATTAACCGTTTCTGCTTCTAACCATTTTGTTTGAGCTAATTTTGATTTTAGTGTTTCTAAAAGAGCTTGGCGAAATAAAGGGTGATCGTCGGCAATAATTACTTTGTCAGGTTGGATCATGAATAAGTCCCTCTTTAATCTATTTGATTGATGATGTATTTTTTAAGCAAGATAACAAAACAATAAGATAAAAACCACACTATTAATAAGTATAGCCGTTAGGTCAGTAAAACTGCATTAGACCTTTAGCTAATAAGGTTTATAAAGGTTAATGCAAAATTACATTTTATTAGATCTGTTTTGTTAAAGCTGTCTTATTAAAATAAGGATTGGTATTTACTCATCGTTTTGCAAATTTTATCTACATTACCAAGTTGTATTTTGGGATTTGATGCATATTTATTACAATATTTATCATAAAAATCGGTAACATTTTTTCTGTGAGCGGTTATTTTACGTAATTCTTCAATTTCGCCTTCACTAAAATGATTAAAGTAAGGCTTTAAATCTGAAAATATTTTTTTTGAGTCTAGTCTTACTTGAGTATCTGTCGCTTCAGCGACATTCGTCATAATGCTAGTTTTCTCTTGTTCAAACCATTGGGTTAGCTTTGGTTGTGGGTAGTAATGTAAATAGACAGCGCCAAAGACGATTAAGATCAATAATTTTTTCATAAGGATGTTCTATACTCAAGTAAAGTTGGCGTGATATTTAGCACTTAACTAAATGTATTTTTATGTTGATGCTAAGTTATATCCTAACAATAAAGTTAACAGATAAAAAGAAGTGATAATCCATACCAAGGCGATTAAGTTATTTCTGAACTGAGAATAAATTTAATGTCTTTGGTATTACATTAATTAGTTAAAAAGCATTATAATTAACAAGCTATTTAATGTTTTTACCTACACAGCAAGGCTTTATTGTGAACTCTAACGACTCTGCAAATAAAAAAAACACATCCAATCAACAAATTCCCATTAAAAATATCAAAATTCAGGCTAAAAAAACTCAAGGTGTTGAAACCTATAAACCACGCGATCAAATTTATGTACGGCAAGTCAAAGGGATTTTTCAACGTTTACGACAAAAAATGAATTTTGTTTTTCTAATTATGTTTGCTTTACTACCTTGGCTGCAATACAACGGGCATCAAGCGATATTATTTGATATTAGTACCCAACGTTTTACCTTGTGGAATTTAACCTTATGGCCGCAAGACTTAACCTTATTAGCATGGTTATTTATGCTTGGGGCTTTTTTATTGTTTTTTATTACCACTTTCTTAGGTCGAGTATGGTGTGGTTATTTATGTCCACAAACGGTCTGGACGTTTATTTTTATTTGGTTTGAAGAAAAAATTGAAGGCACAGCAAATCAGCGAAAAAAATTAGACCAACAACCGCTTAATGTGAATAAATTTTGGCGTAAAGCGTTTAAACATTTTTGTTGGCTATTTTTCTCCTTATTAACCGCAATGACCTTTGTTGGTTATTTTACGCCGATGCAAACGCTATTTATTGATACCTTTACTTTTAATACCACAAGTACTGAAGCTGTATTATTGGTGTCTTTTGCTTTAGCCACCTATGGCAATGCGGGCTGGATGCGTGAAATTATGTGTTTACATATGTGCCCGTATGCGCGCTTTCAATCGGCGATGTTTGATAAAGACACTTTAACCGTTTCTTATGATTATAATCGGGGTGAAGGTCGAGGTCCTCGTGGTCGCAAGCAAGACCCAAAAGCATTAGGCTTAGGTGATTGTATAGACTGTAATTTATGCGTACAAGTTTGTCCCACCGGTATTGATATTCGTAACGGTTTACAATACGAATGTATAAATTGCGGCGCATGTGTTGATGCCTGTAATGGCGTTATGGATAAAATGAATTATGCGCAAGGCCTTATTCGTTATACTACAGAGCATGAATTAAGCGGTAAAAAAGTACACTTGTTACGTTCTAAATTGGTCGGTTATGCGCTGGTATTGCTGGTGATGACCTCTCTACTTGGCCATGAAATTTATTCACGTGTGCCACTCGCGATGGATATTATGCGCGACCGTAATGAATTAGCACGAGAAAATTTTAATGGTGAAATTGAAAACGTTTACACTCTAAAAATATTAAATATGTCGCAAACTGACAATACTTATCATTTATCGATGAAAGGTTTAAAAGGGGCTAAATGGATAGGTAAACAAGATATTGTGGTACCTGCCGCTGAAGTTTACACCTTACCTATCAGTATTGCGGTAGATCCCTACGAATTAAAAGATTATATGACCGACATTCAATTTATGGTGAAAGAAGTCTCGCCAGATAACAATGTTGAAATTACTCAAGACAGCCGTTTCTTTAACAAACGTTAAGTCTGTCGCGATTAAATAACGCTTTTTGATATTTAAAGAAAGCCATGAAATCTTACGGTTTCATGGCTTTTTTCTGTTAAACTCTTCGTATCTTATTTTAGTTTAAGCCCCAATTTTTATGGCAAGTTTCGACTTTTCTTTATTAACACCCGATTTAATTATTGATGGCTTAGAAAGCGCAGGTTTTTCAGTTGCTAGTGGTTTGCTACCCTTAAATAGTTATGAAAACCGTGTGTATCAATTTCATGATGACAATATGCAACGCTTTGTCACTAAGTTTTATCGGCCGCAGCGTTGGTCAAAGGCAACTATTTTAGAAGAGCATCAATTCGCATTAGAGCTTGCTGAACATGAATTGCCTTTAGTGGCTCCATTAGTAGTTAATGGTGAAAGTTTATTTGAACATGCCGATTATTTATTTGCGGTATTTCCCTGCCGTGGTGGACGTATTTTTGAAGTGGATAATTTAAATCAGCTTGAATGGATGGGGCGTTTTTTAGGTCGAATTCATGCGGTTAGTGCCACGAAAACGTTTCAGTATCGTGACACCATTTCAACCGAGATCATGCTTAACCAAGCCAAAGAGCAGATTATTTCCTCTGGTTTTGTGCCTAAATCGTTAAATACGGCATTTTTTACTGTACTTGATCAAGTGGCTGCGATGGCAAGTGAGCAATATCAAGCAACTGATCTTATTCGTTTACATGGTGATTGCCATGCAGGAAATATTTTATGGACCGATGTAGGGCCACATTTTGTGGATTTAGATGATTGTGTCATGGGGCCAGCTATTCAAGATTTATGGATGATGCTTTCGGGCGACAGAGAACAAAAATTGTTACAATTAGATACCCTATTATCAGGCTATGAAGAGTTCTTTTCATTTGAATCATCACAGCTTAACTTGATAGAATCATTACGCACTATGCGTTTAGTTAATTATATCGCTTGGTTGTGTAAGCGTTGGCAAGATCCTGCGTTTCCTCATAACTTTCCGTGGTTTAATACCGAGAAATATTGGGAACAACAAATTTTGATACTCAAAGAGCAGTTTTCAGCATTACAAGAGCCACCATTAAATTTAACGCCAATGTATTAAAAATTTGTTAGTATGTCGGTAATAGTTTATATAAACAATGAGGTGCATCCTCATCATTTTAGGAAAATAATAATGAAAAAAACAATAAGTTTATTTTTTGTGTTGTTAATGCCGTTGTTTGCATCAGCAGCAAATTATCAAGAGGGCAAGCAATATAGTACGGTAAATGAAGGGGTGACTATGGTGCCAGAAGTAAGAGAATATTTTTCTTTTTACTGCCCACACTGTTTTCGTTTTGAACCATTTTTTAGTAAAGTAAAAAAAGATTTGCCTGAAGGTACTAACTTTATTCGTAATCACGTTGATTTTTTACGTATGGCAAGTACTGAAACACAAGATATGTTGTCTAAAGCGTTAGCAGTAGCGCAGCAATTACCTAACAAAGAAAAAATAATAGGGGCGATTTTTAATTATATTCATGTGCAACGAGCTAAGTTTGATTCAGAAAAAGATGTGCGTAATATTTTTGTCTTAAATGGTGTCGATGGCGCTAAATTTGATAAGTTAATGAAAAGCTTTATGGTTAACGCTAAAGCGAAAAAAATGAAAAAAAATCAAGATTATTTTGCGCAAAAAGGGGCTTTAACTGGCGTACCAACCATTATTGTTAATGGTAAATACAAAATAAACATGCAAGCGCTTGATAAGAAAAATACTGAGCAAGATTTTAAAAACTTACTTAACTATTTATTAGCTTTATAAGCGCGTTTATTCTTAAATATGGTGGTGGGCAAGCTGCCCACCCTACGTAAAATTGTTATATCTGTAGGGTGGTGCATGAGGTACGAATGCCCACCATTTATTCATTATATGCTTGCCAAATATTTATGCCGTCTATTTTTAGTTTTGTATAATTCCGTAATAACCTTATTATTACGGGTTTTCTTTTGCCAAAATAATTTGCTTAGCGTCGATAAATTGCGATTTTTCCGCATTATTTAAATAACTTAATTTACCCTCAATAATCAACTTATCACCAATACTTGCTTTGTCACTTAAATATTGCGCTTGTTTACCCCAAACATGTATTGGTCGATCTAAGGTAAAAGTATGCTTTTGTTGGTTATGGGTGCTAATCGTTTGCTGGGTAAAACTTAAAGTTGCTTCGGCAAAGACCTTGTTATTTTCGGTAGTTTTCAACGTAAATGCTGTAGTCAGTTTACCGCTACAATGAAATTGATTGATTTCTTGACTATAACCTTTATTAAACACCTGCACAAAAGTGGCTAATAATAATTCTTTGTTAGTCTTTTTTTGAGCACTTAAATGTCCTTGAATTAATACCACTTGGCCTTTTTGTGCATGAATAAGCTGCTGTTCAACAATATCGCCAATCACTTTAACATTATGGTAATTCGTCCACTCTTTATAACCATTTATTGTTTTATCATACCAACGACTATGTGTTGCTATGGTAATGTCGGCAATTGCCAAGACGGGG
>JAESPQ010000063.1 GCA_016765535.1 Alteromonadaceae bacterium | reverse complement strand
GGCCTTTAGGCCATCAATCTATATTTGACGGGCTACGTTACATGGATGTAACTTATTCGACAATGCAGGAGCATATTGTCCTGAAGCCCGACCTACAAATACTCTATCTGTTACCTTGGTTTGATGAGTACCAACATTAACAATCTTTAATTAAAATCACTTGGCGACATCATCTGTTGTAAATGCCCTGTCATGCCTTTTTCATCATAATTTATTTCAGCAATGGCCGCTGTTTGAAAAACAGGAGCATTATGNTCNCTGGTTAATTCAGCCACTAAATAACTNACCAAAGGCATATGCGAAACAATTAACACTCNTTGCTCTGTTTGCTCATCAATTGACTCTTTATCATGCTCACCATCCAAAAAATCATGTAATTGATGTGCCGAGCCTGACGGGGTAATAAAATTAAGTGTGGTTGATCTTTCTTTATTAAGTAAATGAGCAACGGTACTGGCCGTTTGCTGTGCGCGCTTAAAAGGGCTAACGTAAATTTTATCAAATTCAAAGGGTAATGATTTTAGCCACTGCGCCATAGTATTTACTTCATCGACGCCATGAGCAGTTAAGGGTCTTTCTGCATCAACTGCTGGCAAAGCACTGGCTTGCCCATGACGCATAATAAAAATTCGCATATTTTTCCAAGTTTTCATGATACTTTCACCTTATGTTGCGCGTATTACGATGCCGCATAGTGAAAATATAAGCATTAAATCTGCCAGTTATTTTCTGACTTTTTTGTTTACTATTATTATTAGTGACTATAATAAGCTAATGAGAAGAAAAACATAATATAGATAAGTAATAAAATAGCATTATGTTACACCCTCTGGTAATTTGATTAATAATTATTTTGCCGTATGATTAATTTACTATATGAAAATTCTATTCCAAGCTGCTGTTTTACTAGTGATATTTTATTATTTTTTATAAACAAACNAAAAGTTGAAACTAAAATTGAAACAAAGCCAAAATGATAAAAAAATCTATTTACCATTCACCTTAAAAAATGGTTTAAAGGTTTTGTTGATCCAAAATAAAGAAACAGAGAAGGCAGCTGCCGCATTAGCAGTTAATGTTGGCCACTTTAATGATCCCCACGATCGCCAAGGATTAGCACATTTTCTTGAACACATGCTTTTTTTAGGCACTGAAAAATACCCCGATGGTAGCGAATACCAAAAGTTTATCGGTCAATATGGTGGTAGCAATAATGCCTGGACAGCCACAGAGCATACCTGTTTTTTCTTCGANATTCATCATAGTCATTTTGTTGAAGCACTTGACCGTTTTAGTCAATTTTTTACCGTGCCGCTCTTATCAAAAAGTTTTGTCTACAGTGAACGNCAAAANATTGATGCTGAGTTTAAATTAAAGCTAAAAGATGATATTCGCCGTTTATACGATGTTCANAAAGAAACCATTAATCAAGCACACCCATTTTCNCAATTTTCAGTAGGNACTATTGANACCCTAAATGATCGAGAAAACAGTTGTATTCGCGATGAAGTAGCTGACTTTTTTAAACGCTATTATCGTGCCGATTATATGACTTTAGCAATTGAAGGGCCGCAATCTATTAAGGAGTTAAAACAGCTTGTAAAAGAAAAATTCTCATCAATAAAATGCAGTAACAAACCCCACCCAGTCATTGACACACCTTTATATTTACCTGAGCATTTAGCGATAAAAATAGATATAAAACCCGTTAAAGAAGATCGAAAGCTTATTTTGAGTTTTGCCATGCCAAGTATTGATGATGTATATCGCCATAAACCTGAGAGCATTTTAAGTTATTTATTAGGTCATGAAGGCAAAGGCAGTATTTTATCTTTACTAAAACANAAACAGTGGGCNATGGCATTAACCGCAGGAGCAGGTATTAACGGTTCTAATTTCAAAGACTTTAATATCAGTATTGCGTTAACTGAAAAAGGTGAACCGCACCTTGATGATATCATTGACATTGTTTTTAGTTATATCCATTTGCTTAAAAAAGCGCCTTTACCTGAATATTATTACCAAGAAAAACAAGCGATAGCTGATATCTCGTTTTTATACCATGAACAAATGTCACCACTAGACTCGGTTAGTCAATTAGTCATTAATATGCAGCATTATCCTGTTGATGATTATATTTTTGGGGATTATGTTATGGAAGCTTGGTGTCAACAAAGTGTGTCTAAGCTTTTAAACTATTTAGCTAGTGATAATATGCGTATTATTCATATTAACCAACAACAAGCACTATCAACACAAGAAGAGCAGCCGTCGAACTATTTCAATAAAACTAGCTTTTGGTACCAAGTTCCCTACCGAGTAGAAAATATTGCCAAAAACAAACTAACTCAGTGGAAAAATATTTCTCCTATCAAAGCACTGTACTTACCAGAACCAAACCCGTACATAGCTAAATCACCGCAAGTCTTTGCCGTTGAAAGTAACAAATTAAAACCCGAACTCGTTGAAGATATTAATGGTTTTAAACTTTGGTACAAACAAGACATAAGTTTTAAAGTACCTAAGGGGCATATTTATCTCAATATTGACAGCCCTGTTGCGGTAAGTAGTTATGCAAATATTGCGATGACAAGATTATTTGTCGATTTATATACCGATTCCGTAATTGAAGACAATTATGATGCTGAATTAGCGGGTATTCATTATCATTTATACGCCCATCAAGGCGGCATTACCGTGCAATTGTCAGGCATAAGTATTAATCAAGAAAAATTACTGACACAATTATTAGCAAAATTAAAAAACAATAAATATAGTCAACAACGATTTGAACTATTTAAACAACAATTACTAACCCATTGGAAAAATGCCACTAAAAGTAAATCTATTTCGCAGTTATTTTCTAAACTTAGCTCTGCTATGCAACCTAACAATCCTAGTAGTCAAATGCTACTGGAGGCATTGGTTGACGTTACTTTTGCTCAATTTATGCAGTTTAGTCAAGATTTTTTTAAGCAGGTAACGCTTGAAGTACTTATTCATGGTAACTGGCTATTAACCCATGCTCAAAATATTAGTCATGATATAAAACACGCTTTTGATCACCATTTTGATGACAGCTACNCAGTAGAATGTACGGTTATGGATATGACAGGGCAAGGCGATATTATTATGCCACTCATGTTAAAAGAGCATGATCATGCCTGTGTGCTGTATTTTCCATTTGCAGATAGAAAACTAAGCACCATAGCAAAAACAATGTTGTTAAGTCAGTTATTATCTCCGCTGTTTTTTCAGANAATGCGCACCGANAAACAATATGGCTACTTAGTAGGCGTTGGCTACATTCCAATAAATCGCTATCCTGGTATTGCTTTTTATATCCAATCACCCGACAGCGATGCTATTGAGTTAATGAACGCAATAGATGAATTTATTGAGCAAGCATTAGCTTATCTGCAAACAATAGATAAACAAGAATGGCAACATTTACAACAAGGCCTTGCCAGTCAATTGCANGAGCAAGACACTAGCTTACGCATTAGAAGCCAACGCTTTTGGGCTGCTATTTGCAATAAAGATCATGATTTTTCTCATAGAGACTTATTAGTTGCAGAAATACTACAATTAAATTTTATCGATATAGAAGAGACGCTAACAACACAATTATTACAACAAGCTTCTCCTGACCGTATTAGTTTAATTTCATTAAAAAATGCTGAAGAAATAAACGACTTAAACAAAATGTCCGCTCAAATAAAGTCAATTACTGACTTTAAACAAATCAAATCAAGAAAGTAAATTCAAAAAAGGCTAACTAAATTAGCTTTTTAGCCGATAAATTCAACATATAGTCATGAACTTAATTGACTTCCTGATGTGCATCACTTTTAATGTATCTTCGCTTTTTTGTGGCTTAGCTTGTTAAAATANACANNATTTTTAACCTTTTTATTAATTAGCCGCTTTTAATAATATTAACCTAAAGGATTTTTAGTGCTGTTTTATATTGGTAAACAATTAAAACATTCCATAAGTAGATTAACCACATTGCTATTATTGTGGTTAACTTGCTGGTCTATGCTTTCAGCATTGGCCCAGCCCATAACATTAACCGCACCGCTAAAGTTCACTAATATATCGACAGAACAAGGCTTGTCGCAGAGTTATGTTTTTAGTATCGCTCAAGATAAACAAGGTTATATTTGGCTAGCCACTGAAGATGGTCTTAACCGTTTTGATGGTAAAAACTTTGTTCATTATCGCCATAACATTAACAACAAACATTCTGTCGCCGATAATTTTATTCGTAAAGTGTTAGTCGATAAAAGNGGCGTATTATGGGTTGGTACTAACAATGGTTTAAGTCGTTACAATAAAGTACTCGATAACTTTGATAATTATTTAACAAACCCACAAGATAACAATTCTTTACGTGATAATGTAATCTGGGAAATTTATCAAGACAGACATGATAAAATTCTGATTAGCTCCGCACAAGGATTACAACAATATCAACCGAGTACTAACAATTTTAAGCGTATTAATTTAAGTAGTAATGACAAAGCAATTACCGAAATTAGAACGCTATTTCAAGATAAAAACAATAATTACTGGATCGGNACTTATGATCANCACATTTANCTTGCNAATGAAAAATTATCTTATGCCTTTGCTTTACAACANAAAAACAAATGGAATTTAAAAATTTCTGCTCAGTCTTTATTTGACATTAAAGAAATTGACGATCAATATTGGTTAGCGACAGAGCAAGGCGTTTATGTGGTTAATAATAATTACCAAATAACTAAACGCATTAATCAGCAAACCACCAATAAAAAATTGCTTGCTAATGAAGTACGAGCCATTAGTGCTTTTGATGACACTCACATATGGTTAGGTACTCGTAATGGTTTAAACATTGTTAATATTCTTAATGACGAGATTAAAAGTTATCAAAGTACACTAAAAAACAACCAGCCTAAAGGCATTTCCGGTAATTGGATTTTAACTATTTTAAAAGATAGCAACGGTAGTATGTGGTTAGGTAATTTAGCTACGGGGATTGATAAATATAACCCTATCACCTCAATATTTACTCATCAGCTTTATAGAAATAAAAGTGACAACATTGTTATTAATGCGATAGCNCAAACAACCGATAATAAAATATGGTTTTCATCAGACAAGCTTGGCTTAAATTATTTATTACCTGATAGTAATAAATTACAGCACTATAAAATATCGATTGAGAATAAAATTGATTTAATGAAAGCNAATCATAATGATTTATGGCTTAGTACCTATAATAACGAGTTATATCAATTTAATAGCGTAACAGGAAAATTAACTAAGCATCCGTTATGGCAAAAAAACGCAAATATTAATAACAGTTTTGCTTTTATTGTTGTCGATGATGCATTGTGGTTTATTGATAATGACGGTCAATTAAGTAGCTATCANNTAAACACAGGTAAATTTGTCCGACTTACTCCGAATAAAGGCATTAAGCTTCATGCTATTAATAAAGATAGACAAAAAAANATCTGGTTAACCTCTGCAAAAAATCACATTTATCGTTTTAACACCAAGACAAAAANATTCAACCAATATAAGTTTAATAACAAGACTGATTTTAGCATTAGTCAAACAACAAATTTGGTTAATAACAAACAATGGTTATGGTTAAGTAGTTACTCGCAAGGCATTTTATTAATTAATAAAGATACGGGTAAAACAACATTATTCAACGAAGAAAATGGGCTTATTAACAATAACATTAACGCTATATTACTAGATCAAGACAACAATGCATGGTTATCAGCCGCTAATGGCATTAGTACAATTAGCCCGAATAAACTAACAATCGTCAATTTCGGTAAAGATTATGGCTTAACCGATAATGAACTATTACGAGGCTCGTCGTTAGCAAGTAAACAAGGCACTATTTATTTTGGTGGTTTAAATGGTTTTCAGCAATTTAGCCCTAAGACAGTATCAAACCAACAACAATATGTACCTATACCAGTGTTGAGTAATTTATATATTGCCAATAAAGTAGTACATATTAAAGCGGATAAAACAAAACCAAAACAGAAAAGCACAACTATTTCAAATACAAACAATGCTAATATTATAGGCCAACAAAATAAGACTACAGAGCCTCCTTTTAGCATTAACAAACAATTAAACCAGTTAGAGCAACTCACTTTAGCTTACCAACAGTCTCCATTTAGTATTGAATTTATCTCGCCTAACACAAATTTACCACGGCAAATACATTATCGTTATAAATTAACTGGTTTAGATAAACAATGGATAGATGCCAACACCGATAATCTCAGAGCTACCTATACCAATTTAAATGCGGGTAAATACCACTTTATAGTGCAAGCTTACGACTTGCACTATCCTAACTTTATTCAAAGTAAACGATTAATTATTAATATTTTGCCGCCGTGGTGGTTATCGCAACAAGCACTGTTTTTTTATTTATTAATAGCGCTACTTTTTATTATGTATTTACTTTTACAAATACGTCATCGNCGCCAATATCACCTGCAAATAACGCAAAGTGAAGAGCGATTAAAACTTTCGCTGTGGGGTAGTGGTGATGAAATGTGGGATTGGAATATCACCACAAAAAAAATATATCGTTCGAACATTTGGGGTACATTAGAATTTCCACAAGATGGTATTCGCAACTTAAGCCCACGCCAAGAGCAACTACAAAACACTATTATTCAACCGCCTCATATAGCAGAAGGGGCAGCATTAAGTCATTTAAGTTATCAAGAAAAACTCGAACAATTTAAAAGTAACAGTAACATTCACCCCCATGATTTTNTTCGTGTTTATCAAGCCATTGAAAAATACCAACAAAATAGCGTTAGTGATCAAGACGCTCACTTTGAGAGTACTTACCGCATAAAAGACAAAAAAGGTCATTGGGTATGGATTTTAGATCGCGGTAAAATTGTTGAAATTGACAATCAGCAACGACCGACACGAATGACGGGGACAATTAAAGATATTAGCCAATTAAAAAATACCGAAGAGCGACTTAAACTATTTGCTCAATGTATTGAAAGTATTTCTGATGCGGTGGTGATTTATAATCGTCAATTTAAAGTCGTCGATACAAATAAAGCCTATCAAAAAATTACCGGTAACACTAAAGCACAAGTGTTGAATAAATCATTAAGCTTTCCACTTTATGCGGAGAGTTTTACCCAAAGTGTGATTAAACAAGTGCTAAACCATGGCAGTTGGCATGGAGAAATAGAAAACAAACGCGCTAATAATGAGCTCTATTATATTGATTTAACCATAGATATTATTCGCGATGAAAATAATAATATTTCTCACTTTGTTGCGGTATTTTCAGATATTACCCAGCGAAAACAAAATGAAGCGGAGTTGCGTAAATTAGCCAATTCGGACACCTTAACAGGGCTACCTAATCGTTCTTCTTTTCAAGCCAATCAAAGCCGCTTAGTTAAAGGAAAAATACCTCATGCTTTGTTGGTTTTTGATTTAGATAATTTTAAAAAAATCAATGATTCATTAGGCCATGAATTAGGTGATATTCTTCTCTGCCGAGTGGCCGATCGCATCGTAGCAAATGTACGTAAGCATGATAGCATTTATCGTTTAGGTGGTGATGAATTTGGCTTNATCATTGAAAACACCAACGATATTCATACCATTACCTCTATTGCTAAAAACATTTTAGAGCAAATAGCCAGCCCATTAAAAATTAAAAATAATGAGTTAGTACTNCATTCAAGTATCGGNGTGGTGTTATACCCAGAAGATGGCGCTAGTCCACAAGAACTATTAAAAAATGCTGATACTGCGATGTACCATGCCAAGGGCAATGGCGGTAATCAATATCAATTTTTTAATGGCTCAATGAATAAAAAAGTAGTGCAACGTTTAAAGGTAGAGCATTTGATCCGCTTTGGTTTAAAGCATGATTATTTTTCGGTGTATTATCAACCAAAAATAGAAATTGCTACCGGTAAAATTGCGGGTATGGAAGCTTTAGTTCGTTTCGAACATCCCAGCAAAGGCATTGTAAGCCCTGTTACTTTTATCCCTGTTTCGGAAGAAACAGGGCAAATTATTCAAATTGGTGAAACGGTATTACGAAAGTCCTGTATTGCCACTAAAGCTTGGGTTGACGCGGGCTTGTTTAGTGGCCGTATCGCAGTAAATTTGTCTGCAGTACAATTTACTCAACCAAATTTAGTCGATATGATTGCTAATATTTTAGTTGAGAGTGGATTACCCGCCCAATATCTTGAGCTTGAAATCACCGAAGGTACNGTGATGGGATCGCCACAAAAAGCCATTGAAATTATGCAACAAATTCGCGCTATGGGGATACATTTAGCACTGGATGATTTTGGCACCGGTTATTCATCATTAGCTTATTTGAAAAAATTCCCCTTGAATACCTTAAAAATAGACAAGGCTTTTGTCGACGATATTGAGCATTCGGAGCAAGGGCGTAACATGGTAGCCACTATAGTGACCATTGCCCATAACCTAGGTTTACAAGTGGTTGCAGAAGGAGTAGAACAAGCTCTACAATTAGAGTTTTTAGCAACCCTTAACTGCGAACAACTACAGGGTTATTTATATAGTAAACCCTTAACAGAANAAGATTTTTATAAATATTTACACGCCCATAAAATAACCTCAAAATCGACTAANTTTAGTTAACCTGCTCTCTTTCATTATCGATTGAATTATCTACTAGCAACCCATTTTCAACCTAAATAACACTATTAATTAATACCATATTAACAATATTAATTAATACCATATTAACAATATTGTTGCTTGCCAAATTTTTGGCAGACACAGCAAAAAAACTTGGCACAAAAATAGCTTAATTAAAAGGGATTTTATAATAATAAAGGAAACCTTATGTTAAGTTCATTACTTTTATCTGTTGCCTTGTCAACAACACCTGCGATTATCAATGATTACTCAGTAGAGAAAACAGGTCAGAATCCTCGTAAAATTCGNATTAACGAACAAAAATTAAANATTACAAAAACGGGTCAGAATCCTCGTAAAATTCGCATTAACGAACAAAAATTAAACATTACAAAAACGGGTCAGAATCCTCGTAANATTCGTATCTAGGCTAACTGATGCTTAACTACTTAAAATTATTTTTTNTGCCAAGCATGAGTAAAAATGCCATTGCTGAGCGNATAAAAATAGAAGAANTAAGAAATAAGAAATAAATAAGTTATTACTTACTTAACTGACAAAGATGTAATAATTTAGTGACCTTACTATTAGCAATAATAGTAAGGTTTTATTTTTTAGAAAGAAAAATGATGACCCAATTTTTAAAATGATGCAATTAAAGCTAAGCCTTTAAGATCAAGCACGTCCAACCAAAGCGCTGTATAACTTTAAAGCGTATTTTCATACAAAACATTGGCCAAAGCATAGGGCCAAACACCAATCCAGCCATCGCCCAGCGTTTACGTGCTAAACCATTCATTAATGCCTGACAATAAAAGAAACCGCTACTTATTAAACTAACAAGAATAAAAAAAATCAACAAAACGAAGCCTCAATTCCTTAATAAAACTAAACAATGCTTTCACCTGCAATAAAAATTGCACGCTAAAAATTAGCCGCGCAGTATAACAAATATATGCTTTCATTCCAGCTAAATCGGCCATCGTCAACCGCTTTAGTGGTAATTATTTACCGCTGAAGCGGCAATGAACAGCCTAGACTTTAGATCCTAGGATCTAGATCCTAGGATCTATAAAAAAGGCTCAAAGAAACTATTTCTCTGAGCCTTTTGTCTCAATAACCGTACTTANAAGATCATGTAATTAATAGCATTTAGTACCTTGCTCAGCCATTGNCACTAANGCTGCACAAGGTTTAAAGCGATCACCATGTTCGCTTGCCCAAGTATTTAAGCGCGCAACAACTTTATCTGCACCAATATGATCAATATATTGAAATGGACCACCTAAAAATGGCGGAAAGCCAATACCAAAAATAGTACCAATATCACCATCACGCGCATTACGAATAATGCCCTCATCAAGACAACGCATCGCTTCATTTAACATGGTATAAACGCAGCGCTCAGCAATTTCAGTAGCACTCAATTTATTTTGTACATTAATATTTAATAAACGATAAATACTAGCATCGACTTGCTTAGCACTTTTCCCTTTTAATTTATCCAATAAGCTTAACTGAGGATTTTTACCATTTTTTCCGTATAAATAAAAACCTTTGTTGGCTTTTTTACCTAAACGACCGTCCTCAATCAATTTAGAAAAAGCAGCTGGTGGCGCAAAACGTTCACCCAATTCTTGTTGTAAAATAGGTCCTATTTTCGCGCCAACATCAATACCAACTTCGTCAAGTAATTGCATCGGGCCAACAGGAAAACCAAACTTAACCAAGGCTTTATCTATTTTATCAACGCTTTCGCCTGCCAATAAAATATTCGCCGCTTCATTCATATAAGGCGCTAAAATACGGTTAACATAAAAACCCGCTTTATCTTTAACAACAATTGGCGTTTTACCTTGTTTTTTCGCAACCGCCACTGTGGTTGAAATAGTTTGATCTGAGGTACCTTGATGAGCAATGATCTCAACCAATGGCATTTTATCTACGGGTGAAAAGTAATGTAAACCAATCACGTTTTCTGGGCGTTGCGCTTTTGCAGCAATTTGTCCAATCGGCAAACTAGAGGTGTTACTAGCAAAAATAGTTTTTTCATGACAAGCATTTTCAACATCAACAACCATCTGCTGCTTTAACGATAAATCTTCAAATACGGCTTCTATTACCATGTCAACATTACTAAAACCGCTAAAATCAACTGCGCCAGTAATATCACTCAATTGCTTTTGCATTTCGCTTTTTTTCATAAAACGACGTTTAACTTTTTTATTCAGCAGATCAAAACTGTATTTTATCGCACGATTAATGCCCTGATGATTAATATCTTTAATGCGAACAGGCAAATGCGCTTTAGTCGCGGTAACAAAGGCAATACCACCACCCATTAAACCGCCACCTAATACACCAACTTTATTAACTTTTATTGCAGCAACTCCAGCAACACCCTGCTCTTTTTTCATTTCGGTGGTGGCAAAAAATAACTGGCGTAATTGTTTTGATTCAGCCGACATTACTAATTGACCAAAATGATCCGCTTCAACCTGAAAACCTTTTGCCGCTGATTGCTCTACGCCTGTTTTAATACAGTCAATAATTTTAAGTGGTGCGGGGTAATTACCTTTAGTTTTTGCTAATACCGATTTAGTTGCTTGTTGATAAACCACTTTACGCCCAAGCGCATTTTCTTCAAGGAGTTTGTCCATTATGCTTAACTGACGAACTTTAGCGTTTTTTTCATTACCAGTTTTACCTGAAAGCGCTAATTGCTCCGCCGTTTTAACTAAAATACTTAGCGGCACCACATCATTCACTAAACCTGCTTTTAACGCTTGTTTAGCGCGTAATTGTTTACCCGTTAACATCATATCGAGTGATTTTTGCAAGCCAACCAAACGCGGCAATCTTTGTGTGCCACCACCACCGGGTAATAAGCCTAATTGCACTTCAGGCAAGCCTAATGCCGTTTTATTACTGTCGCTACACACACGCGCATGACATGCCATGGCAAGCTCTAACCCACCACCTAAACAAGCACCATGAATAGCCGCAACCACTGGAATAGTTAAATTTTCTAATTGATCAAAAATCATTTGTGCTTGACGAGATAATGCCGTTGCTTGTTCTGCTGTTGTACACTCAGCCAACATAGTAATATCAGCTCCTACAACAAAGGAGTCTTTTTTGCCGCTTAATAAAACAATACCCGTAATACCGCTATCATTTTTAATTTCGCTAAGCATGGCACTAATTTGCGTTGAAAATTCCGTTTTTAGCGTATTCATGGTTTCGTTCGGTACATCCATTACCAAATGAGCAATACCATTTTCTTGACGAATAAGCGTAAAAGCGCTTTGTTTTTCTTGCAACTCTTGTTTACTTTGTTCAATCATTAGTCTGTCTCCAATATCATCGACGCACCTAAGCCACCAGCCGCACAAGCGGTTGTTAAACCAACGCCACCACCACGACGATTTAATTCATTCAAAGTTTGTACAATTAAACGTGCGCCTGTTGCTCCAAAGGGATGTCCGTAGGCCAATGACCCGCCCATCACATTAAATTTGTCCATATCAATTTCGCCAATGGCTTTATCTCTGCCTAAGTTTTCTCGAGCAAATTTTTGACTGGCGAACATTTTCATATTGGTTAACGTTTGTGCGGCAAACGCTTCATGCATTTCAATTAAATCTAAATCTTTTAATTCCATACCAGCACGTGCTAGCGCGATAGGCGTTGAAAAACTTGGTCCCAATAGCATATCTTGCCAGACATCAATGGCTGAAAAAGCGAAACTTTTAATATAACCAAGCGGCTTATACCCTAACTCTTTGGCTCGCCCTTCACGCATTAATAACATTGCCGCTGCACCATCAGTTAAAGGCGTACTATTTGCTGCCGTTACTGTGCCATGTTTACGATCAAAAACAGGACGCAAACGCGCATAAGCAGATAATTCTGAATTTTCACGAATACAATTATCTTTATCGACAACGTTTTTAAACGGCTGCGGATGCGCAGTCATTACTTCGCCAGCCAACTTACCTTCTGCCCAAGACTTTGTTGCTAAGGTATGCGAGCGATGCGCAAGTGCATCTTGGTCTTCACGCGAAATATTATAGGTTTTTGCCATTTGTTCAGCCGTTTCGCCCATTGAAATACCGGTAGAATATTCAGCTACCGCAGGAGAAACAGGTAAAATATCTTTAAAACGCAATTGTTTTAAAATCGCTAATTTTTGCCCTAGCGTTTTGGTTTTACTTAAATCTAATAAACTACGCGCGAATTTTTTTGAAACACCAATAGGGGCAACCGATGATGAGTCAGCACCACCAGAAACACCCACATCAATATGTCCTGCCATTATAGATTCAGTAATATTAACCGCTGATTGAAAGCTAGTAGCACAAGCACGAGAAACACTATATGCATCAGTTTTTACACTCATACCTGTACCCAAAACAATTTCACGGGCAATATTTGGCGCTTCAGGCATTTGCACCACTTGACCAAAAACTAACTGTTCAATAATGTTCGGATCAATATCATGCTTTTGTAGCATTTCATTCACCACCATTTTGCCTAAATCAACCGCTGGCACACCATGAAAAGCAGTAGCTTGGCGCACAAAGGGGGTTCTTAAACCAGCAACAACAGCGATACGCTCGCCATTTCTGGTTGTTAAGGTGTTAGTTTTTGTCATTATTTTTCCTTCAAACTTATACTTAAAATACGTAAATAACTTTATACCGACCAAGAGGTCTGACCTCTTTACTTTTAATCTAGTGTAACTACTTTAAAAAAAAATTCAATCTTTACACTGTCTACGCATGCAAATACAACAAACTGAATTGTAAATATTTACTTTTCATAAATATTTGTTAACAATTTCACAGTTGATTTTTTCTTGTAAACCCTTATAAATATAGCGACTTTTTAATTAACAGTTTTATTCAGCAATAAAACCCTTTAATCATAGTCGTTAATTCAATTAACCTTGTTAATAACATCTAGAAGATAAAAAATATTATGGCAATTTCACAATTTTCATCACTACAAGAATATTTATCGTCGCAAATTATTGGTCAACCTGCTTTAGTAGAGAATCTACTTGTTGCCCTATTAGCCGATGGTCATTTGATCGTTGAAGGACCACCAGGACTTGCCAAAACCCGAGCTATTAATGCCTTAGCACAAGGTTTAGAAGCCGATTTTCATCGCGTACAATTTACGCCTGATTTATTACCTGCTGATTTAACAGGTACCGATATTTATCGCCCAGAAGATGGTAGTTTTGTCTTTCAACCTGGCCCTTTATTTAGAAACTTAGTGCTAGCGGATGAAATTAACCGTGCGCCAGCTAAAGTGCAATCAGCACTATTAGAAGCAATGGCTGAGCGTCAAATAACGGTAGGACGTAAAACCTATCCATTACCTGAATTATTTTTAGTGATGGCAACACAAAATCCCATTGAGCAAGAAGGTACTTATCCGCTACCTGAAGCGCAATTAGATCGGTTTTTAATGCACCTTGAAATTGATTATCCAGATGCACAAAGCGAATTAGAAATTTTAAAACTTAATCGTGGTGAAGCATTAAAGCAAGATAAAAAAACCGTTACTCCTATTAGCCAAGACGTTATTTTTGCAGCACGCAAAGCAGTACTCGAAATTCACCTTGCGCCTACCTTAGAAAAATATATTGTTGATTTGATCATGGCAACACGTCAGCCCGAAAAATATGACGATAAACTTAAACAATGGCTGGCTTATGGTGCCAGCCCTCGTGCAACCATTGCCCTTGATCGCTGCTCCCGTGCGCGAGCTTGGTTGCATAATAGAGACTTTGTTAGTCCAGAAGATATACAGGCGGTATTTCATAATGTTTTACGCCATCGTGTTTTATTAACTTATCAAGCCGAAGCAGAAGGTGTTAGTGCCAATCAATTACTCGATCACTTATTAACCTTAGTCGCTGTTTCATAAACTTTAGATCTAATTAAATAGGTGTAAAAGGTAGATTTATGTGGTTTAAAAAATCGACTAAACAAGTAAAACAGCTCGATGTTAGTCAACAACTTAACGAGTTAAAAAGCAACGGTATTACACTATCTATTGATGAGTTATTACAATACCAGCCAAAATCGTCACTGATAGATTTTGCCGCTAATAAAAATTTACATGGCCAACTATCAGGTAATTACCTTGCCCGCAGTAAAGGGCGCGGTATGGAATTTGATGAAGTTCGCCATTATCAAACCGGTGATGATATTCGTGCCATTGATTGGCGAGTAACAGCGCGCACAGGAAAAACCCATACCAAATTATTTCGTGAAGAAATAGAGCGCCCTGTACTTATTGCGACTGATTTAGGCACGAGCATGCAGTTTGGCAGCCAATTACTATTAAAATCGGTACAAGCGGCACATATTGCGGCATTAATTGCTTGGCATGCAAAAAAACGTGGCGATAGAGTTGGCGGTATTATTTTTAATCATAATCAACACAGCGAATTTAAACCGCGTAGCCGTAAAACAGGGGTTTTACATTACTTACACGGTTTAATTGAATTGCAACAGCAGGCGTTATCACTATTAACGACAGATAATAAACGGGTAACAAACCATGATACCAAGCATGAAAACAAGCATAAAAACAAGAATAACAGTAAACTGGATCATGAAAAATTTGCGCAAAACTGTGCCCGTCTACGCCAACTAGCGCGCCCAGGTAGCTTAGTTTATTTTCTCACTGATGGTCAGCAATTAAACCAAGAAAGCATACGTCATTTAACTCATATTAGTCGTCATTGCGAGTTAGTGATCGTTAAAATTGATGATCCACTTGAGCTTGATCTACCAGTAGTAAACAACAAAATCAATGTCTTGATCAGCGATGGTCAACAGCAGCAACAATTAACCTTAGGTGATAAAAAAACCTCAGCCAACTATCATCTTTGCGCACAATTGATTGCAGATCAACAGCAACAATCATTTACTAAAGCTGGCGCTCGGGTACTTAACTTTACCGCCAGCAAAAGTATTGAACAACAGTTAAAACAAGGAGCCAACGCTTGGATCCGTTAGCACAATTAAGTGACATTCATTTACCACCCGCGGTTAATCAATATCCTATTGCAATAGGTTGGTGGTTATTAGCACTATTAATCATAGTATTGTTAGTAATGGCAACAGTGCGTTTACGCCGTTATAAAAAACAACGGCAAGTTAAAAATAGTGCCCTAAAACAATTACAACAAGACAAAGAAATGAATGTAGATAAAGTTTTATTGTTAATAAAATGGGCCGCACTTTCTTATTTTCCGCGTCAGCAATGCGCCAATTTGTATAGTGAAAAATTACAGCAATTTTTACTTACCACGCTGCCAGAAAAAATGCCGCAAGAAAAAAAACAGCAATTTAGCGAACAACTTAGCCAGTGCACACCAGTATTTGAACGTATTTATCATAAAGATGGTGACAATATTAGTGATAAAAAAGTTAATCAATTGGCATTGACTTGGCTTAAAAATGCGTTGCCACCTCAACTAAAAGCTAGCGCTATAGCCAAACAAGCCATTAAGGAACCGTTATCATGATCAGTTTTTATTGGCCTTGGCTATTAACTGCTCTACCCTTACCATTATTAATTTATTGGTTGCCCGCAAAACAGCGCAACGCAAGTGCAGCATTAAAAATGCCTTTGTTAATTAATACCAATACTCAAGTTGTCAGTAAAAAAGACAATAAAAAATCATCCTTAATTGTCTTATCACTTATCTGGGGATTAACCGTATTGGCAGCCAGTCGCCCACAATGGCTAGGTGAACCCATTGATATTCCAACCCAAGGTCGAGAAATGATGATCGCGGTAGATTTATCAGGTTCAATGCAAATTGAAGACATGAATTTAAATGGTAGTACCGTTAACCGCTTAACCATGCTTAAAGCAGTATTAGGACAATTTATTGAGCGCCGTACGGGTGACCGCTTAGGCTTAATTTTATTTGCTGATGATGCTTATATGCAAACCCCTATGACCTTTGATAGAAAAACCGTTAAACAAATGCTTGATGAAGCGGTATTAGGTTTGGTTGGACAAAAAACCGCAATAGGCGATGCTATCGCCCTTGCAGCCAAACGCTTTGATGCTAAAAAACAAACCAACCGTGTTTTATTACTCCTAACTGACGGACAAAATACCGCAGGTAAAATAACCCCAGATCAAGCTTTAGAATTAGCCGTAGATAAAGGGATCACTATATACACTATTGGTATTGGTGCCGATGAAATGCTACAGCGCACATTGTTTGGTACTCGACGTGTTAACCCATCAAGCGATTTAGACGAAGCGATGCTTACTAAACTTGCCGAAAAAACTCACGGTAAATATTTTCGTGCTCGTGATGGTAAATCGATGAACGAAATTTATCAACTGCTCGACAAATTAGAACCTATCGAACAAGATCAACAGCAAATGCGTCCATTAACGGCACTATTTTATTGGCCTTTAAGCGGCGCTTTTATTGTTGCCTTATTATATTTACTGTATTTAAGCATTGCGCAACGACTTAATCATAACATCACAAAAACATCCTCATTCAAGGAGCAAATAAATGACTGATTTTCATTTTATTCGCCCACTTTGGCTATTGGCTATTTTCTTATTAATTGCCGCCTTATATTTATTAAAACGCTTACGAGTCAGTCAATCAGGTTGGGATAAAATTTTACCCCAACATTTAGCACAAATATTAATTACGACACCAACAGCTAATAAAAATAATAAAGCACAGAGTAAACCTTTATCGTTACTACCTGCTGGCATTATTGGTGTATTAACTATCATTGCATTAGCTGGACCAACATGGCAAAAATTACCACAACCTGTTTTTAAAGTAAATCAAGGTTCGGTATTGATCATGGATATGTCTTATTCAATGTATGCTACCGATATAACACCTAATAGATTAACGCGAGCACGTTATAAAGCTATTGATTTACTTAACGGTTTAACCGAAGGTGAAGTGGGACTAGTTGCTTATGCGGGTGATGCCTTTACTATTAGCCCTTTAACCGAAGACACTAATAATATTAAGCTATTATTACCCTCTTTAAGCCCTGAGCTAATGCCTGAACTAGGTAGTAACCCGCTCGCGGCTTTAGTATTAGCTGATAAAATGCTTAAAAATTCAGGTCATATTCATGGTGATATTTATTGGTTTACCGATGGTGTTGACAGAATAGACATTAGCGATATTGAACAATGGTCAAAAGCACATCCACATAATTTACACATATTAGGCATTGGAACCCGCAATGGCGCACCGATAAAATTACCTAATGGCGAATTATTAAAAGACAACAGCGGCGCTATCGTTATTCCTCATCTTAGTGTGGGTTACTTATCAGGTTTAGCAAAACAAGGTCGCGGCAACTATCAAACTATCCGTAATGACAACCATGATATTGATAGCTTACTTGCTGAAAGCTCGTTAAAGAAACAACAATTAAATACCAATGACAATTCAAAAAATAACGAACAAGCAAGTAACCAATTAGGCGATAGCTGGCAAGAAGTTGGCCCCTACTTATTACTCATTATTTTGCCTTTATTACTCGGCTATTTTCGCCGTGGCAATATCGTCATGTTATTACCGCTTGCTTTACTATTAGCACCGCCCCAACAAGCGCAAGCAGGTTTATGGCAAGACGTATGGAAAACTAGCGATCAACAAGCGCAGCAAAAATTTGATAAAAAGGCCTATCAACAAGCCGCTGAGCAATTTAAAAACCCTTTGTGGCAAGGTAGCGCTTATTACAAAGCAGGTGATTATAAAAAAGCATTAACCGCCTTTAAAAAGGTTGATAGCGCGCAATCACTATATAACCAAGGTAATGCCTTAGCTAAATTAAAAAAGCTGGATCAAGCAATTACTGCTTATAACGAAGCACTGGCAAAAAACCCAAATCTTAGTGATGCTAAAAAGAATAAAAAACTATTAGAGCAATTGAAAAAACAGCAGAAAAAACAAAATCAAAAAAATAATAAACAAAAAAATGACAAAGATTCTAAAAAAGATCAAGGAAATAAGAATAAAGACAAGGGAAAAAACAAGCAGCAAAGTCAAAATAAAGGCCAGCAGCAAAACAAACAAAATGATCAGCAAAAAACTGATAATAAACAAAATACTGATGATAAAAAATCAGATAACCAAAAAACTAATAAACAAGAAACTAAAGAGCAAAAAGCTAAAAAACAGGCCGCTAAAAATAAAGCTAATAAAGCTAATAAAGCTAAGGCTGACAAGAAAAAAACAGATCAAAAACTAACACCAGAGCAAAAAGCAATACAAGCAAAAGCTAAACTAGCTAAAGAACAACATGACAAAGAAATGCAGCAAAAATATCAACAGTTACTCAACAAGGTAACCGATGATCCTTATTTATTATTGCGCAATAAAATGCAGCTTGAATATCAAAAACGTCGCGGTGACACCCAAAGCAGAGGAAGTGATAAAAAATGGTAAAAACAGTTAAAATTTTATGCTTAATATTAGTATGTTTTACTACCAGTGTATTCGCTAACGTTAGTGCAACCGTTAGTAAAAACCCTGTGATTGCAGGTGAATCCTTTGTCTTAGACATAATTGCAAATGAAGATGTCATTAACAACGCCTTTAACAGTGATGCATTACTAAATGATTTTATTGTTGGTAGAACCTCCATCAGTTCGCAAACCAGCATGATTAACTTTAAAACCAGCTATAGTACCCGCTGGAAAACAGTGCTAATAGCGAGAAAAGCAGGTAACTATACTATCCCTGTTTTTAATATTAATGGTCAAAAAACTGCCCCCATTCAATTAACTGTGGTTGCGCCAAGTGCCGGTAAAAACCTTAGACAACAAGACTTATTTATTGAAGCTGAGGTTTCAAATAAAGACGTGTATGTTCAGCAACAATTCACCCTAAAAGTAAAACTCTATTTCGCCAGTGAACTTAAACGCGGTAGCTTAACTGAGCCAAGTTTAACGGGTGCCACCATTACCCAAATAGGCAAAGATAAAGAAAATGCCGAAATTATTAATGGTCGTCGTTATCGTGTTATTGAACGTAGTTACGTTATTAATCCGCAACAAAGTGGTGACTTTACTTTATCTTCGCCGATGTTTAGTGGTGAAGTGATTAAAGCAACATCTCGACGTTCAAGCTTTTTAAGTTTTGGCGAAAGTACGCCAGTGAGTGTATTAGGTAAAGAAATTCAGATAAAAGTACGTCCTATTCCAAGCTCTTATCAAGGACAATGGTTACCTAGCGAACTATTAACTATTCATGACGAATGGCAACCTAAAAATAAAAAATTTAAAGTCGGCGAACCCATTACTCGTACCATCACCTTAACCGCTGCGGGGTTAAGTGAAGAACAATTACCTAAACTTAACCTAACCATGCCTAAAGGTTTAAAAATTTATCCCGATCAGGCTGAACTACACACCAATGTTAATAATAATAAGCTAGTTAGTCAAAAAGTGAAGAACTTTGCCATTGTTGCTAGTAGTCCAGGTACTTATACCTTGCCTAAAATAACGATCCCTTGGTGGAATACTATTACTAATAAATTTCAGCAAGCAGTATTACCTGAGCAAACCATTACCATTGTCGCTAATGATGATTTTATACAAACACAGCTAAATATGAGCAATAACGGTAATGTTCAACAAAATAATAATAATTGCCCTATGACTGACAATGGCAGTGATCATTTAACAAATAAAACGCCCATAAATAAAACAAACTGGCTACAATGGCTATTTTTAGCATTATGGTTACTCACCAGTATTGCTTGGTTTATTCGTAGCAAGGGGAACAAAAAAAGACTAACCCAAAGCAACAAACAGGCAAGTCCCCCCCAAAATAATAACTATGTTCATCACAAAAATGCTTATTCGGCATTAATACGCCATTGTAAAGAAAATCAAGGAAAAGCAGTAATAGACACTATTGTGCCTTGGGTTAACCGCTTAACAAACCCAAACAATAAGATCACAACGATTGATGATGCACTAATGTTCATTAATGATGATGATTTTACTAAGGCTATTAATCAGCTACAACAATGCTATTATGGTAACAGTGATGAAAATTGGCTGGGTAAGCACTTATTGGCTATTATAAAAAAAATACAGCGTCAATATAAAAAGCATGCCAGCAACCAAAAAAAGAACAATGATCACACGCTAAACTTAAATCCATAATATTGATTACAATCACTAAATTCAATGGTTGTAGCCATAAATAAGCACGGCAAGCGATGATAAAAAAAATATTTGGAAATAAATCTAAGCAAGCTCAGGTCTCTAACAACATGGCAAGTAAACAAGTTAGATACGAAGCATTAGTTAGAGCATTACATGGCGATCTTTTTCGCTATGGGTATTGGCTATGCCACGATAAACATGTGGCTGAAGACCTAGTACAAGAAACCTTTTTAAGGGCATGGCGGGCTTTAGATTCATTAAAAGATGAAAAGGCCGCAAAATCATGGCTGATCACCATATTAAGACGTGAAAATGCCCGCCGTTTTGAACGCAAACGCTTTGATATGTCTGAATATGATGAAGTTTCTATTGCTGATACTCATGCGATAGGTCATGAGCAAGAAATGGAAAACTACCTACTGCGAGAGAAAATTGCACAATTGCCAGAAGAATATAGAGAGCCCTTGGTATTACAGGTACTTGGTGGGTATAGCGGTGCAGAAATCGCTAAACAATTAGATTTAAATAAAAACACCGTAATGACACGATTATTTAGAGCGCGTAATCAATTGAAAGAATCGCTCGAAGATGAACCTATGTTTCGCGGTCAGTTTAATTAGAGGCCATTATTATGAATAAAACAATGGACGATTTGCAATTTAGACGTAATATTTACGCCGATCCTAGCTCGACTGATCCAGAAGTGATCGCGGCTAGAAAAGCTGATCCAGCAAAACAACAATTTGCCGAAGAATTAGTTAAATTAGATCAACAAATTTATCAAGCAATGAATATTGATGTACCCGATGATTTATACAATAAATTAATGCTAAGACAAACCTTAGTAAGTCACCAGCAGCAAAAACGTAAAAACCGTATTCAACTCGCTATGGCGGCTTCTGTCGCGTTTGCTGTAGGGCTTAGTGTTAACTTTGCACAAAGTTCAAATACTTACTCAGATTTAGGTGATTATGCCATCGCCCATGTAAATCATGAAGCACACCTATTTAATAACAACAGTAATGCTCAAGTGAGCTTAGCCTCATTAAATAAAGAAATGTCAACTTACCATGCAAGCTTTACGCAGTCGCTGGGCAAATTAATTTCGGCGGGTGAATGTAATTTTGGTGGTATTAAAGTACTTCATTTAGTTTATCAAGGTAAAACTCAACCCGTTACCGTATTTGTTGTTCCACCTAAGAGTGGCTTAAATTTTGATGCTAGCTTTTCTAATGGTGATTTACATGGTCAAGCGCAGCAATTTAAAAATGCTAATGTTATTGTTGTTGGTGATAAAAATGAACAATTACAACAATGGCAACAAAAAATTGATACTAATATTACTTGGTCAATTTAGGCTACTTAGGTGGGCATTCGTTCCTCATGCTCCACCCTACTAATTATTTCTCATAGGGTGGGCATTTTTCCCACCACAAATAAATGGCTGTTTATCGCAACAAAACATCACTTAAAAATAAAAACGGCTGTGTTATTAACAAATAACACGGCCGTTTTGCATTATTAACAAGTTAAATTGTTAACAACGCTTTATTATCGATTAAAATTTTCTGACCTATACCCTTCACTTTTAACAAATCGTTTAACGAATTATAAGCACCATTGAGTTTTCGATATTGAATGATCGCTTGCGCCTTCTTCTCACCAATACCTCTTAACTGGATAAAGTCTTTAGCCTTAGCCTGATTAATATTTACTTGCTGTAATTGTATTTTCGTTTGCTGATTTTGTTCATAAGTAGGTGGTTCAGCAGCCTGTATCATAGCACTATAAGATAAGGCGGTAAGAGCAAGCGAGGCAAATAATAATGGCAGTTTTTTCATGATAAAATCCTTTTGAGTAATTGTTTAATTCATTTATTTAAAAATGAATAATGTCCATAATGACGATGGCCGAAAATTTTGCTTACTTTATGATACTGACACTAAATGACAAAAAATAAAGCATAAACAAAAAGACGACTATTAAAGTAATAGTCGTCTTTTATTTTGTTGTCAAAATTATTTACCGATTTAATAGAATTTCATCGAAAATGCACAATCGATTGGTTAATTTGTTGTAGTACTGCATGCGGATCAACCGCTTTAGTTATAGGTCGACCTATCACCAAATAATCAACGCCAACCGTTAATGCTTGTTCTGGTGTCATAATACGTTTTTGATCATCTGAGTTACTACCAGCAGGACGAATTCCGGGAGTGATCAACTTAAACTCTTTCCCCAACGTCTGTTTTAATTGCTCAGCTTCCCATGCCGAACATACCACACCATCTAAGCCTGACAGTTGTGTTAATTTGGCTAACCGCATTACTTGCTCTGCTGGAGATAAACTAATACCTAACTCACGTAAATCGTCTTCTCCCATACTAGTTAACACGGTAACGGCAATGAGTAACGGCTTTTCGCTACCAAACGATTGCAACGCTTCATTAGCCTTAACCATCATTTTGCTGCCACCACTGGCATGTACATTGACCATCCATACGCCTAAATCAGCTGCCGCCGTTACCGCTTTCGCCACTGTGTTTGGTATATCATGAAATTTTAAATCTAAAAAAACATCGAAACCTTTGTTGACGAATTGTTTAACTAATTCAGGGCCAAAATAAGTAAACATTTCTTTGCCGACCTTCAAACGACAATCAGTAGGTGAGACTTTATCAACAAAAGATAACGCATCCGCTTTTTTGTTAAAGTCTAATGCAACAACAACTTTAGGATCGTTCATGTGGGTTCCTTATTTTTCGGGAAATTTATACTTTGTTCTTTGTTCGTTAGTCATTATTCAGATTTTGTCGAGCCTCGCTACGCTCGTGTCGACCTACAAAATAAAATCAGTCTTTCCTTTAATGGTGGGCATTCGTACCTCATGCACCACCCTACAGAGAATATTCAACTTTAATAATTGCCATATTCACATAATAGTCGAGTTTAAATTCTAAATCATATCATTCAAGTTCAAGAAAAAAGCGCGGAATTGATGCCAATCAATGAGCACTTTTGACGATGAAATTGGGTGATAGGATGACGAAGTTAAACTCTACTCGCCTTCTAGGCCACGTACTGGCTTAATCTGCTCCCAGTCGTGACATGATGGACAAGACCAATAATGCGTGCTGGTATCAAAACCACAATTTCGGCAACTATAACGCGGTTTTTCATTTAAATAAGCGGAAATGAGTTCAGTCATCATATCTAAACTTTCGTGTTGTTTATCCTGCTTTGTTTCATCAATTTGCATTTTTATAAAATGCTTAAACCCTCGAATAGTTGGCCGCTTTTTTAATGCCATTAACATATATTCTTTCGCTTTAATCTTACCTTTTTGTTGTTCAATAAAGACTAAATATTTAATCAAGGCACTGGTGCTGCCTGTTTGTTCATAAACTTGTTTAATAAACGCGAAAAACTTATCATTTAAATTAAGTTGTAAGTAACAATGTTGCATTTTATCAATAACATCGAGAAAAAAATCATGATCTTGCTGGTAAATATAACGATAACATTGTGCGGCTTCATTATATTGTTGATGATTTTCATAAATTTCTGCCATTAAAAAGTTCGCTCGGCAAGAATTAGCATCATAAGTTAGGGCTTGTTCAAGCAATTCAATCACCAAAATAAATTCATCTTTTGCACGCGCTTGTATTGCTAATTCACAATAAAAATTAGCGAGAATATGTAACAGTTTTTTATCGTTGCTTTTTATAATGACTTTTTTGAGATCAATGCCTTGCTGCCAATCTTTAGTAGATTGATAAATTTGCAATAAATAAGTTAATGACTTAATACCAAAACGTTTTGATTTTAATGATTTAGAAAACATTTTTTCGGCTCGGTCGTATAAGCCTGCCGATAAAAAATCTTTGCCTAATTCAAAAATAGCATGTTGTTTATCTTTAGTAGGTAAATTAGCATGACGAACAAGGTGTTCATGCACTTTCAGTGCTCTATCAAGCTCGCCACGGCGTCTAAATAAATTAGCCATAGCAAAATGAGCTTCAACACTGTCGTTTTCTACTTTCAAGGTTTCTAACAAGTATTCAATCGCTTTATCTTGTTGGTTAGAAAGTAAATAATTTAAGCCTTTCGAGTATTTAATAGATAAGTCTTGTTTGGCGCTCTGATCGTTTTGTTTAATACTATTACGTCCCATAAACCAGCCGTAGCCAGCCGCAACAGGTAATAATAAAAACAATAATTCTAACATATTAAGAGGCGATCTTTTGTTTAGCTGCTTTATCGATAAAAGGTAACTTTTTCTTTACTACTCGTGAGAGTTTCCACATAAATACAGCAATTAAGCCCATTAAAAAACCTAAGGCAGTAAATAAACTCACCGCCATAGCTACCGACATTTGTGTTCGAGCGATTAAATAATTTAACGTGATCATTTGGTCATTTTGGCTACCAAAAATAAAGGCTATGGCTAACAATATAAGTAAAATAAATAAAAATAAATAAAAGCGCACAACCGCCTCCAAGAAAAATGGTTAAAGCTAGTAAAAGCTCAAAAAGAGTAAATCTGCAATATTCTATCATTGTTTTAAATGCTAATTCTATTAAATTTATTATCCACTAAACGCTATATTAGCGGTTTGAGAACAAAAAAAGATAAAAAAAATGGTATGCTTTAAAGCATACCATTCTATCTACAATAAATTATAAAGCGTTAAATTAACAAGCTTTAAGCCACGTTAGCGTTTACTCGCTCACGTAACTCTTTACCCGGTTTAAAATGAGGTACATATTTTCCCTCTAAATCAACCGATTCACCTGTTTTTGGATTTCTACCAACGCGCGGAGCACGATAATGTAATGAAAAACTACCAAAACCTCTAATTTCAATACGCTCACCTTTTGCTAAGGTTTGCGCCATCATTTCAAGAATTTCTTTTACTGCAATTTCTACATCTTTAGCAGACAAGTGACTTAATTTATCTGCTAATATCTCAATGAGTTCTGATTTGGTCATTTGACCCTCCAGTGTTCATTTAGCTTCACGCCAATGGAATAAAAATCAAAAGGGAACATCCAACGAGCTTTGTTCCCCTCTCCTTAAACACTTAAACTTATTGTATTAAATACAAATTAGTTTTTTGCGTTTTTAAATGCTTCAGCCATTGCGCTTAAACCAGATTCTTCAACTTGATTTAAACTGTCCATCGCTTGACGTTCATCAGCTTGATCTTTCGCTTTGATAGATAAACTAATTACACGATTTTTACGATCAACACCAACAAACTTCGCTTCAACACTATCACCTACTGATAATTCAGTAGAAGCATCTTCAACACGGTCAGCAGAAATGTCTGCTACACGAATGTAACCTTCAACTTCTGTGGCTAATTCTATTTTTGCGCCTTTAGCGTCAACTTCAACGACCTTACCAGTAACAATAGCACCTTTTTTGTTATCTGTCAGATACATATTGAACGGATCGTCTTCAGTTTGTTTAACGCCTAATGAAATGCGTTCACGCTCTGGATCAACTTGTAATACAACTGCTGAGATTTCGTCACCTTTTTTGAAGTCACGAACAGCTTCTTCGCCGCCTTTCCAAGAAATATCAGATAAGTGCACTAAACCGTCGATGCCGCCTTCAAGACCGATGAATATACCAAAATCAGTAATAGATTTGATGTTACCCGTAACTTTATCGCCTTTATTGAAGTTTTTAGCAAACTCTTCCCAAGGGTTAGGAATACATTGTTTTAAACCAAGAGAAATACGACGACGTTCTTCGTCAATTTCTAATACTTTAACTTCAACGCTATCGCCTAGGTTAACCACTTTAGATGGGTGGATGTTTTTATTAGTCCAATCCATTTCAGACACGTGAACTAAACCTTCAACGCCTTCTTGGATCTCAACAAAACAACCGTAATCAGTTAAGTTAGTTACACGACCAGTAAGTTTTGAACCTTCAGGGAAACGGTTAGCAATTGCTACCCATGGATCTTCACCTAACTGCTTCATACCTAGAGATACACGAGTACGCTCACGATCGAATTTCAATATTTTAACTGGAATTTCATCACCAACATTAACAATTTCACTTGGGTGTTTAACACGTTTCCAAGCCATATCTGTAATGTGTAATAAACCGTCAATGCCGCCTAAGTCTACAAACGCACCGTAGTCAGTTAAGTTTTTAACGATACCTTTAACTTCTTGGCCTTCAGCCAATGACGCTAATAATTCATCACGTTCAACACTGTTTTCTGATTCGATAACAGCACGACGAGAAACAACAACGTTATTACGCTTTTGATCAAGCTTAATAACTTTAAATTCTAGGTCTTTGCCTTCAAGGTGAGTTGTGTCACGTACTGGACGTACATCAACTAATGAACCCGGTAAGAAAGCACGAATATTGCTAACTTCAACCGTGAAACCACCTTTAACTTTACCGTTGATAACACCGATAACAGTTTCTTTTTCTTCATATGCTTTTTCAAGCACTTGCCATGCTTCGTGGCGTTTTGCTTTTTCACGAGAAAGAATTGTTTCACCAAAACCATCATCAGCAGCGTCTAAAGCAACGTCGATTTGATCACCAACACTTACTTCTAATTCACCAGCAGCATCTCTGAATTGATCAATTGAAATAACAGACTCAGATTTAAGGCCAGCATCAACTAATACGTTATCTTTGTTGATCGCAATGATTGTACCCTTGACGATTGAACCAGGGCGTGTTTCGATTTCTTTTAAACTTTCTTCAAAAAGTTGTGCAAAATTTTCAGTCATAACTTGTTTATAAACTCAGTTATTAATCCAGTCAACAATCCTGTTTCATGGGGTTAAATTAAAGGGTTGAGTGCATCCATACAGTCAACCATAGGGTTATACTATTTTGTTTACGTTAATTATTAGCTTTAATAGCCCATTTAATTATACTCTCGTACTAATAAACGAGGTTATTCTCTCAATTACAGCATCAATAGAAAGTTCTGTAGAATCAATAATTAACGCTCCTTCTGCTGGCACTAACGGCGCAACCGCTCGGTTACAATCTCGCTCGTCCCGTTGACGTATGTCGTCCAAAAGGCGCCCGATTTTAACATCAAATCCTTTCTGTTTCAACTGTTGATATCGTCTTTTTGCTCGTTCTTCAGCGCTAGCAGTTAAAAATATTTTCACAGGCGCGTCATTAAAGACCACTGTACCCATATCTCGACCGTCAGCGACTAAACCCGGCGCCACTTTAAAGGCGCGTTGACGACGTAATAATGCTTCTCTTACCCGTGGGAATGCGGCAACTTTTGACGCAATAGCGCCAACATCTTCGGTGCGGATAGTATCGGTAACATCTTCACCTTCCAATATAACTTTACTTTCACCACTATCATTGATGTTAAATTGTACATCTAAATGAGCCGCAACAGGGATCAACGCTTCTTCATCATCAATGGCTAATTTATGATGCTGGATTGCCACCGCCAATACGCGATAGATAGCACCGCTATCTAATAAGTGCCATCCTTGTTTTTTTGCCAAAATAGACGCTACCGTACCTTTACCTGCACCACTTGGGCCGTCAATGGTGATCACGGGAATGGTTTCCTGCATACCTCTGTCTCCTAATGTCAAAAATCGGCGAAATTATACGGGATTTATAATTGAAAATCGCCTAAAAAATTATTCTTCTACCTTAGTAAGAAGATATCGCCGCTAATTTATCAAAATAATCTGGAAAGGTTTTCGCTGTACACTTAGGGTCATTTATAGTGACAGGCGTTTCACTTAAGGCAACAAGAGAAAAACACATGGCAACACGATGATCATTATAAGTATCAATTTCAGCGTATTTCAATAATTTTGGCGGTGTAATTGAAATATAATCTTCTCCTTCGATAACTTCAGCGCCAAGCTTTCTAAGTTCGGTTGCCATCGCGGTTAACCTATCTGTTTCTTTAACTCGCCAGTTATAAATATTTCGTATTGTGGTAGTACCTTTAGCAAAAAGAGCAGTTGTTGCAATAGTCATCGCAGCATCAGGTATGTGATTCATATCCAGATCAACACCAGTAAGAGGTTTGCCACTTACGGTAATTGACTCATCATGCCACGTTATTTTTGCGCCCATTTTTTCAAGTACATCGGCAAAATGTTTATCGCCTTGAACACTTAACCGACCAACACCATGTACCGTTACCTCACCACCTTTTATTGCTCCTGCGGCTAAAAAATAGGAGGCAGAAGAAGCATCGCCTTCCACCATGTATTTTTCAACAGACTGATAAGACTGATTACCTTTTACGGTAAATGATTGGTAATTATTATTTTGCACAGTAACACCAAATCGATTCATAATATTAAGCGTGATATCAATATAGGGTTTCGACACTAATTCACCTTCAATATTGATATTAGTGTCCGTTTTTAATAAGGGAGCAATCATTAATATTGCCGTCAAAAACTGGCTAGAGATAGAGCCGTCAATACTCACTGAACTTCCCATTAACGTTTTGCCCTTTATTTTTACGGGGGGGTAGTTCTGGCTTTCTAAATAACCAATGTCGGCTCCAATTTGCATTAAAGCATCAACTAAATGACCTATAGGTCTTTCCTTCATTCGAGGTTCACCCGTTAAGGTGAATTCACCATCACTGGCCGCAAGTGCCGCACATAAAGGGCGCATGGCAGTGCCCGCGTTACCTAAGTAAATATTTAAGGGCTGATTAGATTTAAAAAAACCATCATTTCCAATCACGCTACATTCAGTACCACAATCACTTAACGTATATTCAACGCCTAGTGTTGTTAATGCATTTAGCATATGTTTAATATCGTCACTCACCAATAAATTAGTAATTTTAGTGGTACCTTTAGCTAATGCGGCAAGTAATAGTGCGCGATTTGATAAACTTTTAGATCCAGGTAAAAAAACTTCGCCATTAATTTTACTTATAGGGTTTAATGTTAACTGTTCCATTTTAGTTTACTTCCTGCTCAAATTTTTTCATAAAATCAATCAGTGCTTGCACACCTGCAAGCGGCATGGCGTTATAAATACTAGCACGCATGCCGCCAACACTACGGTGACCTTTAAGTGCCGTTAAACCAGCAGCTTCAGCTTGTGCTAAAAATTCACTATTAAGTTCTTCATTAACTAGCCAAAATGGCACATTCATTAAGCTACGATATTGGCTATCAATATTGTTGCTATAAAAATCACTTTGATCAATGGTTTGATATAACAGCGCGGCTTTTTGTTGATTAAGCTCAGCTATTTTATTAACACCACCTAATTCTTTTAACCAGTCAAAAACTAAACCTGCTAAGTACCAAGCGTAGGTTGGTGGAGTATTATGCATCGAACCATTATTGGCAATTAACGTGTAATTCATTATAGAGGGTGTAGTCTTAGCCGCTTGATTTAATAAATCATCACGGACAATAACAATGGCTAAACCTGATGGACCAATGTTTTTTTGCGCGCCCGCATAAATTAAAGCAAATTTAGACACATCAATGGCGCGCGATAAAATAGTTGAAGACATATCGGCCACTAACGGTACACCATTGGTTTCTGGTACGGTAAACATTTCAATACCATCAACGGTTTCATTAGGGCAATAGTGAACATAGGCTGCCTCTTTATTTAATTGCCATTGCTCACTCGGCTGTACACTTTTACCTTCTGGTGTTTCATTAACAACGTCAATAATATTAATTTCACCAAAGTTTATTGCTTCAGCAGCAGCGGCTTTTGACCATGAGCCCGAAACAACATAGTCGGCACTTTTACCTTGTGGTAATAAATTTAATGGCACCGCAGAAAACTGGCCTCGCCCACCGCCATGACAGAAAAGTACTTTATAATTTTCAGGAATAACCATGAGTTCACGCAAATCAGCTTCCGCTTGTTTAGCAACGGCAACAAACTCTTTGCTACGATGACTAAGCTCCATTACCGAACACTCGGTATCGTGCCAATTAATAAATTCTTGTTGTGCTTTTAGCATTACTGGTTTTGGCAACATTGCCGGTCCTGCACAAAAATTATAAACCTGAGTCATTTGAATTTAATTCCTAATTATAAAATTTAACATTCTTTTAAGGGTAAAAAATAAACATAAAAAAAGGCGGTTAAACCGCCTTTTTTCATTTAAAACGGATATTATTCATCATTATCCGAGAGCGTTTCATCACTTGCAGCAGAAGATGAATCCTGCTCTGATGAGCTATTTTCTGATGAAGCTTGTTCATTATTAACATCTGTATCAGCATTTTCTGCAGATCCTTCAGTTTGCTCAGCAAGCTCGTCTTCTTCTATTTCATCAATGCGTTGCAGTGCAACCACATGCTCGTCTTCTGCAGTGCGAATAATACGAACACCTTGGGTATTACGACCGATCACACTCACTTCATTAACACGAGTACGTACCAGCGTGCCGTTATCAGTGATCAACATAATTTCATCCATTTCTTCAACCTGAACCGCACCAACTACAGGGCCATTACGATCGCTTACTTTAATTGAAACCACGCCTTTAGTGGCACGAGACTTAGCAGGATATTCGGCTAAATCGGTACGCTTACCATAACCATTTTCAGTAATAGTTAAAATTGCACCGTCGTTTTTCGGAACAATAAGCGATACCACACGTTGTTCACCTTCTAAACGAATACCACGAACACCGGTTGCAGTACGTCCCATTGGACGCAAAGCGATAATTTCTTCACCTGATTCAGCATCAATTTTAACGGCACCTGTTTCACTATCACGGGCTTTCTCATTAAAACGAACGACTTTACCCGCATCAGAAAATAACATAATGTCATTTTCACCATTGGTAATATCAACACCAATTAAGGTGTCATCATCACGCAAGTTCAAGGCAATAATACCGTTAGCACGTTGATTAGAGTACGCGGTTAATGGCGTTTTCTTCACCGTACCTAAAGCCGTTGCCATAATAATATATTTATCTTCTTCGTATTCACGTACAGGTAATATCGCCGTAATACGCTCATCTTTTTCTAATGGCAATAAATTAATAATAGGACGACCACGCGCCGTTCTGCTTGCTAAGGGTAATTGGTACACTTTTAACCAATATAATTTACCGCGATTAGAGAAACACAAAATTGTATCGTGAGTATTCGCCACTAATAAACGTTCGATAAAATCTTCTTCTTTCATCTTCGTTGCCGCTTTACCCTTACCACCACGACGTTGTGCTTGGTAATCAGATAAAATTTGATACTTCACATAACCTTCGTTAGATAAAGTAACGACGACATCTTCTTCGCAAATTAAATCTTCTAACGCTAAATCATGTGATGCATTAGTGATCTCAGTACGACGTTCATCACCAAAATCATCACGAATAACCTCTAATTCTTCACGTATAATTTCCATCAAGTGTGTCGGATTTGCAAGAATATGCATTAATTCTGCAATAATATCTAATAACGCTTTGTACTCACTTAGAATTTTTTCATGTTCTAAGCCGGTTAATTTGTGTAAACGTAAGTCTAATATTGCTTGTGCTTGTGGTATTGAAAGATAATATTGATTATCACGTATACCTAAGCCAGCCTCTAACCATTCAGGACGCGCCGCATCATTACCCGCAGCTTCTAGCATGCCCGCAACATCACCTAAATCCCAACCTTTAGAGAGTAAAGCTTCTTTAGCTTCACTTGGCGTTGATGAGGTTTTAATTAACTCAATAATAGGATCAATATTGGCAAGTGCAATAGATAAACCTTCCAATAAATGTGCACGTTCACGCGCTTTTTTTAACTCAAATACAGTACGACGAGTAACTACTTCACGACGATGTAAAATAAAGGCGTCAAGCATTTCTCTCAGGTTAAATAATTTTGGTTGACCGTTAGTTAACGCCACCATATTAAAACCAAACGAGATTTGCATTTGCGTCAGTTTATATAAGTTATTTAAAACCACTTCACCGACTTCACCACGCTTGATTTCAATAACCATACGCATGCCGTCTTTATCTGACTCATCACGCAAAGCAGAAATACCTTCAAGGCGTTTTTCTTTAACCAGCTCTGCCATTTTTTCAATAAGGCGAGCTTTATTTACTTGATAAGGAAGCTCATGCACAAGAATGGTTTCTCGACCATTACTTTCATTGACTTCAATGCTAGCACGAGCGCGTATTTTTATTTTACCGCGCCCTGTTTGATACGCTTCTTGAATACCCGCGCGACCACTAATAATACCTGCGGTAGGAAAATCAGGTCCAGGAATAATCTCAAGTAATTCTTCAAAAGTAATTTCACTGTTTTCAATAATAGCTAAACAAGCATTAACGACTTCGGTTAAATTATGTGGCGGAATATTAGTTGCCATACCCACAGCAATACCCGAGCTACCATTCACTAATAAATTAGGAATGCGAGTTGGCATCACCGCAGGAATTTGTTCAGTACCATCATAGTTAGGTACAAAATCAACCGTTTCTTTGTCTAAATCAGCTAAAATAGAATGTGCTATTTTTGACATTCTAATTTCGGTATAACGCATTGCAGCCGCGCTATCACCATCAACCGAGCCAAAGTTACCTTGACCGTCCACTAACATATAACGCAATGAGAATGGTTGTGCCATGCGCACAATCGTATCGTAAACAGCCGTATCACCATGCGGATGATATTTACCAATTACGTCACCAACCACACGGGCTGATTTTTTATATGGTTTATTCCATGCATTACCTAATACTTCCATCGCAAAAAGTACGCGGCGATGTACAGGTTTTAAACCATCACGTACATCAGGTAAAGCACGTCCAACGATAACGCTCATGGCGTAATCTAGATAAGACGTTTTCAGTTCATCTTCAATATTTACTGGAACAATTTGTTTGGCAAGATCTGTCATAAAACAGCGGTTTCCCTAAAATCAGAAAGTCTTAAAATTATTATTTTTACTAAGCGATGAATACTAACATAAAAAGCAAGACTCGGCGCATAGATTTATTTACCAATTCTGCCTAATTTTACAGTCGAATTCAACAAGATTTTTTTCACCTATTTTACCTGCATTTTTTTCGGTTAATAAGCCTATTTTTTTTCTTCTATTGATACAAAACAAGATAGCATGTTCAAAAGGCTAGGTTTGCTCAAAACATTAGTTTAGAATTACTACCCAATAATTAAATTTATACCCAAGCTACTTCAAGATGCGAGTTTCAGGACGACTGAGCGAATCATGATCAAGGCGTCTCTTTTTATTAATGGTTGTTCCCTTAAAAATAGAGCCAACGAAGAACATGTTTTGCTCAGCCGCCCCCGTAGGGCTGGTTTAGAAACGTTTTATGCAGCGTTAAATTAATTGAAAATAGAATGACTATTAAACAACTAATTTGCCTTGCCTAAAGACGTTTCTAATTCCAGCTGAATTCTGCATCTTCAAGTG
>JAESPQ010000062.1 GCA_016765535.1 Alteromonadaceae bacterium | reverse complement strand
CACTTGAAGATGCAGAATTCAGCTGGAATTAGAAACGTCTTTAGGCAAGGCAAATTAGTTGTTTAATAGTCATTCTATTTTCAATTAATTTAACGCTGCATAAAACGTTTCTAAACCAGCCCTACGGGGACGACTGAGCAAAACATGTTCTTCGTTGCATCTGTTTTTAAGGGAACAACCATTAATAAAAAGATGCGCATTGATCATGATTCGCTCAATCGTCCTGAAACTCGCATCTTGAAGTAGCTTGGGTATATACCCGTGATCAATGAAGTTGCTTGATTGCAACTGGACTTAAATAGGCTTGAGCCGTGTGTGGGGAAACTTGCATGCACGGTTCTTAGGAGAGTGTGGAGCAGAAATGCTACTCACTTATCCGATAAGCTCACCTTATTTCAACCTAGCGATAGTCAAAAAATATTGCTCAAAAAATTTTACTTTAATTTAAAAAGTCAATGTTAAATTATTGTTAATATTTTATTACAAACTATATTTTGATCAACTATCACACCATGATAATTTGACCATAATATCAATAAATTACAAATAATAAAAATAAAAAGGGAAAAACATGATCAAAAAAACACTCAAATGGTTAGGCATTAGTCTACTCACCATTGTCATTGTCGGTGGCGGTGTTGCTAGCCATGAATGGTATGCAAAAAAACCATTTTTCTTTCGCGCATTTTTAGACAGAACCTTACTAAAAATGGCTTTTGATAGTCCTGAAACACTAACATCATTAGGTTTTTTAGAATCGCTAGGAATTACCGGACATAATGCCGAGCTTGATGATAATAGCCCCGAAAAAGCTAACGAGTTATTTGCTAAGTTAAAAACGATTAAAGCAACACTACTGACTTATCAAGACAAAGACTTAAACGAAGATGAACTTTTATCAAAAGAAATTGCTCTGTACTTACTTGATTTTGCTGAAAGTTCTGAACAGTTCCGTTATCATAATTACCCCGTTAACCAATTGTTTGGCGTACAAAACGGCTACCCTAGTTTTATGGAGTCACAAAACCAAGTTAATTCAATAACAGATGCTCAACATTACTTATCACGTTTACAAAAAGTAAAAGTTAAATTTGCACAAACACTTAAAGGTTTAAAAATTCGTGAACAAAAAGGCATTATTCCGCCTAAATTTGTTATAGAACGCGTTTTAACTGAAATGACTGATTTTGTTGCCACACCCGTCACTGAAAATATTTTGTACACCTCATTAAAAGCTAAAATGGAAAAAACAAAAGAGATCACTCAAGAGCAACAAAGCCAAATTTTAGCAAGCGCAGCCGCAAATATTACTAATTACGTTCATCCCGCCTATCAATTATTTATTGATTACTTTACCCAATTAAAAGATAAGGCAAGTAACGATGACGGCTTTTGGCATTTACCTAATGGCGACAAAGCTTATCAAGAACAATTGAAATTTTTTACCACCACCAATTATAGCGCGGATTATATCCATCAATTAGGTTTAAGCGAAGTTGATCGACTTCAAGCTGAAATTATGACTATTTTAACCGAGCAAGGCTTTGATACCAGTGAAGGGTTTTCTCATGCTATTGAAACTATGGCGGCAGATAAACGTTTTTATTATCCTGATAACGACACAGGCAGAGCGCAAATATTAACGGATTATCAAACCATTCTTGATGAAGTTAACGCAGGTCTTGATAGTGCTTTTAGAATTCGTCCCAAAGCAGGTATGAAAGTTGAGCGTATTCCACAGTTTAAAGAAAAAACCGCTCCGGGGGCTTATTATCAGCAACCATCACTTGATGGTACGCGGCCGGGTAAATTTTTCGCTAACCTTTACGATATTAAAGCAACCCCTAAATACAGCATGCGTACCTTGGCGTACCACGAAGGTATTCCGGGTCATCATTTTCAAATTTCGGTGGCGATGGAATTAGAAGGTTTGCCATTTTTCCGTAAAATCCCAATATTTACTGCTTATACTGAAGGTTGGGCCTTATATACCGAACATCTTGCTTGGGAATTAGGCTTTGAAAAAGATCCCTTTGACAATATTGGTCGCCTACAAGCTGAATTGTTTAGAGCGGTACGCCTAGTGGTTGACACTGGCATTCACGAAAAACACTGGACTAGACAGCAAGCGATTGATTATATGAAAATTAATACTGGTATGGCACTGAGCGATGTAACCTCTGAAATAGAGCGTTATATCGTTATGCCAGGACAAGCAACCGCATATAAAATAGGCATGATGAAGATATTATCGTTGCGTAAAAAAGCTAAAAAAGCGCTTGGTGATAAATTTGATTTACGCGATTTTCATGATGTAGTACTAAAAAATGGCGCTGTACCATTAGATATTTTAGAGCGTTTAGTCAATCGTTACATTAAAGAGACGTTAGTAAAAGCTTAACGCCAATTTATTACCTGTTAACTCAACAGTCTTTTCAATAGCGCTTACTACCTTCCCGTGTCAAAATAGTAGTAAGCGCTATTTTATTATTACCCCACACAACGATGATTATGTTCAAAAAAACAACCTTACTTCTTTGCTGCTTACTATTAATTAACTCAACTAATACACCAGCTAAGCAGTTACTTAAGCAAACACAAAGTACTGCTCATCAAGCACTATTACGCGGCTCAATTACCCCAGAACGCGCTTGGTGGGATCTATTGCATTACCAGTTATCGGTTAATGTTGATCCAAAAAATAAAACCCTTAGTGGCAGCAATATCGTCACTTATAAGGTATTAACGCCAGCAAAGCGTTTACAAATTGATTTACAAGCACCAATGACACTTAAAAAGGCAGTGCAAAACAAGCAAATATTAAACATTGAGCAAGATGGCAATGCTTACTTTATTAGCACAGTTACGCCACAACCTATTGGCTCAACACAGTCTTTAACGCTGTATTTTTCAGGAAAACCGCAAGAAGCTAAGCATGCACCTTGGGATGGCGGCATAACATGGGCAAAAGATGATAACGGCAACGATTTTATTGCTTCGTCAAACCAAGGCATTGGTGCGAGCATTTGGTGGCCGAATAAAGATCACGGTTACGATGAGCCCGATAATGGTGTATTGATCAAGGTTACAGTGCCTGAGCATTTAATTGATGTCTCCAACGGACGTTTAATTAAAACTGAACATAATAAAAAGCAGCAGACTAAAACGTATTATTGGCAGGTAACGCAGCCAATTAATAATTATGGGATAAACATTAATATTGGCGACTACGTACATTTTGATCAAAGCTATTATGGTGCCCATTATACAGGAGAAAAAGGACAACTTGATATGGACTATTGGGTACTGCGTGATGATTTAAGTAAAGCACAACAACAATTTAGCGACGCAAAACGCACGATGGATGCACTCGAATATTGGTTTGGCCCTTATCCTTTTTATCAAGACAGTTATAAATTAGTGCAAGCGCCCTACTTAGGCATGGAGCACCAAAGTAGTGTTACTTATGGTAATAAATTTAAAAATGGCTATTTAGGAAAAGATCGCAGCCAAACAGGCGCAGGCATGCTATTTGATTTTATTATTGTACATGAAAGTGGTCACGAATGGTTTGCCAATAATATTACCGCCAAAGATCTTGCCGATTTATGGATACATGAAGCGTTTACGACCTACAGCGAAAGTTTATTTTTAGAATATCACTATGACAAAGCCACTGCCTTTAAATATATTCGCGGCCAACGTTTAAATATAAAAAATAACGCACCAATTATTGGCCAATATAATGTGAATAAAGAAGGCTCTGGCGATATGTATGATAAAGGCAGTAACATGCTGCATACTATTCGTCAGATCATTAATGATGATACAAAATGGCGACATATTTTACGAGGTCTAAGTAAAAGTTTTTATCATCAAACCGTAACTAGCGCGCAAATAGAAAATTACATGAGCGAACAAGCCGGTATAAATTTAACTAAAATATTTGATCAATACCTACGTGATATTCGTATCCCGTCTTTTGAGTATTTTATTTATGATAAAACATTCAAATATCGTTGGGGTAATGTGGTTGCTGGTTTTGATATGTCATTACAAATAACTTTAAATGGTAACGTAAAACGAATTACACCAACAACAAAATGGCAAACAATTACACTTGATAAAGATAATAGTAAACTCATTGTTAATGCTAATTATTATGTGAGTAGTTTAAATTTACTCGGGAATTGATTTTGCTAACTTGACTTTACTGACTTGATTTTACGGTAAGCAACCCAACAAATATATTTATTGGGTTTCACTGTGTATTCCTCAACCTAACTTTTATGATCACAAATTAAGTAGCATTTCATCAAATTGTTCAATCGTTTTAGGTTCGGCATCCGCAGTAAAGTGACTCACTAAATAAATAGCTAACGAGCATAAAATAAACCCTGGTACTATTTCATACATTACCGCACTTGGCGCCTGACCATTAATGGTAAATGGCGCATAAATCCATATTAATACTGTTAATGCACCAATAACCATACCTGCTAACGCACCGTTACGGTTCATTTTTTTCCAATACAAACTCGCAATAACCACAGGTCCAAATGCGGCACCAAATCCAGCCCACGCATTACTTACTAAGGTTAAAATAGTACTGTTACGATCATAAGCAAGAAATATTGCGACCAAGGCAACTAAAAATACTGAAACTCGCCCAACAAAAACAAGTTGTTTTTCACTCGCCTCTTGATGTAAAAATGTTTTATAAAAATCCCCCGTTAATGAGCTTGAAGTCACTAATAATTGTGATGATATGGTACTCATAATTGCTGCCAAAATAGCCGCCAATAAAAACCCTGCTATTAACGGGCTAAACAATAATTGCGATAGCACAATAAAAATGGTTTCTGCATCTTCAATTTTTAACCCTGTTTTAGCGACATAAGCAATACCTGCAAAACCTGTTGCGGTAGCGCCAATCAAGGTAACTATCATCCAGCTCATTCCAATTCGGCGAGCGGTTGGCATATCTTTTACACTACGCACCGCCATAAAACGCACAATAATATGCGGTTGACCAAAATAGCCTAAGCCCCATGCCATTGCCGATAAAATACTAAGTAAACTCACTCCATTAAAAATATTGAGTAAATCAGGATTTATTGCAGCAACCGTTTTAGTCATTTCACTAATACCACCAACTTGCTGAATAACGACTACGGGTACTAGCACTAAGGCAATAAACATAATACAACCTTGCACAAAATCAGTCAGGCTTACCGCTAAAAAACCACCAAATAAAGTATAAGCCACCACCACACCTGCCGTAATGTATAGACCTAACTCATAAGTTAAACCAAATGAACTTTCAAACAACTTACCACCCGCGACAATACCACTTGAAGTATAAAGGGTGAAAAAAACAACAATAACTAGCGATGAAACCACGCGTAATAAATGAGATTTATCATGAAAACGATTTTCAAAAAAATCAGGGAGCGTAATAGAATCATTGGCTACTTCGGTATAAGTACGCAAACGCGGGGCAACAATTAAGTAATTTAAAAAAGCACCGTTCACTAAACCAAACGCTATCCATAAACTACTTAAACCCGTAAGATACATAGCACCGGGTAAGCCCATTAACATCCAACCACTCATATCAGACGCACCTGCTGACAATGCGGCAACACTAGGACTTAAACTACGCCCACCGAGCATATAACCTGAAACATCACTGGTTGATTTTCGATAAGCATATAAACCTATGCCAAGCATAACGATAAAATACAGTGCTAAAGAGATAATTGTGCCAAATGCCAAAATAAAATCCTGATTAATTATTATTGTTATTTATATAGATAAACTTTATCACGCGCAATTTTTACTGTCATCACTATATAAATTTTGTTCTAAAATTTAATGTAAACTTTAAATTGAGATCATCTGCCCCAATATCAACAATAACTGAAAATAACTCTCTTTAAATAACCCTTATGCAAACTTTAGTTTTAGGCTCTACCTCTGTCTTTCGTCGTACTATTTTAGAAAAACTTAATTTACCTTTTGAATGCGCTAAACCTAATATTGATGAAACTGCAAAAATTGATGAATCGCCTATTGCCTTAGTGGAACGCTTAGCGATAGAAAAGGCTAAAGCAATTGTTAAGACTAAAGATAATAAATTTACCGATGCACTGATCATTGGATCTGATCAAGTAGCAGTTTGCGAGGGAGAAATTTTAGGCAAACCCCATAACTTTGAGAATGGTTTTAAACAATTACGTAAATTTAGTGGTAAAGCCGTCGTGTTTCATACTGGCTTGTGTGTTTATAACAGCAATACAGATAAAACATTCTCGTTAGTTGAGCCATTTACCGTTCATTTTAATGAGTTAACCGATGATGAAATAAGCAATTATTTACATACCGAGCAACCTTACAACTGCGCTGGCAGCTTTAAAAGCGAAGCGCTAGGTATTTGCCTATTTAAAAAACTTGAGGGGGACGATCCCAATACGTTAATTGGTTTACCATTAATAAAATTAGTTGGTTTATTAAAACAGCATGGACTTGATGTGTTAGCAGAGCAAAAAAAATAATCTCTAAACAGACAAACAACGTCATGTTAAACCTGATTTAACATGACGTTAATTCAATTCATTAATAAAAAAAACTAAATTTTTGTTAACTTCGTCAACATTATCTGCAATGATTTTTCTAGCGGCGCTTCAATTTTTAGTCGCTCGTCAGTGCGCGGGTGGGTAAATTCAATGCTCGCTGCATGTAAAAATAAGCGTTTCAAACCAAAGGCTTTCATTTTATTATCAAACTCTTCGTAACTATATTTACTATCACACGCAATTGGATGGCCTTTCGTTTGACAATGCACACGTATTTGATGGGTACGCCCTGTTACCGGAAAAGCACGCACTAAAGTACACTGTTCATAATGCTGGATCACTTTATAACGTGTTTCAGCCTCTTTGCCATTAATATTATCAACAACAACAACTCGTTCACCCGATTTTAAGTCATTCTTTTTCAAGCCTTCGGTCACGCGAGTTAATTTAGCTGACCAATGACCTTTAACTAGCGCATGGTAAAATTTTTGTACCTTTTTATTGCGTAACTGCTCATGTAAATGTCGCAAAGCAGATCGTCTTTTAGCAATAACTAAACAGCCTGAAGTATCACGGTCTAATCGATGCACCAGCTCCAACATTTTTGCTTGTGGTCGTAATGCACGTAATGCTTCAATAACACCAAAACTTAAACCACTACCCCCATGAACCGCCATGCCTGATGGTTTATTTAATACTATCAGCACTTCATCTTCATAAATAATTTGTTTTTCAAGGTTGGCAACAGCATTAAGCTTGGTAGATACCGGAGCATCTTTTTCTGCCATTCTAATTGGTGCGACACGGATCAAATCTTCTGTTTGTAATTTATAATCAGGTTTAGTACGTTTTTTATTAACGCGAATTTCGCCTTTGCGCAGTAAACGATACACTAAACTTTTAGGAACACCTTTTAATGTTTTAACTAAATAGTTATCTATTCGTTGCCCTGCATCTTCACTATCCGCAGTATAAAATCGTACTTGTGGCTTTTCATCTGCGACCTTTTCAACAGCACTTTCTTCTACTGCTGCTATTTTTACAACGTTGCGAGCCGAGCGTTGTGAAGATTTCACTTTATGGGCTGTGTTTTTATCCGCTTTATTTTTACTTGTCGACGTTTTTACGTGCGGCTTTGCATCTGCTTTAGTCTGTTTTTTACTTAAGCTTTTGCTGTTACGATTAACGCGTTTTTTATGGGTACTTTTATTCATACTATAAGTTTACCATAAATTATTTCTCGCTAAAGCAGACAATTCTAATTTTTTATCCTCTTTCACTTTATTTTAATTGCCTTAATAGCCCTTATAGTGGGATAATGCTGCGGTTAGCTAAAGGTTTTGCACCTTATGCTTAACAAAATTTAAAAAAGGTGCTCTAAAACGAATCGTAAGAGGCGAAATGCGGCCACATTAATATGCACAACACTTTTAATTTAAAAAAAGTGATTAAAGACATATTAACAGAAAGGCCTATTGGTGAGTTTAACGCGTGTAATCAGTTAAACAAAAAACATAAACAGCTCGTCCAGCCTAATAGAGCAATATTGTAATAGGTACCAATACGTGCAAAACATTTTTTGGATATCCGCCATCATATAGGTTAAGAAACCTGGCGTAGAATTATCCCAAAGTTAATAACAAATGTTTACAGCAACGAGCAGTACCAAACACAGTGCACTTAATAATTAGCACATAAAAATATTAATGAATTTTTCACAGTATAAATTGCTGTGAACATATAAATTGTAAATGATAAACGTAAAACTAAAACGTTAACTTTATAATTTAGCGATAATCAAAAAAAACAGCTTACTAACACTATTGAAAACACTATTTCCAATAGGTAATGATTGCAAGAGCAGCTATAACCGCTCTTAAAGTAGTAAGTTTGACAGCCGAGAGGCAGACAATACTCTGTTATATAATGTAAAAAGTACTAAGTAGTATTCTTTGCATTCTTATTTGCTGAAACATTTTTATGTGTTGAAAATAGCGTACTGTGACTAAAAAGAGTCACTAAACTATGAAACGTATGTTAATAAATGCTACCCAATCTGAAGAATTGCGCGTAGCACTAGTCGATGGTCAAACCTTATTTGATCTTGATATTGAAAGTCCCGGTCACGAACAAAAAAAATCTAATATTTATAAAGGTAAAATAACGCGCATAGAGCCTTCTCTTGAAGCGGCTTTTGTTGATTATGGCGCGGAACGCCACGGTTTTTTACCGATGAAAGAAATTGCTCGCAACTATTTTCCTGATGGCTATTCGTTTAAAGGTCGCCCAAATATTAAAGAGGTGCTTAAAGAAGGCCAAGAAGTTATTGTTCAAATAGACAAAGAAGAACGCGGCCAAAAAGGTGCGGCTCTTACTACCTTTATTAGTTTAGCCGGTAGCTATTTAGTCCTTATGCCAAACAACCCTAGAGCAGGCGGTATTTCTCGTCGCATCGAAGGTGATGAACGCACTGATTTAAAAGCTTCATTAAGTAAATTAGATTTGCCACACGGTATGGGCTTAATTGTTCGTACTGCGGGTGTGGGTAAATCTTATGAAGAATTAGAATGGGATTTAAGCGTTTTAGTTCATCATTGGCAAGCTATTAGCGATGTTGCTTTAAGCCGCTCAGCTCCTTTTTTAATTCATCAAGAAAGCAATGTTATTATACGTGCTATCCGTGATTATTTACGTCGCGATATTGGTGAAGTCTTAGTTGATCGTCCTAAAATTTATGAAAGTGTCAAAAAGCATATTGAATTAGTACGCCCTGATTTTTTAAGTAAAGTAAAACTGTATGATCAAGAAGCACCATTATTTACTCACTATCAAATTGAAAGCCAAATAGAAACGGCTTTTCAACGCGAAGTACGCTTACCTTCAGGTGGCTCAATTGTTATTGATCCAACCGAAGCAATGACTTCTATTGATATTAACTCTGCTAAGGCCACCAAAGGCTCAGACATTGAAGAAACCGCTTATAATACTAACTTAGAAGCCGCTGATGAAATTTCTCGTCAATTACGCTTGCGTGATTTAGGTGGTTTAGTAGTGATCGATTTTATCGATATGACGCCAGTAAAACATCAACGCGAAGTAGAAAACCGTATGCGCGATGCCGTACGTCCAGATAGAGCACGTATTCAATTAGGTCGAATTTCACGCTTTGGTTTACTCGAAATGTCACGTCAACGTTTACGCCCTTCTATTGGCGAAACTAGCCAAGGTGTTTGTCCTCGTTGTAATGGTACAGGTCATGTGCGCAGTGTTGAATCTTTAGCCTTATCTATTCTTCGTTTAATGGAAGAAGAATCAATAAAAGAAAATACCCTACACATTCAAGCTCAAGTACCTGTACCTGTAGCAACTTACTTATTAAATGAAAAACGCCGTAGTGTTTTCCATATTGAAAAACAACATAAAGTTAAAGTGTTGATTATTCCAAATCCACACATGGATACACCGCAATATGAAGTAATTCGTGTACGTCAAGATGAAAGCATTAGCGAAGTTAGCTACGAAATGCCAATAACTCAAGCCAGTACCGAACAAGCCGTAATGCCTAAGTTTAATACCGAAACAGTAAAAACTACCGAACCAGCACTGCAAGGTATGACCGCTCCTAAACGTACAATAGCAAATAAAGAGACGAGTTTAACGAATAGTAAAATTCAAAATGCTAAAACGTCAGCAACAAGTAACACCACAAGCACTGGTTTTTTTACTTGGCTAAAAGGTTTATTTACTTCAACACCAGTAGTAGCTGAAGAAAAACCCACTAGCAGCGAAGAAAACAAAGGACAACAAAATCGTCGTCCACGCAACAACCAACCACGACGTAATAATCGCAACAAACGCCCTAACGATAGAAACGAACAAAGAGATAATCGGGACAACACTGGTTCTCGTGATATAAAAGCGCGTGATAATGATCGTAGCAACGAACGCAATAACAACCGAACTAGTGAACGTAACAGCGACAGAGGTAACGATCGTAATCGCAACAAAAAACCAAATAACCGCCAAGATCAAGATAGCGATCAAACACAGCAACATCAGCCTAAAGAACAAAAAATTGCTGAGCGCCGTCAACGTCGCAGTAAACGTAAAAATGTTCGTGTGCAAAAAAATACTGAACAACAACCCGTAGAAACTAACAATAACCTAACGACTCCAGAAACGTTTGACGTGAGTAAAGCGACTACTAGCCCAGCTCCCGTTGAAAATAAGCAAGTAGTTGAAGTTGAGGTAGCAACAGCAGCTACGAGTAACCTTACTGAGACAGTTAGTGATAACACAGCTAAAGACCCCCAAGGTAATAAAGACAAGGAAGATCGTCCTCGTAACAGACGTTCACCTCGCCATTTACGCTCTCATGGTCAGCGCCGTCGTCGTCAAGAAGGTAGCAAAGAAGAACAAGAACTAAATGTAAACTTAAAAGAAGCTTCATTAAATAACGATTTAGCTGAAAGTGGCAATGAAGATCCTATTGAAGTTCGCTATCCTCATGGTGAAAATTCTGCAAATACGCAGATACCTATGGCTATCAATGCGGTTTATGATGAAGCAACGAAAGCAGAATCGGTTAAACAGCAAGAAAAGCAAAATAAAAAAGTAACACCCCAGAACACAGTCGTTAAATCAACAGAAGACAGCAGTGTAGTCGTTAACGAAAAAACAGCCGAAAGCACGGTAAAAGTTGTACAAGAAATTCAACAAGATTTACCTTTTGCACCTCAAGCTGAAGTAGCTCCATCAGCGGTTGTGGTTGAAAAAACTGTTGTGGTTGAAAGTACAGCTTCTGTGACTGTAAATGAAGCTATTGAGCAAACTGAAATACCGAAGTCAGCCAAACCTTCCACAATAAGCGAGACAACAAAAGATAACGCTGAAACGGCAGTAAAAGTAGAGAACAATATTGTTGCAAGTGAAATTGAAGCGAAACCTAAGCAAGTTCAAGGTAAGCCTAAAGCAAAAGCACGTGTTATTGCGAAAAAATCACGCGCTAAAAATAAACAAGGCAAAGCATCAGCGCCAATGACAAAACCTGAAACTATAGTTACTACAGGAGATATCCCTAACGCGGCATTTGGCAATGAAGAACGCCAAGGCTTAGTGGTTAGTGGTCGCAGCGCAATGCTCGCCGATGTTGTAAGTAAAAGCTCAGCTGCGACAACAAAAGCAATATAAATATATAAACTTATTTATCTTGCAAGTTAATCGCTAAAGCAATAAAAAACCAGTCAATTGACTGGTTTTTTATTGTTTAAAATCAAATTGCTATAAAGTAATTAAATACTATGAAACGGCTATAAGTTCACTTACTAACCATAGCTTAGCTTGTTCAGCATTATCAAAAACCTTAGTGTTTTGGTATTTTTTCGATGGCACTAATGTCTTATCCATATCTTCAAATACGCTTGAACCGTATATTAAGGCTTTCGCCACTAAATTTTGTTTATTCAACCAAGCATTATATTGATTGGATAATTCAAATGATTCTGGCGTCCCCCCCAAAGCTTCGCGCATATCCATTAACATACCAAAGCGTTCACCATTAAGGTTATTAATAATTACTTTGATTTTTTGGATCCAGTCAGCGACCCCTTCTTTGTTAAACGCACCGTCAAGTGCTACAAAAATAATTTTATCTTTAAATTCAACAATAGAATCTCCATGAGCCAATGTCATGCTTACTTCCTCAATATAGAATACTTATGTTTAATTAACTTATTACGGCCAAGTAAAGCTTAAATGATTATTTAATAATACAATAGAAAAAGCTAGTAATATAAATTACTAGCTTCAATGTAAAAAGAACTCTAAAATTTAAAATAATCTACAAAAACTATTTATAAGAAAGAGAGTAATTCTTGATCTAATTGCATTAACGTTTTTGGATCAGCCATCATCGTTGCGGCTAATGATTTTGTTCTTGGTAAAATGCGTTCAAAATAAAATTCTGCTGTTTTTATTTTCGCACGATAAAAATCACGATTTTCAACATCTCCCGCTAATTTTTCATAAGCCGTTTGTGCCATTTTAGCCCAAAAATAAGCCATTGTTACATAACCAGAAAACATTAAATAATCAACAGAGGCAGAACCAACGACATCTCGATTTTTCTTCGCCTTTAAACCAATGCGCATAGTATATTGATGCCAGTTTGCCGTTGCTTTACTTAATGGCCAAATAAATTTATTCATTTGACGTTTAAATGGATTACTTGAAAGCATGCTTTTATCTTTACAGAAACTAAAAATTTCTTTGGTAAATTGGCTTAATGCCTTACCACGGGTAAGTAACACTTTACGCCCCAACAAATCAAGCGCTTGAATACCTGTAGTACCTTCATACAAGGTAGCAATACGCACATCACGAATAATTTGTTCCATGCCCCACTCTTTAATATAGCCATGACCACCAAAAACTTGCACGCCAATATTGGCACTTTCTAAGCCAGCTTCGGTTAAAAAGGCTTTTAAAATAGGGGTTATAAAACCTAAACGATCATCAGCAGTTTTACGTTCTTCGTCTGTTTTTGCTGATTCTATGTCATCAACAATTTTAGCCGCATAATAAATCATCGCACGGCCACCTTCTGCAAAGGCTTTTTGTGTTAACAACATTTTACGTACATCAGGGTGAACAATAATAGGATCGGCAACTTTATCAGGGTATTTCTTCCCTGTTAACGAACGCATAGACAAACGCTCTTTCGCATACTCAAGTGCATTTTGATAAGACAATTCAGCCGCACAAACCCCTTGTAAAGCCGTACCAACACGAGCAGTATTCATAAAGGTGAACATGCATTCTAGCCCTTTATTTTCAGGACCAATTAATACTCCTTTAGCATTATCAAAATTTATTACTGCAGTGGCTGAAGCTTTTATACCCATTTTATCTTCAATAGAACCACAGGTAACATTATTGTTTTCTCCTACATTACCTTGCTCGTCTATGTGCATTTTTGGCACAATAAATAACGAAATACCGCGAGTACCTGCCGGCGCATTAGGTAAACGAGCTAAAACTATATGAATAATATTATCTGTTAAATCATGATCACCTGCTGAGATAAATATTTTTGTACCGGTAATATTATAAGTACCATCATTGTTAGGCTCTGCTTTGGTTTTAACTTGTCCTAAATCAGTACCACACTGCGGTTCAGTTAAACACATAGTACCGGTCCAAGTACCTTCAATAAGCTTGGTTAAATACAATTGCTTTTGATCTTCACTACCATGAGCAGTAATGGTATTCATGGCGCCGTGGCTTAAACCTGGGTACATGGTCCATGACCAGTTTGCAGTGCCCATCATTTCTGAGGTGATCATACCGAGTGATGGTGGCAATCCTTGACCACCATATTTTTCACTATGCGCTAATGAAGGCCAACCACCATCAACAAACTGTTGATAAGCGCCTTTAAAACCCTTGGGTGTAAAAACTTTACCACCTTCCCAGCGACAACCTTCTTTATCACCACTTTGATATAATGGTAATAATTCATTTTCACTAAATTTAGCGCACTCTTGCATAATGGCATCGACTAGATCTGGAGTAGCCTCTGAAAATTCAGGTGTTTTTTTATAATGATCATAATAACCAAAGACATCTTCTAGAATAAATTTAATATCAGTAATCGGTGCTTTAAAACTTAGCATTGAATAATTCCTACCTTTCTTTTAATTAATTAAATATTTATTTAATTAAGCTTAGCAATAACTTGAACAATTGCATTTGAGTATAACCAAATAACAATACTGGTCATACCACTTTTTGCTATTTTTTTAAATAACTAACTTGAACTCTGTTTAAGAGATAGTTAACACATTGAAATATATAAACATTAACATTTTAAATATCTCTAGCTTGATAATTTTGCTTAATTCAAGGCAAATTTACGCGTCAATAGTTAGCCTATTGCAAGTGAATTTAACGAAGAAGTAAGTAAAAATAGCTGCTAGAGAAACATGTATTAAGCAGAGCTCAGATTAACTATATAAATCAAAAACTTAAAATATATTTTTGCCATAAAAAAACCTCTTACTCGTTGTTATACAACGAGTAAGAGGTTTCAAATAACAATATACCTTTACTGTTTTTATTATTTTTAATTGCTAAAGAGCTGGTTTATACCAATCTCACAAACTGATACTAGAAGCCTCTATTTTTACATCCATGTCACCTGCAATACTCGAATTACTAAACAAAGCTGAAATAGTTAATACAAAAACGGCTAAAATAACCGTTGTTAACTTAAAGCCCCGCGAAGATGACCTATTCATACTATTTTCCTACTACCTATTTCCTTTACCGATTTACAGCTTTTCACGGCATTGCGTTAAGTAGTTTACGTTACTATTAAAATTAGTTAACAATTGAAAATTGTTTTTATAAATAAAAACACCATAAACTTATATGATTATGAATATAAATTCAATCACTTAAAGCAAATAATTAGTAAATTTTAGCGAATAAAATAAATTAGTTGATATAATTTATCTACGACAAAAGTAGTACACAGCTAAATGAACAATAAACACCACCGTTGACCTTTTATTAATATCCTTTTTGCCTGTCTACTCTATTTTTCAATGGCTTATTATTTTTTAATAATTGATAATTCTCAGCAAGTTGTTCTATAACCGTTATTTGGTCGGTAATTGCAGAAATATGAGGCGTGATAATAATATTGTCATGTTGCCAAAATGGATGTTCACTCGCTAAAGGCTCTGCTGAAAAAACGTCTAAAATAGCGCCCTGTAAGTTATTATTAGCAAGTGCTGTCAATAAATCATCTTCTTTTAATACCTCACCTCGGCCCACATTAATTAACCACGCACTTTTCTTAAGCGACTTAAAAAACACTTCATCTAATAAATATTTTGTCTCTATGGTTAAAGGTAATGTAGAAACCACAAAATCAGCATTTTTTACTGTTTGAGCTAATTGATCTTTACCATAAAAAGTTTCATACATAGCATGCTGTTTTTTACTACGACTCCAACCTGAGACTTCGTAGCCACAGGCAATTAATATTATTGCGACTTTATGACCAATTTCACCAATGCCTAATATCGCTACCTTTTTACCTTTTATTTTTTTTAGTGTCTGCCATTGCTCGGTTTGCTGTTGCTTAAAATAATCATTAAAGCGGCGTTTAAGTAATAATATTGCCGTTAGTACATATTCAGCCATTTGTTCAGCTAAACCAGTATCAACAATACGAGTAATAATAATATTTTCAGGTAAAGTTATATCACTTAATAAACCATCACAGCCTGCGCCGAGTGAGCTTATTACTTTAAGGTTAGGGAATTTTTGCCAAATATTGCTAGGCGGTTGCCAAGCAACAACAAAGGTTACTTTTTCTGGTGCTGTAATATAAGGCCAGCATTGAATATCAACATGAGGTAAGCGTTTTTTCAATCCAGAGGATAATTGAGTTAAATCTCTATCGGTAATAATTAAAGCAATTGACATAATGATCAAGTATAAATAACAATTAATGACCTCTTATAACAAATAATTGCAGAAAATACGCGTACATTAATAAATTATATTTGCAGTAACAAGCGTACTAGGTGAAAATACCTGCACTTCAACTTTTGCACCCTTAATCTTTAAAAATTATAATCAGGAACTTTAAACCTATGCCTAAAAAATTAGCCAATGCTATTCGTGCGTTATCTATGGACGCTATTCAAAAAGCCAAATCAGGTCATCCAGGAGCCCCAATGGGCATGGCAGATATTGCCGAAGTGTTATGGCGTAAATTTTTAAAGCATAATCCTAGTAATCCTAATTTTTCTGATCGCGACCGTTTTGTGTTATCAAATGGTCATGGCTCTATGCTTATTTATTCATTATTACACTTAACCGGCTACGATTTACCGATGGCAGAGATAAAGAACTTTCGTCAATTGCATTCAAAAACTCCTGGTCATCCAGAATATGGTTATACCCCCGGTGTTGAAACGACTACAGGGCCATTAGGCGCAGGTATTTCTAATGCGGTAGGTATGGCGATTGCAGAAAGAACACTAGCGGCGCAATTTAACCGTGAAGATCACAATATTGTTGATCACAACACTTATTGCTTTTTAGGCGACGGCTGTTTAATGGAAGGTATTTCTCACGAATCTTGTTCATTAGCAGGTACTTTGGGTTTAGGTAAATTAATTGCCTTTTGGGATGACAACGGCATTTCAATTGATGGTAAAGTTGAAGGTTGGTTTACCGACAACACCCCTGCGCGTTTCGAAGCTTACGGTTGGCATGTAATAAGCATTGACGGCCATAACTCTGCCGCCATTACCGATGCTATTGAACAAGCAAAAGCAATAACAGATAAACCAACCTTAATTTGTTGTAAAACAATTATTGGTTTTGGTTCACCGAATAAATCAGGTACACACAATTGTCACGGTGCCCCATTAGGTGATGAAGAAATCGCTGCAACGCGTGAATTTTTAAACTGGCCTTATGCTCCTTTTGAAATCCCTGACGATGTATATGCACAATGGGATCAAAAAGAAAATGGTCAAATTGCAGAAAACGCATGGAATGAAAAATTTGCTGCTTATCAAGCCGCTTTCCCTGAACTTGCTACAGAATACCAACGCCGTGTGGTAAAAAATGAATTACCGCAAGACTTTGCCGCAAAAGCCAATGATTACATTCAAGCGTGTCAAGATGCTGGCGATAACATTGCCTCACGTAAAGCCTCACAAAATACTATTGAAGAATTTGGTGCAATATTACCTGAATTAATGGGTGGTTCTGCCGATTTAGCGGGTTCTAACTTAACGCTTTGGTCTGGTTCAAAAGGAATTCAAGAAGACGCAAGCGGTAACTACATTTATTACGGTGTGCGTGAATTTGGTATGAGTGGCATCATGAATGGCATTTCATTACATGGTGGTTTTATCAACTACGGTGCCACTTTCATGATGTTTATGGAATACGCGCGTAACGCCGTACGTATGTCAGCATTAATGGGTATTCAAAACATTTTTGTTTATACTCATGACTCAATTGGTCAAGGTGAAGATGGCCCAACCCATCAACCTATAGAACAACTGACCAACTTACGCACTACACCAAACTTAACCACATGGCGTCCTTGTGATGCAACTGAATCAGCAGTCGCTTGGAAAGCTTCAATAGAAAGTCAAAAATCACCTTCTGCATTAATATTTAGCCGTCAAGGCTTACCTGCTATGGCGCGCAATAATGAACAAGTGGCTAATATTGCTAAAGGTGGTTATGTTTTAGTTGATTGTGAAGGCACCGCTGAGGTGATTTTAATTGCCACGGGTTCTGAGGTTGGTTTAGCGGTTGACTCCGCTAAAGCATTGTCTGAACAAGGTAAAAAAGTACGCGTAGTTTCTATGCCATCGACTAATGTATTTGATGCACAAAGTGTTGAATATAAAGAGTCTGTATTACCGTCAAACAACTTAAATCGTGTTGCTATTGAAGCGGCGCACGTTGATTTTTGGGCTAAATATGTCGGTTTTAATGGTAAAGTGGTTGGTATGACAACCTTTGGCGAATCAGCACCTGGTAGTGACTTATTGAAACACTTTGGTTTCACTGTTGAAAATGTTGTTGCCACGGTTAATAGCTTAAAAAACTAATAAATAGAACCTAGGGTCTAGATTCTAGGTTCTAATTTTTAATATAAAGAAATAATATGCCAATAAATATTGCTATAAATGGTTTTGGTCGCATTGGTCGCAATGTGGTCAGAGCCTTATATGAAACGGGACGAACAGACGAATTTAATCTTGTTGCTATTAACGAGTTAGCTAATTCTGAAGGAATAGCGCATTTATTGAAATACGATACCACTCATGGACGTTTTGCTTTTGCGGTTGAACATCAACAAAACCAAATAACCATTGCGGGTAATACCGTTGCCTTAAGCCATGAAGAAAAATTAAGCGAACTAAATTGGCAACAAAACAACGTTGATATTGTTCTAGATTGTACCGGTAAGTTTGGCAGTAAAAATGATGGTTTAGCCCATATAAAAAGCGGGGCTAAAAAAGTATTATTTTCTCATCCTGGCGCTCAAGATCTAGATGCAACCATTATTTATGGTGTTAATCATAGTGCTTTATCTGCAAGTGATAATATTGTCTCTAACGGATCTTGTACCACTAATTGTATTGTGCCAGTGATCAAAACCATTGATGATGCGTTTGGCATAGAAAGTGGCACTATTACCACGATTCATTCATCAATGCATGACCAACAAGTGATCGATGCTTATCATACTGATTTACGTCGTAGCCGTGCTGCCAGTCAGTCAATTATTCCTGTTGATACCAAACTTGCTGTAGGTATTGAACGTATTTTACCGAAATTTTCAGGCCGTTTTGAAGCAATTGCCGTGCGTGTACCCACGCTTAATGTGACCGCGATGGATCTTAGCGTTACACTAAATAGCGATGTTAGTGTCGATGATATTAATAAAGCCATTCAAGCAGCCCAACATAATGGTTTAGCGGGCATTTTAGGCTATACCGAAGAACCGCTAGTATCAGTGGATTTTAACCATGATCCTCATTCTGCCATTGTTGATGGTAATCAAACCCGTGTTAGCCACAAACGCTTAGTTAAACTATTAGTGTGGTGTGATAACGAGTGGGGTTTTGCTAACCGTATGTTAGATACCGCCGCAGTAATGGCAAGTAAACTATAACTCATTAATAATAATATAAAAATCTAGGATCTAAGTTCTAGGATCTAGAAAAATAAAATCACACAAATATTACGTTTTAAATAAAACCAACTAAAGAGATCTTTTTTTATGTCAGTAATTAACATGACGGATTTAACGCTAGCCAACCAACGCGTACTTATTCGTGAAGATTTAAATGTACCCATTAAAAATGGCCAAATCAGCTCAGATGCTCGCTTAAGAGCTGCTATTCCAACACTTAAATTAGCATTAGAAGCTGGTGCTAAAGTAATGGTAATGTCACATTTAGGTCGCCCTACCGAAGGAGAAGCTGTTGAAGAGTTTTCTTTACAACCTGTAGCGGACTATCTTGCTGGAGCATTAAATTATCCTGTGCGACTCGTTAAAGATTACCTTAACGGCGTTGAAATTGTCGCGGGTGAATTGGTGTTATTTGAGAACGTTCGTTTTAATATTGGCGAAAAGAAAAATGATGATACTTTAGCAAAAAAATTAGCCGCACTTTGTGACGTATTTGTTATGGACGCTTTTGGCACCGCACATCGCGCCCAAGCAAGTACTCATGGCGTAGCTAAATATGCACCAACCGCTTGTGCTGGCCCACTTTTAGCGGGCGAGTTGTCTGCTTTAGGTAAAGCATTAGATAATCCTGCTCGCCCTATGGTGGCTATTGTTGGCGGTTCAAAAGTATCCTCTAAATTAACCGTGCTCGACTCGCTAGCCAATATTGTAGATCAATTAATTGTTGGTGGTGGTATCGCAAATACCTTTATTGCTGCACAAGGTTATAATGTTGGAAAATCTTTATTTGAAGCCAATTTAGTTGACGAAGCAAAACGTTTAACGGCAAATGCACAAGCCAATAAGGGTGATATTCCAATGCCAAGCGATGTGGTTGTAGCAACAGAATTTTCAGAATCGGCAACCGCAACATTAAAGAATGTTAGTGAGGTTAATGATAATGAAATGATTTTTGACATTGGTCCTGATTCTGCTGCACAGTTAGCTGAAATAATCAAAAATGCGGGTACTATTGTGTGGAATGGTCCTGTGGGGGTATTTGAATTTGATCAATTTGGTAAAGGTACACAAGCTATTGCAGAAGCCATTGCCGAAAGTTCAGCCTTTTCTATTGCGGGTGGCGGTGACACTTTAGCCGCTGTAGATAAATACAACATTGCCGATAAAATATCTTATATTTCAACAGGCGGAGGTGCTTTTTTAGAATTTTTAGAAGGTAAAAAATTACCTGCTGTAGAAATTTTAGAACAACGTGCCGCACAAAAATAAATTTTAATGTTTTTTCAAGATTAAAAGATTAACGCCTATAGAATAATTTTATAGGCGTATTTTTATACAAACCACCATATCTAACACCAAACACTGTCATGCTGACGAAAGTCAGTATCTTTCTTTCATTGTAAAAACAAACCTGAATACGTATGCAAAAATTTGAGTTATTAAGCAACTTCTGCGTATTATCTTCATGTAGTTAAAAATAAGCTCAAGTAGATGATGCGTTTGTTTTTACTTCCCAAATACCAGTTTTATTAATTAGGTGATCTACTTTATACGCAGGAAAAATTGCCAAACACAAAACATTTATTTTAATAACTAGTTATTCTAATTATAAAATAAATAACGAAGTAGTTGGTGATTTTAACAAGTAGAAATGATCACATACTTAGTAAGATTGGTATAATACCCAGTTATTTGGGTATACACATGTTTTGATACGGATTGTATTACAGGCTTAACCTAATATTAGTGTTAAGCCTGCTTTTTAATAGTATCAATCATCTTTGTGGTTTAAATAACGAGAATAAAAATATGAGTAACGCACAGGCAAACAACTCCCAACACAAACCAAAGCTCAGTTTCTGGCAAATTTGGAACGTCAGTTTTGGCTTTTTAGGGGTACAATTTGGTTTTGCTTTACAAAATGCTAACGCCAGTCGAATATTATCAAACTTAGGTGCAGATCTAGAATCGCTATCTCTATTTTGGTTAGTAGCCCCTATTATGGGCTTGATCATTCAACCTATTGTTGGTTCCGCCTCAGATAGAACATGGAACCGCTTAGGTCGTCGTAATCCTTACATTTTAGCGGGTGGTATTGCTGCCGCTATTGGTATGTTATTAATGCCAAACTCTGCTAGCTTAGCTAGCTTTATCACACCGTTATTATTTGGCGCGATGATGTTAGCTATTATGGACGCTTCATTTAACTTAGCCTTTCAACCTTTTCGTGCTTTAGTTTCTGACATGGTACCTGCGGAGCAGCGTAACGTGGGTTATTCTATTCAATCTTTTTTAATTAATATTGGTGCAGTTTTAGGCTCTATTTTACCTTTTGCCTTAACAAATATGGTTGGTTTAGACAATACCGCTAAAGCGGGTGAGGTTGCACCATCGGTTATTTTTGCCTTTTATATTGGCGCCTCGGTGATGTTAGGCTCAGTATTGTGGACAGTATTTAAAACTAAAGAATATGCTCCCGGTGAAAATGGTTTAGCCCCTTTAGAAGAAAGATCAAAAGACATACCACTTAGCGAAAAACTTAACCACTTTTTCGCGTTAATGAAAACTATGCCAACCACGATGAAACAACTAGCCTTAGTTCAATTTTTCTCTTGGTTTGCGTTATTTATTATGTGGGTTTACACCATGCCAGCCATTGCACAACATATTTGGGGAATAGATAGCAAATGGTTTGATCCACATTATCTTGAAAGTATAAAGACTATTCCAGAAAATATTGCGCAAGCAAAAGGTGCCGCAGGCGATTGGGTAGGTATTATTTTTGCAGCTTATTCATTATTTGCGGCGATTTATTCAATATTCATCTCTAAATTAACCAATAAATTTGGTCGAAAATTTATTTATTCATTATCACTGCTAGCGGGTGGTTTGGGTTTTATAAGTATTATGTTAATAGAAAACTCACAGCCAGTATTAGTTAATTTATTAATTACCAAAATTACCGTACCACAAGGCGCTGTTTCGTTATTTATTCCAATGATAGGAATAGGCATGGCTTGGGCAGCTATTTTAGCCATGCCTTATGCAATATTAGCGGGTAGCTTACCCGTAAAACAAACGGGAGTTTATATGGGCATATTTAATTTTACCATTGCCGCTCCACAAATTGTTTCGGGTATTTTTGCAGGTTGGATTTTAAGTAATGTTTTTGAAAACAATGCGATTAATATTATTATGATGGCAGGTATTTCGATGATTTTAGCCGCTGTTTCGGTATTTTTTGTTAAAGATAATAGCGCTCAAGTTGTTTTAAATAAATCATCTTCTGAAACAGTAAAAGCGCTGTAACAGTAAAAATAAATGTAACAGCTAGCATTAGTTAGCTGTTACAAATAAGCATAATGTCTACGAACCGCAAGATTTACGTACCACTAAACTGGTCGGCATTAATTGTGTGTTGGCTTGTTCACCATTAATTAATGCTAATAATTTGTCGACTAATAATTCACCCGCCAATTTAGTATTTTGTTTAGCCGTTGTTAATGGGGGATTAGTAAAGCTGGCAATTTGAATATCATCAAAACCCGCGACTGCAATATCATTAGGAATATTCAAATCAGCTTCTTGCAAAGCTCGCATGGCTCCTATAGCAATAAGATCACAGGCAGCAAAAATAGCGTCAAATTTCGTGCCTTTTTCTAATAACTGTTTAACGGCAATATAACCTGCTGCTTCAGTAGAAATGGCCTCTATTTGTAATGCTTGATTAACGATAAACTGATGATTTTCTAATGCTTTACAATGCCCTAAATAGCGGTCTAAAAATTCTGGAGAATGACTAGTTGCACAGCCAATAAAAGCGATATTTTGTCGATCATTGGCAATTAAATGCTCAGTCACTTGATAACCCCCATGAAAATTATCACAGCCTACAGAGACAACAGGCAAATCTTTTACTTCGGCTCCCCAGCGTACAAAATGGGTTTTTTGCTCGATTAAATGCACTAATTTTTCTTCATAATCATGATAATCACCATAACCGAGTAAAATTATGCCATCAGCCTTATTACTATCTTCAAAATCAGCATGCCAATCACTATTCATTTGCTGAAAAGAAATTAATAAATCGTAGCCTTTACTCGCACTCGCTTTGGTAATACTACCTAGCATAGATAAGAAAAAAGGATTAATAAGTGAATCATCACTGGTGGGATCTTCAAACAACAACAAAGCAATAGTAGCGCTTTGTTGGGTACGTAAACTACTAGCGTTTTTATCGACCTTATAATTTAATTTTTTAGCAATAGCTTGCACTTTTATACGCGTTTCTTCATTAACTAACGGACTATTACGCAAAGCCCGCGACACCGTAGACTGAGAAACGCCAGCCTGATAGGCAATATCAAAAGAAGTAGGTTTAGATTTCACAACAAACTCAAAAAATTAATCTTAAACAAGATATTACCTGAGTCACTATTTTTTGTATAGGTAATGTCACCATTGCCAACAAAAAATACATACGTATGCATGCTTTATTTTTAAACACTTTACTTATGCATACGTATGTAGAGTATTGCCCTACTGCCCATCCTCAGCATAATCTTTACTTAAGAAAAAAAGCTAAGCTAAAAGCTCAATTTAAAAGATAAGATATAAAACTAGTATCACATTGAGATCAAAGCAACGATCACACAGATATATTTTCCCATGTAGATAAAAGAAGTAGTTAAAGAGATGGTTGAAACAAAAATGGTCAGTTCAAGCAAAGTAGCAAACAAAGCAACAACTAAAACCACTAAAAAAACAGTGCGTAAAACTAAAGGTGCTGCTGCGCAAATTAATGCCGCAGAATTTAAAGAAAGAGTACTACATCACCTAAAATATACCCTAGGTGACTCTGATGCCAGTACCAACAAACAAGCATGGTGGCAAGCTACCTGTTTAGCCGTTAACGAAAGTGTTTTTGAAAAACTGCAAACTACCAAAACAAATCATATTAACAGCGATGCTCGCAGCATTAACTATTTATCGCTTGAATATTTAATGGGTCGTTTACTCTCAAACAATTTACATAATTTAGGTTTATTTGATGCAGCAGACAAAGCACTAAAATCATTAGGTTTTGAACTTGCTGATTTATGCGAACAAGGTGCTGACTTAGCCTTAGGTAATGGTGGTTTAGGTCGTTTGGCTGCTTGTTTTCTTGACTCATTAGCCACACTTGACTATGCCGCAGTTGGCTATGGAATTCATTATGAGCATGGTTTGTTTAAACAAAACTTTGATCATGGTCGCCAAATAGAATCTCCTGATGTTTGGCGCGAATTTGGTAATCCATGGGAAGTATGTCGCCCTGAAGCGACTCAATATATTCCACTTTATGGCTATGTTGAACAACAAGTACAAGCCGATGGCAGCATCAAGAAAATTTGGCATAGCGAACAAACATTAAAAGGTATTGCTTGGGATATCCCTATTGTGGGTTATAAATCTAATACCGTTAACATATTGCGCTTATGGGAATCACGCGCCGATGAACATTTTGATTGGCAGCATTTTAATCAAGGTAATTACCATGATGCACATCATCATCAAATAGCGGCAGAAACAGTGTCTAAAGTACTTTACCCTAATGACGATACTGAAGCAGGTAAAGAATTACGCTTTATTCAACAATACTTTTTTTGTGCTTGTTCAATCAAAGATATTATTAACCGTTACCAAAAACAACATAGTGATGATTGGAGTCAATTTGCCGATCAAGTAGCGATTCAATTAAACGATACTCATCCAACTATCGCTATTTTAGAATTAATGCGCACCCTTAAAGATGATCATGGTTTATCTTGGGATGATGCTTGGGGTATTTGCAAAAAAGTCTTTGCTTATACCAATCATACCTTATTACCCGAAGCGTTAGAAAAATGGTCAGTAAATTTATTTGAAAAAGTATTACCTCGCCATTTAGAGTTTTTGTATCAAATTAATGAAAACTTTTTAAACAACGATGTTGAGTCGTTATGGCCACATAATAACGAGATGCGTGCTAAATTATCGTTAGTTGAAGAAGGTAGTGAGCGTATGGTACGTATGGCACATTTATGTGTAGTTACGGCTCATAGGGTCAATGGTGTTGCACAAATTCATTCAGACTTAGTAAAACAAGATTTATTTCCTGAGTTCAATCAACTTTATCCCAATAAATTAACTAACGTTACCAACGGTATTACGCCGCGTCGTTGGTTAAAGGCTTGTAATCCACTACTGGCTAACTTATTAAATAAAACGTTTATTAAGCAAGGTATTACTGACGATTGGGCAAAAAACCTCGATAGTTTAACAGCCCTTGCGGATTTGGCTGACAATGCCAATTTTCAAAAACAATTTATGGCAATTAAACAACAAAATAAAATTGCTTTAACTAAAACAATTAAACAGTTAACAAATATTACCGTTAGCCCTGATGCTATTTTTGATATTCAAATTAAACGCTTACACGAATATAAACGCCAGCACTTAAATTTATTACATATTTTAGCCCTTTATCGTCGTTTACTCGCCAATCCTGAATTAGACATACATCCGCAAGTATTTATCTTTGGCGCAAAAGCCGCTCCAGGCTATTACTTAGCGAAAGAGATCATTTATTGTTTGAATAAAATGGCGGATAAAATTAACAATGACAACCGCATAAAAGACAAACTTAAAGTGGTTTTTTTACCAAACTATCGCGTGAGCTTAGCCGAAAAAATCATTCCCGCAGCCGATGTTTCAGAACAAATATCTACCGCAGGTAAAGAAGCGTCTGGCACAGGAAATATGAAGCTTGCCCTTAATGGTGCAGTAACTATTGGTACGCTTGATGGCGCTAATATTGAAATTGCCGAGGAGGTAGGTAGCGACAATATATTTATCTTTGGTAATACCGTTGAACAAATAAAAGCGTTAGACAAACAAGGCTATGATCCTCGCCAATATTATGAACAAAATGCAGAAATTAAAGCCTGTTTAGATTGGTTAGATAGCGATTATTTCACCCCTGGTCGCTCAGGTGAGTTATCAGCAATAAAACGTAGCCTTCTTGATGGTGGCGATCCCTATAAAGTACTTGCCGATTTTGAAAGTTACTCTACGGCACATAAAGCGCTAAATAAAGCGTATAAAAACAAAACACGTTGGGCACACATGGCAATAATGAATACCGCGATGATGGGTAAATTCAATTCAGATCGTTCAATTGAAGATTATGTGGCTAATATCTGGCGGCTAACGCCTGTAAAAGCTGCGTCAACAAAAGCCAAACTGACACAAAATAGTAAATAAAGGACTATTTAAATGGTTAAGTCAATGACTAAATTTACCGATCAAATTAACGCCATTATTAATGCACAACATTGCAATGCTGCTGCATTTTTAGGGCTGCATCGCGATAGCGAGTCTGGTTATTTGGTCATTAATACTTTTCAAGCAGATGCGGATAGCGTTGAAATAGTTACCACCACTAAAAACGGAGTAACTAAAGTTTTAGCCAAGCTGAATAAAGTTGATGATCGTGGTTTTTTTAGTAAAAAGCTAGATGCTAATAAAGGCCGTAAAAAGCCCTTTACTTACCAGTTAAAAGTAACACATGGCGAAGATCAGCAAATTATTGATGATGCCTTTGCCTTTACACCTAATATAAGTGATTTTGATTTACATTTATTAACCCAAGGTGATCATCAAAAGCCATATAAAATACTTGGCGCACAAGCTCAACAATATAGTCAATTTAAAAGAACCGTTACTGGAACTCGCTTTTGTGTTTGGGCACCTAATGCTAGCCATGTTGCGCTTATTAGCGATTTTAATCATTGGGACGGTCGACGTCATCCCATGACCAATGTTAACCATAGTGGTTATTGGGCAATTTTCATTCCTAATGTTGGTGTGGGTAGTGCGTATAAATTTGAAATAAAAGACAACTCGGGTAATTTATTAGCTCATAAAGCCGATCCTTATGCCGAACAAGGGCAATATCGCCCTGATACCGCAAGTATTGTCGCAAAAAATCAACCGTATGCTTGGCAAGATCAAGCTTGGTTAGCACAACGCGCCCAGCGTAATAATCGTCATGCCCCTATTTCTATTTATGAAGTTCACTTAGGTTCATGGCGGCGCAGCACAAATAATGAATTTTTAAATTATCGCGATATTGCCGACCAACTTATTCCCTACACAGTAGAAATGGGTTTTACTCATTTACAATTAATGCCAGTGAGTGAATATCCATTTGACGGTTCTTGGGGTTATCAACCCATCGGTTTATTTGCACCTACGGCTCGCTTTGGTACAAAAGTTGATTTTCAATATTTTGTCGATAAATGCCATCAAGCTAACTTAGGTTTATTAATTGATTGGGTGCCCGGACATTTTCCTAGCGATGATCACGGTTTAGCAACATTCGACGGTACCCATTTATACGAACACGCGGATCCTCGTCAAGGTTATCACCCTGATTGGAATACATTAATTTACAATTATGGTCGTGTAGAAGTCGCTAATTTTTTACGCGCGAGCGCCTTACACTGGTTAGATACTTACCATATTGATGGTATTCGTGTTGATGCAGTTGCCTCTATGCTTTATTTAGATTACAGCCGTAAAGCTGGTGAATGGATACCGAATAAAGATGGTGGTCGTGAAAACCTTGAAGCGGTCGCTTTTTTACAACGCTTTAATGAAGAACTCTATAACCAATACCCTGATTGTTTTTCAGTTGCTGAAGAATCAACCTCTTGGGCTGGTGTTTCGCGTCCTACTTCTGATGGCGGTTTAGGCTTTGGCTTTAAGTGGAATATGGGTTGGATGAATGACACACTAAATTATATTCAACGAGAAACCATACACCGTAAACATCATCACAATGAAATGACTTTTGGCTTAGTTTATGCCTTTGATGAAAATTTTATTTTACCCATAAGTCACGATGAAGTTGTTCATGGCAAAGGATCTATGATCGCAAAAATGCCTGGCGATGCTTGGCAGAAATTTGCTAATTTACGCGCCTATTATGCTTTTATGTGGGCACATCCGGGTAAAAAATTACTCTTTATGGGTTGTGAATTTGCTCAAGGAAAAGAATGGAATTTTGATGGTGAACTTGACTGGCAACAACTTGATATTCATTGGCACAGTGGTGTACAGCGGTTAATAAAAGATTTAAATAATGTTTACAAAAATACCCCTGCCCTGTATCAACTAGATTGTGAACAGGATGGTTTTGAGTGGTTAGATCACAAAAATAGCGAACAATCCATTATCAGCTTTATTCGTTATGAACAAAATGATATGCATTCACCGCAAGCTGTGATGGTTATTTGTAATTTCACTCCTAATACTCATCATAATTTTAAAGTTGGTGTGCCTGTAGCAGGGCAATATATTGAGCTAATTAACTCTGATCTTAAAATTTATAGCGGTAGCGGTTTAAGCAATACTAACGGCGTTACTAGCCAAGAAGTTCCTTGGCAAAATCAAGCTCATAGTATTGATATTACGATACCGCCATTAAGCACCTTAATTTTAGCGATTAAGGAGTGTTAATGAACAATAATATGGAACAATCAACAAACTCATCATCGAGTAAAGGTTACCAAATTACATCTGGACGCTCTTACCCTTTAGGTGCAACAGTGACCAAAACAGGCGTAAATGTCGCTTTATTTTCGGCTAATGCAACTAAAGTTGAATTATGTTTATTTGATCAAAGTGGCAAACAAGAAATTGCCCGTATAAGCTTGCCCGAATTTACCGATGAAGTATGGCATGGTCATATTGAAGGTTTAACCGCTGGTTGTTTATATGGCTATAGGGTTCATGGCGCTTTCGACCCACACCAAGGACATAGATTTAACGCAAATAAACTATTGCTAGACCCATATGCAAAAAAATTATTTGGCGACTTTATTTATAGCGACACTCACTTTGGCTACGATCAATATAACGAGCAACACGATTTAACGTTTGACACCCGTGATAACAGCGCTTATTTACCTAAGTGTGTGGTAATTAATGAAGTAGACAACTGTACCAGTCATCCACAAGTACGTCGCCGAGATACTATTCTTTATGAGATGCACGTAAAAGGTTTTACTAAAAAAAATCCTAATGTGCCTATTGAATTACAAGGCACCTTTGCTGGTTTAGCAAGTGATCAAGTTTGTAAATATATTCACGAATTAGGTATTACCAGTATTGAGTTAATGCCTATTCATACTTTTTTAGATGAACCTTTTTTACAAGAGCAAGGACTGACCAATTATTGGGGTTACAACAGCCTCAATTTTTTCATTCCAGATCCTAGTTATTGCCATCAAAATGAACTTAATGAATTTAAACAACTAGTAGAAAAATACCACAATTTAGGAATAGAAATTATTTTAGATGTGGTTTATAACCATACCGCTGAAGGCGATCATCTCGGCGCAACCGTTTGTTACAAAGGTATAGATAACGCGAGCTACTACTTATTAAACCCACATGATAAACGGTTTTATATTAATAATTCTGGTTGTGGCAATTCACTCAATATTCAGCATCCGCGAGTATTACAATTAGTCACCGATAGCCTACGTTATTGGGTTGAAAAAATGGGCGTTGATGGTTTTCGCTTTGACTTAGCCCCAAGCTTAGGTCGTGACAATAATGGTTTTAATAACCACAGCCATTTTTTTACTATTTTGCGCCAAGATCCTATTTTGTCTAAAGTAAAGCTTATTGCTGAACCTTGGGATGTAGGTAACAACGGTTATCAGCTAGGACATTTTCCTAATAGTTGGCTTGAATGGAATGATAAATTTCGTGATACCTGTCGTCGTTTTTGGCGTGGCGATCAAGGTATGGCACCTGAATTTGCTCAGCGCTTACATGGTTCAAGTGACTTATTTGAAAATCCAAGTCGCCGCCCAAGTTCAAGTGTAAATTTTATCACCAGTCACGATGGTTTTACTTTACATGACCTAGTGACCTATCAAAAAAAGCATAATGAGGCGAATGGTGAACAAAACCAAGATGGCCATAATGCCAATTTTAGCGAAAATTTTGGTATTGAAGGTGAAACAACCAATAGCACCATTAAACAATTACGTTTAAGACAAAAGCGCAATTTACTCACCACCTTATTTATTGCTCAAGGTACGCCAATGCTGCTTGCTGGTGATGAAATTGGTAACAGTCAGCAAGGTAATAACAACGCTTATTGTCAAGACAATGAAATATCTTGGCTTAATTGGCAAAAGCAAAATGAAACGTCGAACGAAAGCGAACAACAATTTGAGTTTGTAAAACACTTAATTGCATTACGCAAAGCACACCCATTATTAAACCGTAGTCATTATCATCACGGCAAAGAGCATTCAGACAAAACAGGATTAGCTGACATTAATTGGCTTAATTGCCGTGGTGAGCGTATGCAGCAAAGCGACTGGCATGACACCGCAATAAAATGTTTTGCGATGTTATTAGCAGAAACTGCCCAACATAAAACGGCTAAAGATGAAAAAACTCAAGCATATACTGATGATGCTTTATTAATTATTTTTAATGCACATCCTTGTGAAATTCATTACCAGTTACCAAAAGAATTGTGTCGTAAATTAACAGGTAACTGGCAAATACTAATTGATACCGCAGTTTCTTCTATTGATAAAAATAGTAAAACAAACAAACAAAAAAACATCACAGAATATAGCTTGTGCGTAGCAGCCCACAGTTGTGTGGTTTTAGCCTATAGCCAGTCGAATAGCACAGTTAATAAAAGTGCAAATACACCAATAAATAATAAAGTACCTAAAGAGAATAACAATCATGGATCTAATTGAACAATTAGCAGACTTAGTCGGCTTTCACCGTAATTACCTTAATAGCTTTGGTGAGCAAGTGTACGCTAATGATGGCGCTCGTCGTTCATTACTTGCAGCGATGGGGTATAACATTGGCGATCCACAAATTTTACAGCAAAGTATTGATGATTTAGTACAAAAATCATGGCGAGAAATGTTACCTGCAACACATATTGCTAAATTAGAAGAATGTCAGCATGTTATTGAAATTAGCCTAGTGCAACAACAGGCACAAGATCAAACGCAAAATAACAAAACACAACTTAGCTGGACGATAATCACCGAAGATAACAAAAAATTAACAGATAACATTGCTATTAATGAATTAAAAGTAATTGATAATGCCAATTTTTCAGGGCAAACTTTTACCAAATACCAACTACCATTGCCTAATTTAGCGCAAGGTTATCATCAACTGTCATTAACTTATGGTGATAAAAAAGCAAGTTGCCATTTAATTTATGCGCCAAAAACTTGCTTTAGTCCACAAGAAGCATGTAGTGATAAAATGTGGGGCTTAGCCGCACAACTTTATTCTTTACATAGTGAGAACAGTTGGGGAATTGGCGATTTTGGAGATTTAACACAATTAATTGAACAATCAGCCAGTCATGGCGTTGCCGCCATAGGCTTAAACCCTCTACATCCGTTATATCAAAATAATCCAGCACATCGTAGCCCCTATTCTCCAACAAGTCGCTGCTTTTTAAATACTATTTATATTGATGTCACTAAGGTATTTAATTTTGAAAATTGTACTACTGCACAAAAAATTTATCACAGTGACGATTTTCAACAACGTTTGGCTTTTGCTAAAAATACTGAATTAGTTGATTACCCTGCGGCTGCTTCATTAAAGTTTGCAATACTCGAATTACTGTATATAGATTTTGTCACTAATGATTTAAGCAAACAAAGTAAAGAAGCCATTGCTTTTGAACAATTCAAACAAAGTCATGGTGAAGATTTAGTTCAACTCGCTACCTTCGAAGCATTATATGAACATTTTAGAAAGCTAGATTTTAACTGTTATGGCTGGCCTAATTGGCCCCAAGAATATCAAAATACAAAAAATTCAGCCGTTGCTACTTTTGTCAAGGAACATCGTCAGCGCATTGATTATTTTATATTTTGCCAGTGGCTTGCTCACCAGCAACTTAGCGAAGCGGCATTAACCGCTAAAAAAAATGGTATGCCGGTAGGTTTATATTTAGATTTAGCCGTAGGTTGTGACGGTAGCGGTGTTGATGTGTGGTCAGCACCCGAAGTATATGTTTCAGGTGCAGCTGTTGGCGCACCACCAGATGCCACCAATGCTTTAGGACAAGACTGGGGGTTAACACCAATGAACCCTGTCGCGCTACAAGAAAAAGGCTATTTGCCGTTAATAAAAGCCTTACGCAGTAACATGCAATATGCTGGCGCACTCCGCATTGATCATATATTAGGGCTAATGCGTCAATATTGGGTTGCTCCAGGTTATAAAGCAGATCAAGGTATTTATATTACTTTTCCTCTTGAAGACATTTTACGCATAATTGCACTAGAGTCGCGCCGCATGAACTGTGTGGTTATTGGTGAAGATCTTGGTACGGTCCCCGATGGCTTTGGTGAAATAATGGCAAGCGCAGGTTTATTATCCTATAAAGTACTATTTTTTGAACGTTGGGAGTCTGGATTATTCATGCGTCCAGAAACTTATCCTGCACAATCTATGGTTACGGTATCAACGCATGATTTACCCACCTTAGCCGGCTGGTGGACAGGTCGTGATTTACACTGGCGTCAACAACTTAATTTATATCCTAATGAAGAAATGGGTAATAATGATAGACAAGGTAGAGTAAGTGATAGAGAGCATTTATTATCAGCACTAGATGATATGAATGTCATTAATATAGATAATGCTCCACAACAATCACCCGCAATAATGAATACTGAATTAAGTGTAGCCGTGCAAAAATTTTTAGCCTTAGCACCAAGCCATATTCAATTAATACCTTTAGAAGACACACTAGAAATTACTGAACAAGTTAACATTCCAGGTACCATTAATGAACATCCTAACTGGTTACAAAAACTACCTGTTTCTTTAGAGCAACTATGGCACACTAAATCAGTAACTCAACTAAGTGATGCTATGAATATAGCTCGTCCAATGAATTATGCTGCTAGGAAATTTTAATGATTAAAGGTTTAAAAGTATCAACACTTTTTTTAACGATAGCGAGTGCGCTATTAACTTTTTCAACTAGCGCAAAAACAAACCCAACGGCAACAACATCAATAGTAGCAAAAGCAGCACAACTTGCACCTTATGCTAAGCGTAGTATTACCGATGAAGTGTTTTATTTTGTTTTACCTGATCGTTTTTATAACGGCGATTCAAGTAATGATTTGGGTGCTAAATTAAACGATAAAAAACGTGCCGAATCGCGTGGTGGTTTTGATAAAAGCAATAAAGGCATGTATCACGGTGGCGATCTTAAGGGATTAACAGCAAAACTCCCTTATTTAGACAATATGGGCATTACGGCTATTTGGCTAACGCCTATACTACGCAATCGTGCCGTACAAGCAGGCAGTGCTGGTTATCATGGTTATTGGATTTTAGACTTTACTGAAATTGATCCTCATTTTGGTACAAACGCAGATTTACAAAATTTTATCAAAGCTGCCCATCAACGTAATATTAAAGTATTTTTCGATATTATTACTAACCACACTGCTGATGTGATCAAATATAAAGAATGCCATGGTGATGATGGTTTAGGTTGGCTTATTTCTACACAAGAAAAAAATAAAGCGATGGGTTGTCCTTATATTTCAACGGCAGAACTAGCACAAGGTAAACACTACACACCAATAATCCCAAAAGGCGATGAAAAACTAAAATTTCCAACTTGGTTAAACGATCCCAAATATTATCACAATCAAGGTGATTCAACTTGGCAAGGTGAGAGTTCACAAAATGGTGACTTTTCAGGCCTTGACGACTTAAAGACAGAAGATCAATTTGTTGTTAATGGTTTTATTGATATTTATGAACATATTATTGATAAATTTAAACCTGATGGCTTTCGTATTGATACAGTAAAACACGTTAATATTGAATTTTGGTCACAATTCGCCCCTGCTTTAGTTAATCACGCAAAAAATCAAGGCATAGATAATTTTTTTATGTTTGGTGAAGTCTATAGTGCTGAGCCTAAATATTTAAGCCGTTTCACTACCCAAGGCAAAATGCAATCGGTACTTGATTTTGGTTTTCAACAAGCAATAGTTGATACACTAATAAAACAACAAGGTACAAATAAGCTAGCGCAATTATTTGCTCAAGATCACTATTACAACGATAAAGATAGTAATGCCAGCGAATTAATTAATTTTATTAGTAATCACGACATGGGGCGTTTCGCCTACAGGCTTAAGCAAGAAAAACACAACTATAATGAAGAAGAAAAAATAGCACGTTTAAAGCTGGCTACTGCATTAATGTTTTTTACTCGCGGTGTACCTGTAATTTATTATGGTGATGAACAAGGATTTGTTGGCGATGGTGGTGATCAAAATGCTCGTCAAGACATGATGCCATCACTTGTGAATAGCTATAATAACGACAATTTATTAGCTAACAATAAAACGACTGCCGATGATAATTTTGATCGAAATAATCCTTTATATAAAACCTTTAGTGAATACGCTAAACTTTATCAACAACATTCTGCACTACGTAATGGTCAACAAATAACACTTTATTCACAAGCTAAGACTGGACTTTTTGTTTTTACTAAAACCAACCAACAAGAAAAATTACTTATCATAGTTAATACGGCAAAAACAGAACAACAAGTATCACTGAGAAACCAACAAAATCAGTATAAAAAAATCACTGGAACAAGCGACTTTGTATATGACAAAGCTAAAAATGTTACCATTACTCAACCAGCGTTAAGTTTTTCAATTTATATACAGCTGTAATTACTACACAAAGAGTAATAAGCTAATTTTTATACTTAATTATTAGCTTTTTACTCTATTTCTTCTACACTTATTTCTATCGTGTATATTTTAGCTACTTCGTAATTTAGCCACTTCGTATAAAGAAAAGGAAATATTAAAATGGAATTTTCAACACCTGATGCCATTCGCCAAATAAGATCTAACAGACAGCAAAAAATAATGATTGATGGTCACTCAAAATGTCAGCTTGAGGCAATGACATTTGCTATCAACTACCACCGCCTTCACATCATCAAAACACATGACTCACTAACAATAACAGGAGCTGTACCTGTGATCAGAAATGATAAATTTTTAATCAATCCATAAATACTCCATATATTTTAAACTAGTATCTAGGTTGAGAGTGTCGCAGCAAGCGGCGACCTACATTCTTATTAATTTTTACCTAGACAGCAAAAAGCCGTTATCTTTCGATAACGGCTTTTCTAAATAGGCGTCTAGCGATGTCCCGCTACGCTCTCACACGGTGTTTTTCAAGCAAGTTGTCGCCTAAAGTTTAAATTTATGCCGCCTTATTCTCTTTTATCTCGGATTTTCCTTTTTCAGGATTCAAGTAAACCTCTTTAATATGATCCCAATTCTTAATTTCACCCGACCATCGCCCAGGATTTGCCAATTTAGCGTCTTTATAAACTAATTTTCTTTTGGCTAATACGTCAACATCTTTACCAGTGTGACGTTCGTGCGGCGTGGTAAATTTAATGCCGCTATGACAGTGCTCATGGTTATACCATTGCACAAAACCGCTAACCCAACTTCTGGCTTTACTTATATTACCAAAGGCTTTTTCTGGGTATTCAGGTCGATATTTCAAGGTACGAAATATTGATTCTGAAAAGGGATTGTCATTACTCACTAACTGACGCGTTTGAGCTAACATTAAAGCACCCTATCTCAGGGGCGTATATTGAAGATACAGAGAATGGTCGCACTATCGCACTTACACTTGCCGTGTCATTAAGGAATGCTTTAGCTAGCAAGTTAGGTATTTCAACGTCAGAAATTGGCTATTCAGTTCGGCCCTCAAGAATATTGACAACAAATTTACCCGCTATGGTGATCCAGTTATTTGATGATGTGAGTGGTGGCGCTGGTTTTGCCACAAGTGCTGCCAGTCATATAGATAAATTACTTACTGATATGTATGATTTTCTAGAGTGTGATTCTTGTTGTGAGAGTGTATGTTCAACTTGTTTACTTGATTCAAATACTCGTCATGATATCAATCATTTAGATCGACACTTAGCGCTAAATTGGCTAAGCCGTGATTTTAAGTGCTTTGTTTCGTTAGCAGCCAAATATAATTATTTGCAAGGATCAAAATATTGCCATGAATCAATTAAAGAAGCGATTTCTCATCAAATAAACAGAGGGGCAAAATCAGTAACACTTTGGTTGTCAGATAACCTTCATGAATGGGATTTAAATGTTCGAGAAGTACATATGTTTGTTTATCAGTTACTTCAAGTCAACAAGGTCAATTTGTGTCTTGTCGTACCTCTCAAACGTCTTTCAACCTGCAAACTTGATTCACTGAAAAACAGACAAAGGGTAGACTTATAAATCATGATTGGCAAAACCCTACAGATATGAGTGAAGTGCTTGCCTTATGGTTTACCCAAGGCATTAAACTTACTTGTTTTTTAGATTTACATGATAGCAAGTCTGAGATATCTCACCGAAGAGAGTTAACGCTTACTTTTGAAAATAGAAATTCATATAGCATTGGCTTTGATCAGGGCGTTGGTTATTGGAACCATGATTTAGGTAGAAATAAACATTATTTTGATTTTTCGGATAAAGTTAATACTCAACTTATGAAAATGGTTGAAGTATGGTCCGAGGGAAAAGTTAAAAATGCTGCTGACTGGAAAACTGTTGTGTATATTAATAAGTTATAGAAGTACCCGAGATAACAAAAATTTGAATAATGATCGAACTCAGTGCTGAGATATAATACCATTTGACACATTATTGGGTAGTAAAAGTATTTGAGCTGAAAAATTAATAGGTTTGTAAAATAAATGGCTTTTATAAATCACTACAGCTATTCCCAGCATCATAACATTATCGCTAAAATATGAAAAATATAGCGTAAAGTCGAGGTGCTGTACTTTTGGAATCTTTTTTCTTTATTTTTCACTTTATTGATTATTCTATCTTTTTTAGGGTGATTAAGATGTAAATTCATTTTTCCTTCTGGAAAGAGATTTTTGTTTTTTATGTTATCTTTTTCACTATAAATGAATATCCCATGGCTTACTTGCTGCCATTGGGCGAGTAGTTTTGTGTCACTTTCTGCAAGCTCAAGTTTTATTGTCCAACGATTTTTAGGAAAAACTTGTATTAGAAAAGTGATGAACTTTTCAAAGTCGTCTTTTTTAGTAAAACATATTGCTGTAGATGAACGAGTGGTATTGTTGATAAAATAATTAACACACCACAAAATAAGAGCCTCATTATTTGAGTATAATGTTCTTAATTTTTCTAAAGCGATATCAGCATCATCTAATTCAACTTTAGAAGGCGGTTTTTGTGGACATAATTGTTCAATATTTGCTAATGATTTTGAATACGCTATAAATAACCTTGATTTACCTTGTTGGGTTTTTTTATTGGCTACGGCTCTAGCATGAACAATCCATTTTTCAATGATCTGTTCATTTATCTGATACTTATACACCAATTCACTGACCGAAGCCCCATTTTCGGTTTCTTTAAGTATTTTCATACAAACTAGCTGATTTATAGTTTTATGGTGATGATAGAGTTCATCCTCTTGAGATTTGTCCTGAGTGCTTTCTTCTTTAAGCAAGGTTATCTCTGTGCTAAAAGATGATACATCTTTAACCATTTTTTGATAAAGGCTATAGATAGGGATACTTTCTGGTGGTATTTGTTCTTTTTTACAGTGTCTTGTTAAATAATTACTCGATATGGCACTGATATTGTTAATTTCAGTGATAGAAAAGTGTATGCTTGATTTGCTTAATCGTTCAAATAAAACTCGATCGACAAAATGCAGATAATTAGCAAAGGTTGTTTCTGGTGTAGCATGTCCAGCAATACCCGCTAATGCCCAATAATTATCACGATGAACCTGCTCATTATGCTTTGTTAAGAGTACACTGCGAATTATTTGTACTTGCTCTTTACTATAGCAAGTATAACGTTCAATAAGAGATCCCATATCTTCGATAATCAAATGTAACCTTGATAAGGCGCTATGGCGAAGATGGTGAAATGATAGCACAGTGTTAGTCATGTTTTTTAAAATACTACTGACTAAACTGCTAATACTGTTACCATCAAATGGTAGTGTTGGGGTTAAACTTTTAGAAAAAACTAAACTTTGGGGACTATTGCTAACTGTTTTTTCGCGTTCAGTTAAATAACGTATAAATAAAGCATTTTCTTCTTGCGTTAATAATGCGGTTATCGGAAGTTTTCTCAAGGCGCTACTGGTTTTATTATTTCCAAATTTATTTTCTCGAATATATAGCCATCGCTCTGATGAATTTTCAATATCTCGCATTTGCAGTTTTAGCAGCTCACCTCTACGTAAGCCGAGACGATAAGCGATGATAACTAAACAGATTAAACCTTTAACCGTTAATTCATCAACATCTTTGATCATACTTATTTCTTTACATAAATACCTAAACATAGACTCGGAGATAAACCCGACTTTAACAAAGTTTTGTGTTTTATCTTTGGATATTGATAAATTGTTGTTTGTTAAAACGGGTAAATTTAGCGTTTTAACTCCATATTGATGTAAATCATTTAACAATGCGGCTTTATCTCTGCGACTTTGCTCCGTATGACCTATATTGAGCATTAACAAATATAACTCTTCAAAAGTTTCTTCATCTAGCAATCGTAAATCTAAATCAACCATGTAAGTTGCCCATAACATGCCTATTTTAGAAAAGTAGGTTTGTGAGCTTGATACGGCAATTTCTCTTTCTTCAAGCAAATAGATCAACCAATTAATTAAAATACAGATCGATATAGGTAAACTAGATAATTCAATAGCTTTAAGTGAATTTAAGGCAATAGTAGGCGTACTTTTTTCACCATTTTCAAAATCGGTAATAATAGAACGTCTGATCAATTCAAAGGTATACTCGTAGTTGAAGCTGGGAGTAGTAGTACTTTGTACGTATGATGTTATTTTTTTTGATACTAGCTCAAAGCGTTTGAAAGCTAACTTTTTATTCTCGGTTTGATTTCCTTCTTTTATGTTATTTATTTGCGGATTTAATAAATTTTCTTGCTGTTTAGCCGTTAACGACGCACTTGCTAGTCGACCATTAACATATTCAAGTAATGCGTTGGGAAGCTCTACATTGGGCTGGTTTTCTAATATCCCTGTTGTTGCTAAACAAAAAGATCTAAAGCTAGTAAAAACATTAATTGGTGAAATACTTTGCATAGAGTGTTTGATTAAACCCCAACATTGTTTCTGATCAAGTTTTTTATATACTAATATGTTTTTCTGTTTACAATATAAAAAATGCCTGATCCAAGCAAGTGATACCGCATCAGGATACCAACGTCGTAATGTTATGGTAATTTTACTATTTTTACTTCTAACATTGGCATCCTGTGTGGTTGATTTAAAGGTTAAATCAAACCACACTTCATTTTTAATTTTTATTAACGGTTTATTTAACTGTGTTAATTGATTAGCCAAAGCGACTAAGGCTTCCGGCAAGGAAAGTCCACCATAAAATGCGGCTGAAATTAATGATGATGCCAACAAGTGCTCAGGTGATGTGATATTTTCAGCCTTAGAACTCGCTAATTGCTGATGCCATTGATACTTCCATTGATTTAGCGCCTTTACTTTGATAAACCAGTTTTGCGTTCGAAATATTGCCCCTCGTTTTGCGCGAATAAGGTAGGGTGGAATGGGTAAATTATATTTACCTAGCTTATTACCGTCGTTGATTTTAGAGGATAAACAATTTCTCGCTATACGGTAATCATCAAGCAGAGTGTAATGCTCTTGAAGGATATTTAATAAATGGCTTAATTGTAATTGATATACATGTTCATCAATTACCTTATTTTGTAATTCAGGGATATGCGTAACAATCAGTGCATTAATTTCACTTGAAATATTATTTTGTCGCTGTTTTCGCGAATACTCTCGCTTGTATTTGCGTTTAGTTGAGCCAAACTTTGTTCTTGTCATAGGTAATTTCCTCTACAAACCTTGAACAGCAGCGATCTTTAAATCGTCTTTCAAGTGCTGTTCAATTTTATTAGCAACCTGACGTAAATCATGCAAAGATAAATAACTAAATTTAGACATATTAGTGCTGCCTATGCCTAAATGCCCCATCCATAAGTCAACCAATTGACCAGCAACACCTAATTTTCTTAGTTTGGTTCGCATATAATGACGGTGCCAATTAATAGGTAACGGAAATATCTGTTTTAGCTTATGTGCCAAATTGGTAGGAGTTACAGAACCAATTTTTGTATTTTTGAAGAAAAAAAAGAAAGGCTCGCTGCCCGTTAAAGCGTCTTTTATCCGTTGTGTGTTTGCTGGTAATATATTGGCACAATACAACAACATTGATTGTAAATGTGATGAATAATACTTAATTTGCGCTAATGCGGTATCAGGCATAACCAGTGTTCTTGCAGACAGATCACTCCTTGATTCTTTATCACAAATAAAGACAGTTCCACCATAATAGTCAAATATTTCAGCACTTTCATAGGGATCATTTACGGGTCTATGCCCTAATGATAAATTCAATAATAGCAAAGTATAAAGCGTATATTGATTATGAAATTCAAACTTATCGCCTTTATAGTCAGATAGGTTTTTAGATAATATTGAAAATAATTGGCTAACAATATCGCTATTTACTTGTAAATTACTGCCAACATATACATTTTTTTGTTTAGTGTTATTTTGTTTCTCTTCTTTATCGTCCTTATGATCAAGCTTAACATGAGTTTTATTAGTCGTTTCTTCTGTTGTTTTCTCATTACTTGCGTCAATGTTTTTCTCAAACTTAATAGTGTCAGCATACCCACGTTTTGCCATGTAATACAAAGCTAATAAGTATTTTTGATGAAGTAAAAGTAACTTTCTTACGTTTATTTGGTAATAATATGAACCCGCAAAGTGTTTGGGATCCCAACCTAATAAGAGGCACATTTCAATATCGTCACTACCATGTTGGTGTAAAAAAGTGGCAAGATAATTAGCAATACGTGCCTGTGTTATCTTACTACCATGTTTACGGTTAAGATCGGTTATTTGGGTTGATATTTGTTTTTTTACTTCATCAATATTACATGACTTCAGCTCGTTTACTTCAAGGAAACCATCCAATAAACGAGGTAATGACAAAATAACACTTCCAATCGATGGAGTAATTAATTTCAATAATTTATTGGGTAATTGAGGCTTAGGTAATTGCGGTTTTGATAACACGACAAATCTGCCATTAAATGGTGATCCAGTTATTTTCTGGAATACAAATTCAGGGCTTAATAGTTGTTCTACAGTGCGACCTGTACACAAAGATAATAGGATAATAGTTGATTGCAATGACCCTTTGGGATCTGATAAACAATTATTCATTAATAAATAAACCTCATGCACTGTGAGTTGATTCACATCACTCGTGAGGTATTTTTCACGTCGCAAAATATGATTTATGGTTGCATTTGATAATACATTTTGACGAGCTAAAGATTTACTTACCTCATTTGGGGCAATAAGATCTACCGAAAAATAGCGTGCTATTGTTTCTTGCTCTGCTGTTCGTTCATCAAAATCATACGGGTATTTTTCATTATCTATGATCGGTTGCGTTATTTCTTCAACAACATCGTGGTGCTCTTCAGCTATGATTTTTGAGGCCACCGGTGATATCTTTGGTGGCCTTTGAATATTTTTACCTCTATCAACTTCTCGTTTTTTGTATGTTAAATTATTTTGCCAATAATCTGAAAATAAACGAATAAAGTTTCTAATTCTTGGAATGTTTTGCTTTATGGATGTACTTTCTTTTCCCTTTACCTCTAGCTCTTCATAGATTATTTTTTCTTTAATATCACTTAATAACTTTATTAACTGTTCAACATCTAACTCAAAATCTGGCATAGTTGAAATCAAAAAAGAGTATTGTTTGTGGACTAACATTCGATAATCAGTCATCACCCTTATAAGGATATCTTCATAACCTTTTAGGTAAAATAAATGATGACAAACGATGAGTAGACGAGCTTGAATAATACGCCATTTTTCACATTCTAAGGTTCTATTTGTTGGCGTTTTATGAGGAATTGTTGACAAAAAAACAGCGACAGGAAATTGAGAAATAGATCTTGAATGTGTGATTTTATTTGCTATTTCTGATAATTTTTCAATTGAACCATCGGTCAAAAATATAGACGGATTTGGCAATAATAACTTTACAATTTCATCATTTTCATTATCCGTTTTGGCTTTATATGATTGAATAAGGACTGCTGCATGTGAATGCAATGCATCAATATCATCAACAGTTAATGATATGTTTTTCTCATTTTTGTCCTTTGTAAACAATAAAAATTCTTTTAGCGACATACTAATTTCCTTTTAATAATTCATCTAAAATTGATTTTTTTGGACTGGTTTTCAGAGTCAACTTATCAGCTTGCGCTCTTATTTTTTTTGCATTTTCATTACTTAAATTTTGAATTGTTTGATTCGACGACCATGAATAACTATCCCCTAATAATT
>JAESPQ010000061.1 GCA_016765535.1 Alteromonadaceae bacterium | reverse complement strand
CCTATGTACTTGGTTCAGGTAAACTTGTAGGTTGGGCTTCAGGACAATATGCTCCTGCATTGTCGAATAAGTTACATCCATGTAACGTAGCCCATCAATTCATGTCATTTATTCTGCCATTGACGACATAAATGTCGACCTACAAAAGAATTACCGAATTAAATAAGGGCTCCTGAGTTATCTGCATAGGCATGAAATAAAATGATAAATTAAAGGTGATAAATAAAATGATGCATACGAATTCATAAGCATTTTCAAGCTTAGTGGTTTTGTTTCATGCTGCAAGCGGCTAGTATCAGCTAACTCTTTTAATGATTTGATTATTTGGCTATTTCAATGTTAAAAACATCTTCTTTTATCATTCTTTTTCTTCTATTTTGTTGTCAACCTTTTCAGCTCGAAGCACGTAATTATCTTTCTCATCAATTAAAAAACAATCAATTAACACTACAAACTGATGAAGGAAAAATAAGCATAACATTTATAGCCGCGCAAGCCGTTGAAGTGTTTTTTCAGCCGCCAAATCGCAAACAATTACCGTCGTTTGCTCTTTTGCCAAATATTAAAAGTACAGCAAGTCAAAGTGTTAAACTAGAGATCACCAATAATGACGATAGCTTATTATTTTCGTCACCACAGTTAACCGTTAAAATAACTAAGCAATCATTACAATTAAGTTATTACAAAAACGGTCAATTATTGTCGCGTGAAGACAGTGGCTTATTTGTACATGATAGTATTCGAGGGGTACGCTTTAAACTCGATAAAAATGAAAAAATATTAGGTGGTGGTGAGCGTGTTTTAGGGATGAACAGACGCGGACAACGTATGCCGCTATATAACCGCGCCCATTATGGTTATACCATGCACTCAAATCAAATGAACTATAGCCTGCCTATTATTATGTCAAGTAAAAAGTACATGATTTTATTTGATAATAGTGCCAAAGGCTTTTTAGATATTGGTAAAAGTGAACAAAATATATTGCAGTTTGAAGCGGTCGCAGGACGCAGTGCTTATGTGTTTGTTGCTGGCGATAGTTATCCTAATTTAATTAATAATTATGTTGATGTTACGGGTCATCAACCGATGCCGCCACGTTGGGCTTTGGGTAATTTTGCTTCACGTTTTGGTTATCATAGTGAGCAAGAAGCGCGTAATGTGGTTGCGCAATTTAAACAAGCAGACATTCCGCTTGATGCCATTATTTTTGATCTTTATTGGTTTGGTAAAGATCTTAAAGGTTACATGGGGTATTTAGACTGGGATAAAAAAGCCTTTCCAACCCCGATAAAAATGATCGCTGATTTTAAACAACAAGGCGTTAAAACACTCGTTATCACCGAGCCTTTTATACTGACAAATGTGGATAAATGGCAAGATGCAGCCGATAATCACGCTCTGGCGCTTGATCTGGCGGGGAAACCTAAAAAATATGATTTTTATTTCGGTAATACCTCGTTAGTTGATGTATTTAGCACACAAGGTCAAGACTGGTTTTGGCAATATTATGCAAAATTATTGCAGCAAGGTGTTGCTGGTTGGTGGGGCGATTTAGGCGAACCTGAAGTGCATCCAGCCGATACCATGCATGCTATTGGCAGTAGCGACGAAATTCATAACGCTTATGGTCACAAGTGGGCTGAAATGATTTTTACTAAGCAGCTACAGTTGTTACCCAACAAACGCCCCTTTTTATTAATGCGTTCAGGTTTTGCTGGCTCGCAGCGTTTTGGCATGATCCCATGGACTGGTGATGTTGAACGTTCATGGGGCGGATTAAAACCGCAAGTTGAGTTAAGCCTACAAATGGGGTTGTTTGGCTTAGCTTACACCCATTCTGATTTAGGTGGTTTTGCTGGAGATTTAAATGATGAAGAACTCTATGTTCGCTGGTTGCAATATGGTGTCTTTCAACCCATTTATCGTCCACATGCACAAGAAAGTGTTCCTTCTGAACCTATATTTCATAGTAAAAAAACACAAAAAATTATTCGACAGTATATAAAATTACGTTATCAATTATTACCTTATAACTATACATTAGCTTATCAAAACTCGTTAACAGGTATACCGTTAATGCGGCCACTCTTTTTTAACGGTAGCGCTTTGAATAAAAAAGCTTTTAGTGAGACAAATAGTGACTTAATAGATATTAAAGACAGTTATTTTTGGGGGGATGCCTTTTTTGTCTCACCGATAACCGACAGTGTAAAAACATTAGCAAAACAAAAAATATATTTACCTAAAGGGGTATGGTTTAATTATTTTGATGACAGTAAATATCAAGGTAACCAAAACTTAATTAAGGCTTATAATATTAAGCAGATCCCTGTATTTGTACGAGCAGGATCTTTTATACCAATGATTGCGCCAATTCAAAATACAGAAGAATACACCAGTAAAAATTTAATGATTCACTATTATGCTGATCAATCGGTTAAGCAAGCTCATTATCAAATGTATGAAGATGATGGCAAAACTTATCATGCTCGGCAAAAAGAGTTATTTGAATTATTAACTTTTAATTCGGAACAATCTCATCAAAAGCTACAGGTGACATTTAACCGTAGTATTCATAAAGCTTATAAAAACATGCCCAAACAAAGAGTGATAACCTTTGTTGTTCATCACTATGTAGAAAAACCACATAAAGTAGTGCTCAATCATCGAGAGTTAGTTGCCGTTGATTCATTAATTAATTTAAATAAACGCCCGTCAGGGCATTATTTTGATCAAAACAAGCAGCAATTAACGGTTAAATTTAAGTGGCAGCACACAGTACAAAATTTAATTATCAATTAAACGACTTACTTTTTAGCTAACTGCTTGATTTTGTCTATAATTAGAACAAAAGTTCTTTTTATGGAATAACCTAATGCCTAATGTTGTTGAACAAAAACCAGAAACCTCTGTAAATTTCCGTTTTTTAGCAGAACCCACCGATGTTAACTTTGGTGGTAAAGTACATGGTGGCATGGTGATGAAGTGGATTGATCAAGCTTCTTATGCTTGTGCTGCACAGTGGAGTAAGCGCTATTGCGTTACTGTTTCTGCTAATGGTATTCGCTTTATTCGCCCTATTTTAGTCGGACAATTAATTACGGTAACTGCCCGTATTGTGCACACGGGTAAAACTAGTATGCATATTTATGTGGTGGTTAGAGCGTCAGATCCAAAAGAAACCAAAGCGGTGGTCACCAATCGCTGTTTTATCACTTTTATGGCCATTGATGAAACGGGTTACTCGGTTAAAGTTCCTACTTATAAACCGCAAAATGAAGAAGATGAATTACTTGAGAAAGCTGCGATACAAGCAAAAGATTTTGCTAAAAAACTTGATTTAAATTTTGAACAAGCGCTAGGCTGGAAATAGTATCGGGGCTGCAAATAATAAGTTTTTTTGGTAAAAATTACACATACAAATAAATCATCAAAAAATGACAAGTAGCACCAGCTAAGACAAATAAATGCCAGATAGCATGATTATAAGGGATCTTTTTTTGTACATAAAAAAAGATCCCGGCTAAATAAATTAGCCCGCCAATTGCTAATAAATAAATGGCCGCGTCGCTAAGTGTTTGTTGTAATTTGTGAATAATGGTTAAAGATATAGCGCCCATCCCCACATAAGTCATTAATGATAACACCTTGTATTGATGACCATATTTTATTTTAAAAAACACCCCTGCCAAAGCGATAAACCAAATAATGCCTAATAACCAATAGCCTAAGCTAGTGTGTAACGTTACTAGCATTAGTGGTGTGTATGTTCCTGCAATTAAAAAATAAATAGCGCAGTGATCGAATAATTTGAATAGTTTTTTTGCTTTTTGGTGAGTCACCGCATGATATATGGTTGATGCTAAAAACAGCAAAATTAAGCTAGTACCATAAATGATAAAGCTGATCATTTTTGCAGCATCGTGGCTAATATAGGCGTTGTTTATTAGTAACGTGAGTGCTGCAACACTTAATAATGCACCTAAACCGTGGCTAATGGTATTTGCAATTTCTTCACCGACACTATATTTAGTGGTATTCATGTTAATAACTCATTTGATTGTATTCTTGACTTATTCATAGTTGTTTTTGATTTATCATTTCAGCTTACATGTGTAAGCTGAAATGATAACAGAGTACGCTCTTAATAAAAAGAGATCAGAGTAGATGATTTTGCAGTGCAGTAAATATTTCAGCAGTTCGAGGTAAAATACTGTAAGCTACGCGCCCTCGACTGCTCTTACCTTTAGATAAAATGGTGATCGTAAGTTGCACAATGATTGATTAAACAATTGATATATTAATATTGGAAGTATGTATGAGTTTTACCGAACTAGGTTTATCCGCCGCTATTTTAAAAGCCGTAGCAGAACAGGGCTATGAAACACCTTCGCCGATCCAAGCAAAGGCTATTCCAGCGGTACTTGCTGGACGAGATGTGATGGCGGCAGCACAAACAGGAACGGGTAAAACGGCAGGCTTTACGCTGCCCATATTACAATTATTAAGTAAAGGTGAACGAGCCAAAGCTAATCAGGTACGCACTTTAATATTAACACCTACCCGAGAGTTAGCTGCACAAGTTGCTGAAAGTGTTGCTACTTACGGTAAAAATTTACCGTTAAGCTCAACGGTAGTTTTTGGTGGGGTAAAAATTAACCCGCAAATGATAAAATTACGTCATGGGGTTGATGTTTTGGTTGCAACACCAGGGCGATTACTCGATTTATATAATCAAAATGCAGTTAAATTTAAGCAACTTGAAATTTTAGTATTAGATGAAGCTGATCGTATGCTTGATATGGGCTTTTTACGCGATATCAAAAAAATACTCTCGTTATTACCTAAAAATCGTCAAAATTTAATGTTTTCAGCAACATTTTCTGATGATATTCGTCAACTTGCCAAAGGGTTAATTAATGATCCTATTGAAGTGTCGGTAAGTCCTGCTAATTCAGCCACCGAAATGGTTGAGCAATTTGTTTATCCTGTTGATAAAAGTAGAAAAAATGCCTTATTAGCCCATTTGATTAAAGTAGAGCAATGGCCACAAGTATTAGTGTTTTCGCGCACTAAACATGGTGCAAATAAAATTACTAAGTTTTTAGAAGGCAAAGGTATTAATGCTGCGGCTATTCATGGTAATAAAAGCCAAGGTGCGCGTACTAAAGCATTAGCGAACTTTAAAGAAGGTAAAATACAGGTATTAGTGGCGACAGATATTGCCGCGCGTGGTATAGATATTGATCAATTACCTAATGTGGTTAACTTTGATTTACCACATGTTAGTGAAGATTATGTGCATCGTATTGGTCGTACAGGCAGGGCTGGAGCAAGTGGTGTAGCAGTGTCGTTTGTCACCAGTGAAGAAGCAAAGTTATTATTTACCATTGAGCGTTTGATCAAGCAACTTATTACCCGAAAAGAGGTGACTGGTTTTGAGCCAGTAAATAAAGTACCACAATCAAAACTTGATACACGACCATTTAAGGCCCAAAAAGCAAAAAAAGATAAACCAGAAAAATCGGAACATAAAGACGGTCAGCGTTCAGGTGATAATGCACAAGGTCATCATGTTGGTAAAAATAAAACAAAAGCTAAAAAAACTGCGGCTAATGAATTTTCAACCAATAAAGTAAAAAAATCGGTAAAAAAAGTAAATTCTCGCCCTCATAACCCTTATGCTAATAGTTAAATTGTGATCACCTTAATTCATCAATAAAATTTTGTAATACTTGAATTAATTCATTATAAGCTGCTTGTATATTTTTTGCTGAGTCAAGTAGCTTTTGTGGGCTGCTTGCTTCTTTAGCTAGCTCTTCTAGTTCTTTACAAAGGTGCTGCATTTTTGCACCGCCAATATTAGCGCTAACACCTTTTAACCCATGTAGTTTAAGTTGCAAATTTTTATTGTTAGTTATGCCTGTCGCATCATTGTTTATTTCTTTAAGTAATGCTTTGATATTTTTTCCTTCTTCACTGATAAAATTATTAATAAGTAACTTTATTAATTGCTCGTTGCCAGATACTCTTTTAACTAAAGCGTCTTTATCCCAGACGAGAAGTTCATCACTTTCGGTATGTGTAGTATTGTCATCACAGCTACTTTTATTTTTACTACCATCATCATTAGTCGATAAAACATTAATAGCAATACGGTTATCTTGTTCTTGTAAAGAAGCTTGAGTGTAAGTTGATACTTTAGATGTCATCACCTTTGAGCCTATTTGTTTTTCGGTGATTATCCAATGTATTAATCTACTTTTTAGTAAAGCTGGGTCAATAGGCTTACTTAAATAATCATTCATGCCTGCATTGATGCATTTTTCTTTATCGCCTTGCATAGCATTCGCGGTCATTGCAATGATAGTAATCGATAAATACTCATTTCCTGCTTTACCTTCTCGTATTTGCTGAGTTGCATGATAACCATCTAATTCAGGCATTTGGCAATCCATTAATATTAATGTGTAAGGATAATCAACAGGCGCTTCTAATAATAACTCAAGCGCTTCTAAACCATTATTAGCGACATCGGCGCTTAAGTTATATTGTTTTAATACGCCCAAAGCGACTTGTTGATTAATACGGTTGTCTTCGACTAACAATAGTCGAGTCTTTGTTGGCCAGTCTACATTTTTTGTCGAGGTTTTTGACTTATGTTGTTTTATTACAGAGGCTTTATTATTACCAAGCACAAGGTTTAATGCATTTAATAAATCTAAAGTTATTGCTGGTTTAGGAAAAAAACCACAAAAGCCTAAATCTTTAAAAAATTGGGCTTCGCTGGTATTAGAAATTGCCGTCATCATAATGAGCTTCATATGCCTAAATTCAGGTTTTATCAGTAACATTTTTCCTAAATCGACACCATCTATATTAGGCATTTGCATATCAATAAAAGCACTATCAAATACTTTTTCTTGTTGTTGAACTTGTTGTTGACATAAGGTTAATGCCTGCTGAGCATTACTTGCTGTGGTGACGTTTGCCCCCCAATAACTCAGTTGGTTAGCTAAAACATTTAAGGTGCTGCTGTTGTCATCAACAATAAGTAGTTTTAATGAGCTTATATCTATACTGGGGCTTACTATGCTAGCGTTTTCGCTGTTGTGTAGATTAAGATTAAAATGAAAATTACTACCTAGTCCTAGTTGACTTGTTGCTTTTATGTTACCACCCATTAGTTGACATAATTGCCGACAAATAGCTAACCCTAACCCCGTGCCACCGTATTGTCTGGTAGTTGATGCATCTACTTGCGTAAAAGTGTCAAATAAGGAGGCTATTTTATCATCAGGAATACCGATGCCAGTATCTTTTATTTCACCCGTTAAAGCTAAGATATTATTTTTGTTTTGTTTTATTGCTAACCTAATTAATATTTCACCTTTACTGGTAAATTTTATGGCATTACCGACTAAATTAATTAGTATTTGCCGTAAGCGACCTGGATCGCCTTTAACTAAAGATTGCTCTATCTGGGTGACATCAAGAATAACCTCTAGCCCTTTCTCTTGTGCTCGTAATGCCATTGCTTCTGCTACTTCACCGAGCATTTTTCTAATATCAAAATCAATTATTTCAAGTTCTAATTTACCCGCTTCAATTTTAGAGAAGTCTAAAATGTCATTGATAAGGGTTAATAATGCTTGTGCGCTTGATTTAGCTAAACCAATTTTATGTAATTGCTCGTTATTTAGTTTTGTGTCTTCAAGTAGGCCTAACATGCCAATAACACCATTCATTGGAGTGCGAATTTCATGGCTCATACTCGCTAAAAACTCGCTTTTTAATTGATTACTTTGTGCGGCCGTTTCAGAGGCTTGTTTAAGTAATTTTCGGGCGTTTTCTTGGATAATAGTCGTGCTAAAAATATCACCAATTTCTCGTAATAAAATTAACTGTTCTTCACTGGCATCGGGGTTTATGTCAGTATAAAGAAAAATAACGCCAACGATAATATCCTTTTCTTCGGCTTTATTAACAAGTGGAATAATATAGTGACCATGGGCTTGCATGTCGGGCCAATTATTTTCATGGCGATGATCAGTAAAGCAATTTTTACTAATAATAACGTCACCAGATGCTGCTGATTTACCACATAAGCATTGACCTAAAGGAACATTTTTTTCATCACATAAAAATTGGTTAGAAAATTTACCACGATGACTACACATTGAAAGCTCTTTACTATCTTGTGCTAATAAAAATACCCCGCCTTTTTCTTGTAATTGTAATTCGTGTAAGGTAAATAATTCATCAATAGCGGAGTCGAGTTTTTGTTTTAATGGTACATGTTGTGCTAAACACTTTGACACACTCAGTTTTACTTGTGTGGCTTGTTCTGTTTTTTTCCGTAGGGTAATGTCAACTATAGTGCCGATCATACGTGCAGGATCATTATCACTGGTTCGGCTGACTAATTTTCCACTGTCGAGTACCCAGATCCAATGACCTAATTTATGTTTTAAACGTAATTCGCAAAAATATTGTTCTATTTCACCGTTAAAATGTTGTTCAATAATTGCCATGGCTTTTGGCGCATCGTCAGGGTGTAGTAAATTACTCCATTTCTCTACCGTAAAAGGAGCCATTTCTTTTTTGTTATAACCCGTGATTTCAAACCAACGGTCATTACAGTCAACACTACCAGATAAAATATCCCAATCCCAAAAGCCAACACCGGTATTATTAACCACTAACTCTAATTGTTTAGTGTTTTGTTGGTTTACCTCTTCAATTTGTTTGCGTTGGGTTATATCAGTACGTATAGCAATAAAGCTTTTTGCTGTTTTATTATCATCCATAAAAGGGATCACGGTAGTATCAACCCAATATAATTGTCCTGATTTGTTTTTATTACAAACTTCGCTACGCCAAGTTAAGCCTTTATTGAGTAATTGATACATTTCTTGCCACATACCTTTGTCATGTATTCCTGAATTTAAAAGTCGATGATTTTTTCCGATTAATTCTTTTTTATCATAACCACTTATTTGGCAAAATTTATTATTCACAAAGGTAATAGTGCCTTTTTTGTCTGTGATGTCTACAATAGAGTGTTGATCTAGCGCGTATTTTTGCTCTGCTAAATCGGCTAATGCTTGTTGGACATTTTTATGACTTAGTGCTATTTCTTGGGCTTGCTGTTGACGGGCAAACAACATTTTATTTAATGATTCAGCTAATATACCTACTTCGTTATTCACTTTAATATTTACTTGCATATCACTACCATCTTCTGCTGCTTTTAAACTAGCTTCTGCAAGTTCATTAATAGGATTAGTGATAAGTTTTGATTGTATTACTGCCATGATACTAATAATAATGATGGTGATAATCAGTAAAAGAAATGAAATATAAGCGAGCCAGTTAGCATCGGTATAAGCTTCATCGGTGTTGATTTCACTAATTAATGTCCATTGAATATTGAGTAACTTTATTTTTTGCTGTAATCCTAAAACCGATTTGTTTTTAGGACCAATGTAGCGTTGAACATGTTGGATATTTTGCTGTTGTTCAATCGTTTTATAGCTTGGTACTTTAAGTGCTAAAACTGTGTTCCAATCACTATGAATTGGGGATCGTAAAAAACCATCATTAGCAATTAAATAATGACTTTGCGTACTGTTTTTTTCGGGTGGTAGTAATAAATTTAAAATAGAGCGAAAACTTAATTGAATGGCAAACACACCCTGTATTTTGTGCTTATCATCATAAATGGGAGTACTAATAAAACCCGCAATTTTATTGTTTGACGGTTGATAGCGNTCAGCACCTGAAAANAATGTTTTNCCACTTAATAGNGTNTGNTGAACTATATTGGCAAATTGGGTGTTTTNATATTTTCCTGTNGTTAAATTGGTTGCTAAATCNCTTTCTCNGGTGTTGGTAAATAAAATATTAGTGTGTTTGTCGATTAAAAAAACATCNTAAATGTAATTGTAANCCATNGCAAAATGTTGNAAATCTGCACCANATTNNTGTACNNNTTTTTGCCATNGTNCACTATTTATATAGCTTTTTAGGGTATTATTATTATCTAAATATTTCTGTTGTTGGTTATGCTGCTTAAAGTGCGTTTTGAGCTGATTAAGAAACTTTTTGTTTGTTGATAAGTTAGCTTGGTAATGAACATCTTTAACGCGATTACTAAACCAACGTTGAATAAAACGACTGCTTTCAATGGACGAATGTTTAAGTTGTTGTTCAACTGCGGCTGTTAAGGTGTTGCGCGCTTGAATGTAATTAAAAATAGATAATAAAATGAGTGGAATTAATGCTAGTAACAAAAACCAGATAATTAATCTGCGGTAAATAGAGTCTCTTTTTTGACGCGCTTTATATGCTGTTAAAGATTGTTTTTTTTGCGTTTTTTTTATTACAGAGGCTATTTTATTGACCACTTGAGAACCTGTTATTAANACTATTAATAACCACAAGCTTAGTACAATTTAATTTAAAATAGTAATGGACTGTTTTAAATATAAATAATGTTTTTAAATATAAAATTTCAGCCGTTTTAAGAAGATAAACAAAGTAGNAAACTCGTTAATAAGTTTACTACTTTACTAAAAAGGAAATATAGAGTGGATATTGTTGTATTTACTAAATCCTAAACACTAAGTTTACAACGCTAACTCAATCACCATCGCTTTTAATTCNNNTTTAGANATTGANTTNTCATGNTTNGTATCAAAACGTTTNAAAATGCTTTCGCACATACGAATGCCTTTATCTTGTAATAAACAATCAATTAATTCAACAAACTCACTNCGATTGATCACNCCATCTTTATCTTCGTCGAATACTTCAAATAACTCATCTACCCATTGATTGATTTCCATCAGGTATTCCTCTTGTGTTGAAAAGCACTTGATTAAACTCTAGCGGTTATTGAGTTGCTTTTAAATAGTTATTTGCAAAAANTNANCNGNTTGCTTATTTATTAGCTAATAAAGCACTAATAAAAGGTAAATTCTTTGTAATAANNTNNAANTATTGCATACTATCGCGGTTTAATAATCATANAAAAAAGGATAATGGTTGTGCCTAAAATAAAAATAAGNACGTTGAGTTGGTTAATACTAANGTTNNTAAGTTGGCANANTNTTGCTAACGAACAANTTAATANGGTAGATAAAGGTAAATTAATTTTAGAAAATTGNCATTTAAAAGGGATTAAAGCACAAGTTAANTGTGGCACTTTANTNGTNCCNGAAAACTANAATAANNNTGGTAGTAAAAGTGACNNTGTAAANTTTNTGCTTAATGTNGCGNTATTNCCAGCCATAGATAATAGCAAACATAAAACNCCNTTTATGTTTTTAGCGGGNGGNCCNGGNCAAGCCGCNGTTGAGCTAGCNGCACAATTAAANCNNGCNTTAAATGATATTCGTAAAACNCGNGATATTATTTTGATTGATCANCGTGGTACAGGTAAATCGAATGCNCTTANNTGTGANGAGGTTGNNNCACNNAATGNTTATACNTTAACGCAAGCNGANTTTANTGNNGATGAAGTGCAANNAATGNTTAGNNCAAATTGCAAAAAANTTACCNAANGCAGATTTAAGCCAATACAATAGTGANAATGCNATACGCGANTTTGANGCNGTGCGNCAAGCNTTAGGNTANANNCANGTTAACTTATATGGTGGCTCNTATGGTACNCGNGCNGCNTTAGTGTATATGCGCCTATTCCCTAAAAGTATTCGTAGCGTTGTACTAGATGGAGTAGGTCCTATTGAAGTACCTATTGGTTTATTTGGACAAAGTAGTGCTCGTTCCTTTCATCTATTGCTTGAGCATTGCCAACAAGAAAATGCATGTAATAAAGCTTACCCTAATTTGGGAGATGAATTTCAACAGCTAGTTGCGCGGTTAGAAAAATCCCCTGTCAATATTACTATTCCACATCCGCGTTTGGGTACTAAAACGCAGTTTATTATTGATAAAAGTAAGTTAGTTAGTAATGTAAGAATGCAACTCTATTCTGTTGCGATGCGTTCTTTAGTACCCTTAGTTATTCATCAAGCATTTTTAGAAAATTACTTACCACTGGCTGGATTAGTTTCGCAAGGTGAGCAAGGACTGGGCATTTATATTGCACTAACTTTTAACATTGTTTGTAACGAAGATATTCCAAAAATTACGCCTAGCATGCTAGTTAAAGATGCAGATAATGATTTTGGTGGTAATGACAGTCAGCTTGCTTGGCAAACGGCTTGTCCTGTATGGCCGCAATATCGTCCGAGCGAGGATTTTTATCAACCTGTTACGGCTAATATTCCAACCTTAATTTTATCAGGTAATTTAGACCCCGTAACGCCACCAAGTAATGGTGAATATCCTGTAAAAACGTTACCCAATAGCCATCATATTATTATTAAAAATTCAGCACATACTTCATTAGGCACGTGTGCGCCTAAAATTATTAATGAATTTTTAAGCACTCTAAAACCCAACGAGTTAGATGAATCTTGTCTTGACGAACTACCAGCAGAGTCATTTATGACTAACCTTAACGGTAGTATTTAGGCTAAAAGGAATAACTATAATGATAGAAATTAATAATTTAGCTAAAAGTTTTGGCAAAGTGAAAGCACTTGATGGTTTGTCTTTTTGCGCTAAAGATGGCGAAATAACAGGGATTTTAGGCCCTAATGGTGCAGGTAAAACTACCTGTTTGCGTACTCTTTATGGTTTGCTTAAAGCCGATACTGGTAGTGCTATTATTGACGGTATTGATGTTAGCAAGCAGCCGTTATTAGCGAGACAAAAGCTGGGTATTTTTCCTGATAAATTTGGTTTATATGAACGTTTAACGGCTTATGAACAAATTGATTACTTTGCTAGTATTCATGGTTTAACAGGAGAGCATAAAAAGCAAGCCATAGAGCAAGTATTAAATGATTTAGACATGCAAACATTAGCGCATCGTAAAACACAAGGTTTTTCACAAGGGCAACGAATGAAAGTAACCTTGGCACAAGCGTTAGTGCATCAACCACAAAACTTTGTTTTAGACGAGCCCACCCGTGGTTTAGATGTAATGAGTACCCGTATTTTACGTGATCATTTAAATAAGTTTAAAGCTAAAGGGCATTGTATTTTATTTTCATCACATGTGATGCAAGAAGTCGCTGCGTTATGCGATAGAGTGATTATTGTTGCTAACGGTAAATTAGCGGCACAAGGTACACCAAATGAGTTGTGTGAATTAGCGGGCGAAACACAACTTGAAGAAGCCTTTGTAAAAATTATCGGTTCAGATGAAGGAGTGGCAGCATGATCCAGTTTAAAGCCTTACTGAGCAAAGAGTATAAAGAAGCTTTTCGTGATAAACGTGCTTTAATGGTTGCAATGATGATGGCGTTTTTAGCGCCTGTAATGATTTTTGCACTATCAAAAACCATGATCAAAGAAATGGTTGATACACCGCCAATCTATATCAAAGTTAGTGGTAATGAATTTGCGCCTAAATTAATGCAACAGTTTAAAAAATCGAACATTTTGTTTTTTAATGATGTGCCAGATGATGAAAAAAGACTATGGGATGAACGTAATATTGTCTTAACCATACCTGATGATTTTGGCAAAAATATGATTGCGGGTAAAACCATTGAATTGACTTTAAGCACAGATTATAGCGAAAAAGCCATTCGCGCGCCTATTCGCCGTATTAAAGACGAAATAAATAGGTATGCTCGCGTGATCGGTTATAAACGGTTATTAGTACGTGGTATCGACGTTAAGTTATTACAGCCGATAAAAATTTATGAGCAAGACACCGCACAACCTAGTAGTAATGCCATGTTTATTTCGATGATGTTGGGGCTGTATTTATTAATGGCCGCTTTTATGTCGGGTTTGTCGGTAGCAATTGACTCTAGCGCGGGGGAGCGCGAGCGTAACGTATTAGAAATATTGTTATGTCAGCCAGTGAGTACGCTGAAAATAGTATTAGCCAAGCTGTGTAGCGCTAGTACTATTTCGGTTATTGGTGTGGTGCTAACACTGACGTTAACCTCGTTTTCAGTCGGTTTTGTTGATTTAAGTAAAATTGGTGCGACCTTTAGCCTTGATTTATACAGTATTTTTGTGATTTTAGTGCTGTTGATCCCAATCAGTTTTTTTGCCTCGGCATTGCAATTGTTTGTCTCTTTTCAAGCTAAGAGCTTTAAAGAAGCGCAATCAACGGTCAGTATGATCATTATGCTACCAACCATGATCCCCGTGGCTTTAATGTTTATTGACGATAAACCTCAATGGCTCGATTGGTTGCCGGTCTCTGGACAATCATTATTAATGGAAGACTTATTTAAAAATGTACCGATTAATTGGCTTGAAGTGTTAGCGACAGGTGGCGTAACTATTGCCATGACTATTGCGCTAGTCATGGTATTAGCGCAAAGACTTAAATCTGAAAAAGTGGTATTGGCGTTGTAATTAATCTTCTTTGTAAGACAAAACGCGAATAACGATTGCTGTTCGCTTTTTTTGTATTGATTTTATTATTTTGTACAGGTTTCTGTGTCACCAGTGAAATATAATTTTGCAAAGTGGTGTTTTTGTTGTTTTAAATTCGTTGTATTTTGCTTTTTACTCGGTTATATTGGTGTTATTGCCGTTTGTAAGGTAAAAAATGATCGCTATGTTAAAAGCTTTTATACCGACTTTATTAAAAGTTTAGCGTATGAGTGATAGCTAAATGAGCTAATTATTAAACGATTAGTGCAACTTTTAGCGTATACAAAATGCTTAAATTAAGGCAAAATACGCGGCATTATTTTTTACCCCTTTAATCAACTATTCACAGCAGCTTTTTTGATGATTGTTATTAAATGATGTTGCTGATAATTAAGGAAACCCTATGTTATCTCGTTCTATGAATATTGCAGATTTCGATCCTGAACTATATAAGGCTATGACTGACGAAGTAACTCGTCAAGAACAGCATATAGAATTAATCGCGTCTGAAAATTACTGTAGCCCACGTGTATTAGAAGCACAAGGTTCACAATTAACCAATAAATATGCTGAAGGTTATCCTGGAAAACGCTATTACGGCGGTTGTGAATATGTTGATATTGCTGAACAATTAGCGATTGATCGTGCTAAGGAGTTATTTGGTGCCACTTATGCCAATGTACAACCGCATGCGGGTTCTCAAGCTAATTCTGCGGTTTTTCAAGCCTTAGTAACACCTGGTGGCAAAGTATTAGGTATGAGCTTAGCCCATGGTGGTCATTTAACGCATGGTTCACATGTTAACTTTTCAGGCAAATCTTATGAAGCTTTTCAATACGGTTTACACCCTGAAACGGGCGATATTGATTATGAAGAATTAGAGCGTTTAGCAATAGAGCACAAACCCGAAATGATTATTGGTGGTTTTTCTGCATTCTCTGGCGTGGTTGATTGGGCACGTATGCGTAAAATCGCCGATAAAGTAGGTGCTTACTTTATGGTTGATATGGCTCATGTTGCTGGCTTAGTTGCAGCGGGTTTATATCCAAATCCTGTACCACATGCGCATGTGGTTACTACTACTACGCATAAAACTTTAGCGGGCCCTCGTGGTGGTTTAATTGTTTCTGCTTGTGATGATGAAACGGTTTATAAAAAATTAAACAGTGCTGTTTTTCCTGGTGGTCAAGGTGGCCCATTAATGCATGTTATTGCTGCAAAAGCTGTTGCTTTTAAAGAAGCGTTAGCGCCTGAGTTTAAAGAATATCAACAAAAAGTACTTGATAACGCTAAAGCGATGGTTGCAGTATTACAAGAACGTGGTTATAAAGTAGTTTCTAACAAAACTGAAAATCACTTATTGTTACTTGATTTAATTGATAAAAATATTACGGGTAAAGATGCTGATGCGGCGTTAGGTCGTGCTTATATCACGGTTAACAAAAATTCTGTTCCTAATGATCCTCGTTCACCGTTTGTTACTTCGGGCTTACGTTTGGGTACACCTGCCATTACTCGTCGAGGTTTTAATGTTGCAGACACTAAAGCGTTAACGGGCTGGATTTGCGATATTCTTGACGATATTAGTAATGAAGACACTATTACTCGCGTACAAGCGCAAGTAAAAGAAATTTGTGCACGTTTACCTGTTTATGGCTAAATATAGCTTGCTATAAAGGGCACAAAATAAAATAAGTTAATGTCAATATTAACAAATTACATTAAAATGGTCGCATTATGCGGCCATTTTTTATTTGTGCGTTTGGTTATGTTATTGTCGCGGCAAGCGGCGACCTACAGGCGCGTTAATTGGTAGGTTGTCATGAGCGTAGCGAGGTACAACAATGCTTACACGCTAATAATTATGTCATCCTGACACTGGTTAGGATCTCTTTAAGACTATTTAACGCTAAGGTTTTATTATGTATTGCCCCTTTTGTGCAGCAGTTGATACTAAAGTAATCGATTCTCGTTTGGTTTCAGACGGTCATCAAGTGCGTCGCCGTCGTCAATGTTTAGATTGTAGTGAACGTTTTACTACCTTTGAAACGGCAGAATTGGTGATGCCGCGCATTATTAAACGTGATGGTTCGCGAGAACCTTTCAATGAAGATAAAATGCGTAATGGTCTATTACGCGCGCTAGAAAAGCGTCCCGTAAGTATTGAACAAATAGAGCTGGCAATTAACCAATTAAAATCACAATTACGGGCAACGGGTGAGCGTGAGTTAAGCAGTGAAATGCTTGGTAACTTGATCATGGAAAAGCTTAAAGAATTAGATAAAGTGGCTTATGTGCGTTTTGCTTCGGTGTATCGTTCATTTGAAGACATTCGCGAGTTTGGTGAAGAAATCGCCCGCTTAGGTGGTGATAAAAAAACTGATGACAAAAAAGGCAAAAAATAATGCCAGAATATTTGCATAACGAAGGTGATGTTTTTTCGTCAGCAGATCAGGCATTTATGTGTCGTGCAATCGAGCTGGCTAAATTGGGGCATTATACTACTTCACCTAACCCTCGCGTTGGCTGTGTTATTGTTAAAAATGACTTTATTGTTGGCGAAGGTTTTCATAAAAAAGCAGGTACAGGTCATGCCGAAGTTAATGCCCTTGCCCAAGCAGGCGAACAAGCTAATGGTGCAACGGCTTATGTTACGTTAGAGCCTTGTAGTCATTATGGACGAACAGCGCCTTGTGCAGAGGCACTTATTAAAGCGGGTATTTGTCATGTGGTTATTGCTATGGTTGATCCTAATCCTCAGGTGTCAGGCAAAGGGATTAAATTACTCGAACAAGCAGGTATTAGCTGCACCGTTGGCTTATTAAATAGTGAAGCTCAAGCATTAAATACTGGTTTTATTAAATTAATGACTGAACACAAACCTTATGTTCGTTTAAAAATGGCGAGCAGTTTAGACGGTAAAACTGCGATGGCAAACGGTGAAAGTAAATGGATCACAGGTGTTGATGCGCGCAAAGATGTCCAAAGACTAAGAGCGCAAAGTTGTGCGATTGTTTGTGGTGCAGACTCTGTGATGATTGATCAAGCTAAAATGACCGTTCGTCATAGCGACTTAGGCAAGTTAGCACAAACCTATTCTGAAGATGAAATACGCCAGCCAGTGCGAGTGGTGATTGACAGCCGTAATCGCTTAACCCCAGATCTTGCATTATTTAATCAGCACTCGCCAATTATTATTATCCGTGGCGAGAAAAAAAAAGCAGTAAAAAGTAGCGAAATTGAAACTGCTCTTGAAAAACAACAGCACTGGCCTCATTTTGTAGAGCAAGTAACACTACCATTAAGCACATTAAATAAGATTGATTTAAATGCGTTATTAATATTTTTAGCTGATCGCGGTTTCAATGATGTTTTAATCGAATCAGGCGCACGATTAGCGGGCGCTTTTGTGGAACAAAATTTGGTAGATGAGTTGATTTTATATCAAGCACCCAAATTAATGGGCGCTATGGCTAAAAGCATGCTGATGATGCCAAATCTTGAACATTTAGCCGAGGCTAAAGCTTTAACTATTGGTGAAGCTAGCATGATCGGCGAAGATATACGTATAATTGCTAAATTTACGCACTAAATAAAAATGTAGGGTGGCGCATGAGGTTCGAATGCCCACCTTTTAAAATCTAAATAATTTATTATCAATACGAGTAAAAGATGTTTACAGGAATAATAGAAGCCGTCGGCACCATTAAATCATTACAAATTACTGCTAATGGCGCACGTTTGGCAATTAATGCTGGTACGCTAGATATGAGCGACGTTAAATTAGGTGACTCTATTGCCACTAATGGTATCTGTTTAACCGTAGTGGATTTATCGGGTCATAATTACAGTGTTGATGTTTCTAATGAAACTTTACAATGCACTTGTTTTGGTAATTACCAACAAGGTCAGCAAGTTAATTTAGAAAAAGCGATGCTGGCGACAACACGTTTTGGTGGTCACATGGTTTCTGGCCATGTTGATGCAAAAACTAAAATTGTAGCAATTAATAATAACGGTAATAGTATTGAATACTGGTTAGCATTACCGCAAGAGTTTGCTCATTATGTTTCTGAAAAAGGCTCCATTACCATTGACGGTATTAGCTTAACGGTAAATGCAATCAGTAACGATCAATTTCGTTTAACTATAGTGCCGCATACGCTCGAACAAACCATAATGAAACATTATCAAGTTGGTAGTGAAGTTAACTTAGAAGTTGATTTAATTGCTCGTTATTTAGAACGCTTGCTAACTAAAAATGAGACAGAAAAGTCAGGCGGAGTGACTGAAGAGTTATTGCGCAACTCAGGATTTATGTAAACTTAATTTTCGTTCTGACTAAGCTCAATATCTAGACGTTAATTACACTATTATAGATTGATGTTAAACAATAAAAAGCAACATTAATTAAATTGCACATGATACGACACCCAAAGAGGCTGTGATGAATTTAAATACTCCACAAGAGATTATTGAAGATATAAAACAGGGTAAAATGGTTATCCTGATGGATGATGAAGATCGTGAAAACGAAGGCGATTTTATCATGGCGGCCGAAAAAGTAACGCCTGAGGCGATTAACTTTATGGCAACTCATGGGCGTGGTTTAATTTGCATGCCGATGACCAAAGAGCGTTGTCAGCAATTAAAATTGCCGTTAATGGTTGAAAAAAATGATGCGCAATTTACCACTAACTTTACCGTGTCTATTGAAGCGGCTGAAGGCGTAACAACAGGAATTTCTGCGGGCGATCGTGCAAAAACCATTTTGGCAGCAGTTGCTAAAAATGCTGATGATATTTCCATTGTGCAACCGGGACATATTTTTCCGTTAATGGCAAAAGATGGTGGTGTCTTGAACCGAGCAGGTCATACCGAAGCGGGTGTTGATTTAGCGCGTTTAGCAGGGCTTGAACCCGCCGCAGCGATTGTTGAAATTTTGAATGAAGACGGTACTATGGCGCGTCGCCCAGATTTAGAAATTATTGCACAAAAGCATGGTTTAAAAATGGGCACTATTGCTGATTTAATTGAATATCGTAATGCTAACGAAACTACCATAGAACGAGTGTCACAGTGTAAATTACCCACCGCTTTTGGTGATTTTGACTTAACTATATTTAAAGACACTATTGATGGGCAAGCACATTTTGCACTAACCAAAGGCGAAATTAATGCCGAACAACCAACCTTAGTGCGCGTACATTTAGAAAATACCTTCCGTGATTTATTGCATAGCCAACGTGAATCAGTGGCAACTTGGCCTATTGCTGACGCTATGCAACGCATTAGCGAAGAGGGCGGAGTATTAGTGTTATTAGGTAAGCATGAATCACCCTTAGAGTTAATTGCCCAAGTTGAGAAATATGCCAAAGTTGATGCGGGCGAAACCGTAAAAGACGTTAAACGTCATGTTGGCTCACGTAATGTTGGTGTGGGCTCACAAATACTCGCCAATTTAGGGGTGGGTAAAATGCGCTTATTAAGCTCACAAACTAAATACCATTCATTGTCTGGATTTGGTTTAGAAGTGGTTGAATATTTGGCTGAATAGTCTTTGGGTTTTAGGTATAAATAGCGTCATATTGACGAAGGTTGATATGACGAAAAGATACTGAAACAAGTTGCGCATGATAATAGAGGTGGTCCTCCCTTGACACATCCTCCGTCATCCTGACAAAGGTCAGGATCTTAGATTAAAAGTAACGACAGTACTTTATGGCGGCGGTATTATTCGCCATAATAACTAATATTAACGTGTTCATATTTTAACTGCTTTTATTTAAGCGGCCATTATCGTTATAACCTAGGGGTAATTATACGTTGTGTTGCTTGCTCGTAACTATAAGCAGCCTCAATTAACAAATCTTCACTTAGCTTTGTGCCAAAAAATGATAAACCAACAGGTAAATCCTGAATACTTCCCATAGGTACGGTAATGTGAGGATAACCTGATACCGCAGCAGGCGATGTCGCTGAGCCTAAGTAATGATCACCACTTACCCAATCAATTTTCCAAGCGGGTTGCGCGGTTGGAGCAATTAACAAGTCTAAATGATGCTTTTTAAGCAGATCATCAATGCCTTTTTGAGCAGAGCTTTTTGCCTTATGTAGTGCAGTTAAATAACGTTTGTCGTTAAGTGATGATTTTTGTTGCGCTAATTCAAAAATTTCTTGGTTAAAATAGGGCATTTCTTGTTGGCTATGTGCTTTATTAAATTGAATTAATTCAGCTAATGATTTAGGCACACCTTTGGCGGTTGTTGCTAAATAGTCATTTAGATCGTTTTTAAACTCATAAAGCAATACTTGGTATTCGGCATCATCCCAATCGCCAAGCGTTTCAATGTTCGCATTATCAATAATTACCGCCCCTTGCTTTTTAAGATCAATAATTGCTTGTTCAAGAAGCTGATCAACTTGCGGTAAATATCCTGAAAGATTACGTACTATGCCAATACGCTTTCCTTGTAAGCCATTAATTTTTAGGTGGCTTTGATAATTTATCTTGCTGGTAATTGCTTGTTTATCTTTTGGATCTGCTGCCACCATAGCCGTTAACATGATTACAGCATCGGTTACTGTTCTTGTCATTGGACCTGCAGTGTCTTGACTGTGTGCAATTGGGATTATGCCTTGTCTACTTATTGTTCCTAGTGTGGGTTTTATACCTACAATACCATTAATGCTTGCAGGACAAGTAATTGAGCCATCGGTTTCAGTCCCAATAGCTAATAGCGCTAAATTGGCAGCGATTGCTGCACCTGAACCAGCACTAGAGCCACAAGGGCTGGTGGTTAAATTATGAGGGTTTTTGGTTTGCCCATAAAGTCCGCTCCAACCGCTTGAAGCGTGAGTTGAACGAAAATTTGCCCATTCAGTTAAATTAGTTTTACCTAGAATAATAGCGCCAGCTTGTTTTAATTTTTTTACCAAAAATGAATCTTGTTTTGGATAGTTGTGTTGTAGAGCAATAGACCCCGCAGTATTTGCCATACCGTCGATAGTATCAATATTATCTTTAAGTAAAACAGGAATGCCATGCAATATACCTTTTAGTCCATGTTTTAAATAATAATTATCTAGCTCTTTGGCCTGTTTTAGTGCGTTTTTATTGAGTTGTACAACCGCATTGAGTTTAATGCCATTATCATTATATTTGTTTATGCGAGCTAAGTAATATTTTACTAATTGTTCACTGGTAAGCGTGTGTTCTTTAAATTGTTGTTGCACACTCTTTATGGTTATTGGAGTGATAATGACTGATTGAGCAATAGAGGCAAAACTATAGAGTAAAGTGATAACAAGTAATAGGATTTTATTTGAATTCATGATTACAACCTTTATTTTTTTATTATCATAAAAAAATAAAGTGAAATTGTATACAGAATAAGCTTAAATTATAAAAAAATGTTGGCACAGACTGTTTACAATAAACAGCCTGTGTTTGTTATTGAAAAATATCTATTTGTACTAACTTATAGGTACATTTTATTCAATGGTTTGCTATTCATTACGTAACGCTTTGATCGGATCGCCTCTCAATATTCTTCTAACGGGAAAATAACTTGCTAATAAGGCAATAACAGCAAAGCCAATAACGATACTACTAACAATTAACCAATTCACCGTTACTGTTAAATCAGGTTGGCTACGGCTATAACCTAGCGCTAAAAAACAAGCAGAAAAAGCAAAGAATAAACTCATTGCTATAGGCTGCATTAGTTCACCTAAACTGTCTTTTAGTAAACGAGAGTTATCGGCACCCATCGCCAGTTTTACGCCTAAATCATAGCGTCGCACTTGTACCATATAATTAACAATACCGTTAACGCCTATGATCACCATCACTAATGACACACTCGCCAGTACAATAGCTAACCATGCCGCGGTTAAGTGGCGTTGACGTTTATTGTCAAATTGTTGTGTTAAAGTAATTAACCGCGCTATATCAAGACGGCTATCTGTTTTGTTGAGCAAAGCGCGAACTTGTTGCTCTAGTTGGTTATTATCGCTGGCGGTTAATAAAAATGAATATTGACGACTGCCATCGTAGCGTTTAGGTACGTACATTTCGTATTGTTCATAATTAATGGCGCCTGGCACATAAGTATTGGCAATAATACCAATAATGGTATGAAAATGTTTTTTGTCACGAGTAATTTTATGTCCTAATACTTGTTGTGGATCATCACTAATAAAATTCGCTAAACGTTGGTTGATCATCACGGGAAAATCTTTTAATTGCCCATCACCTTTTGCAAAAGTTTTACCTATAACCGCTAAATTTAACTCAGAAAAATAATTAGTGGTACTGTTTATGGTTCTTATCTGACTTAAATAATGAATGTTTTCATCATAAACGGCACTATTATTGATGTGTAGAGGGAGTCGAGGCTCTGAAACTTGCGCGACACTTTCGACTGATGATAATTGTTTAAGTTGATTGGTAAGGTTTTTATGGATGTTTTTGCGCTCTTGACCTTTTTTGATATTGGCATAATTTAAGGTTAACGACCATTTATTATTGGTATTTAAGCCATTATCTCTAAGTGCTTCACTGAGTGTTTGCCAAGCAACATGACTGGCAGCAATTAAAATGACAAACGAAAATAATACTTGTAAACCAATCAATAAATGACTGGCGCCTGAACTCATTTGTTTGCCAACACCTTTACCGCTACTTTGTAAACTGGTAATTAAGTTTTTTTCTTTAACCACTTTAAGTTCTATTAATGAATAAAGTAGTGCGATACCAACGGCTAATAAAATGGACAATAAAATAGTATTAAAACTTAAAGTTAGTGCATCGAGTCGCTGAATGCTACCATCGGCTAATAATGCGATAGCCGAAAAACTGATGTTAGTTAAGATGAGCGCTAATAGCACGGCAAAGCCAATTACTACAATATTATGTATAAAAGATTCTATTAATAGTTGTTTGTTACTGGCACCAAAGGCAAAACTAATCGCCACTGATTTTATTTTACTGATTGCACGTGCTAGTTGCATGCTTGATAAATTAATAAGTGCAATAACCATTAACAAGACAACACCAGCTAATAGCATTAACACTATGTTACCACTGTCACCTTGTATTGCAGCGCGAAATGATTTTAGTGTAATGCCTACGGTAAATTGTTTTACTATTTCTGGTGTATATAATTTTGCGGCTTTTGCTGCCAGTACATTAGCTTGTTTGCTCGCTTGGGCTAATGAAATATTTTGTTTTATGCGTGCTATGCCTTTGTAGGCGCCCATGTAATAGTGACCAGCGTCTTTAAAATTAAAGTTCTCATCCATATCCATAGGGATCCACATGGCGTTATTAATATTTTCATATTGTGGTAGTACCAAATTATCAGGGGTAACGCCAATAACCGTAAAACGGCGTTGATTAAGTTGTATTTTTTTACCTACAATAGCTTTATCACCGTGATAAATTGTTTGCCATGTACGATAGCTTAAAATGACCGAAGGTTGTTTATTACCCCTTTTTTCTTTTTTAGAAAATAGTCGCCCTAATTCAGCTTTTACGCCTAACACCTCAAATAAATTGTTGGAGGCAAGTAACACCTGAATTTCAGGACGTTTTATTTGATCATAGAGTTTATAAGCCGACCATTTATGGTAAGTGGCGAAATCACTAAAAACGGTGTTATTTTCTTTGATATATTTAAGCACTTGTAAATTGGTGCCAACACCGGCAAAACTAGACGATTTTATCTTCCCTTCTACTAGATACAAATTATTACTATTTTGGTAAGGCAGTGGCGAAAAAAACACTAAATTAACTAGGCTAAAGACACTCAGCACCATAGCTAGCGTAATGGCTAGCGTAAAAATGGTGGTTAAATAATATTGTTTAGCCCGCTTAAAGGTGCGCATCATTGCTTGCAATAACATTTAGGCAACCTCGGCTTGTTCTGCGCTTTTGTTCATGTTTTTATCAATAATTTTACTATCATTAATTTCTTCATCACCAATATCTTCATCAATAATCTCACCATCACGAAGATTAATCGTGCGATTTGCCAACGCCGCATAACGGGGATCATGAGTAACCAACACTATGGTGGTGCCTTGCTGATTAAGATCTTGTAATAACGCCATGACGGCATCACCATTTTTTGAATCTAAATTACCTGTGGGTTCGTCAACCAACATAATGCCTGAATCACCCGCTAAAGCGCGAGCGATAGAAATACGTTGCTGTTGACCACCCGAAAGTTGATTAGGAAATAATTGGGCTTTATTGCTTAAACCGACTTTGTCTAAACAGTCGAGCGCACGGGTATTGCGTTGCTCTAAACTATCGCCACGATATTTGAGTGGTAGGGCAATATTTTCTAATACGGTATATTCATCAATTAAATTAAATGACTGAAAAACAAAACCAATACGATTACCGCGAATTTGCGCTCGTTGGGCACTGTCCATATTGGCAACTTGTAAGCCATCGATAAAATAATCACCATTATCGGGTGTATCTAACAAGCCCATGATGTTTAATAGTGTTGATTTTCCGCAGCCAGAAGGGCCAGATATGGCAATAAACTCACCATCGAACACTGAAAGACTAATGTTTTTTAATACTTGGGTGTTTTGATCACCTGAATTGAATGACTTGGTTAAATTTTTTATTTTTAATATTTCGGTGTTCATCTTATTTCCTTGAATTAACTTTGACTGTGTAGGTTGTCACGAGCGTAGCGAGGCACAACAGATTTTGTCTTTATGTGAGTGTATTTATGTGAGTAAAGTATCTAGCTACTCAACTTCACTTTTGTGGTTTTATCGGGTAATTCCATTTTCGAGGTGATCACCTTATCGCCCGCTTTTAAGCCTGATAACACTTGAATGATTTGTCCTGAGGCTTTGCCAAATTTAACTTCAACGAGCATGGCGCGATTATCTTCGGTGAGTTTGAATAGTTTTACCGTGCTGTCTTCATTTACACCCGTTGGTGTTTTTATGTAATTAACGTTTTGTTGTACTTGTGCAAAAATGGTGGCGTCAACTAACTGCATCGGCTTTACTCCTTCAAGGCTCTTTTCACTTTGGTTTTCACTTTGGTTTTCACTTTGGTTTTCACTTTGGTTTTCACCTTGGTCTTCGTTTTGGCTTAATTCAATATCAACTTGTACCGCGCCATCAACGACAACAGGATCTACGCGCACGACTTGCCCCGTTATTTGTCCATTCACCGTACTTATTTGTGCTTTCATATTGACGGTGACTAAATGTGCTTGTAATTGTGGTACTTTTATTTCGGCCACTAACGGCGATAAACTACCCACTAAGGCAAGTTCTGTTCCTGCGCTAACACTTTGCCCTAAATTTAATGATAAACGTTGAATTACACCATTAATGCCTGCTTTAACTGAAAGCTGTTCAACCATTTTTTTAGTGACATCAAACTCTTCTTGCGCTTGCGCAATTAAATCATCTTGAATAGCTAAGGCTTCTTGTTGCATGACGGTAAGTTTGGCGAGCTTTGATTTTTCGAGCAATACACGCTTTTGTAATTGCTTGGCTTTTAATTCATTCTTTTTCGCACTAATGCCAGACACTATGCCCGATTTTGCTAAGGTACGTTCAGCATCGACTTGCAGCATGGCAATTTCGCTTTCTGATTCAAGTTCATATACGGTTGATTCGTTATTGAGCATTTCGCGTTGTTGCTGCAAACTAATTTGACGTTTATTCGTTTTAGCATTTTTTAGTTTAGCTAAGGCTTGGCGTAACTTAGCGGTGAGTTGTGGGTTTTTAAGCGTTAAAATTACCGTGTCGGCATTAACCACTGCACCCGCTTTTAGCTTTATGTCATCAACAATGGCATTGCTAGTAGCAGTAAGTAAGCGTTTATTGATAGATTGTAATGAACCGTAGCCTTCAACTTTAAGTGAAAACTCACCTGTTTCCACTTTACTAATGGTAACGCTTTCGCGCGCTACCGCTTCGGCATCGTCACTGTAACCTAAGCGCCAGCCAGAAATTAGCATTAGTAGTGATGCGCCTAGTAAGCTTTGATATATTAAGATGGATTTTTTTTTAGAAATGGTTATTTTTTTTGCTTTTGGTTGCGTACTCATATTCCCTTCTTTGCTCGTGTTTTGCTCTAGTACTTTTAATAAGGCTATTTTTTAACATTTAATGTAAAATTATCGACAAAATAACACAATAATATTGGTGTGACTTTTGTGTGACTAAAGAATAACTAGTATTGTTATCAATAATTTACTGGTAATAATATCTTACTTCAGCTAGTATTGATTTGTTAAATATTTGTGTTTTGTGTTTTGTGTTTTAGGTTTTAGGATGACAATTTTTATGGATAGCTTTTAAGTGATTAAATTAGGGAACTTCTATTTAGATATAGAAGAAATGAGTTTAAGTAAAGATGGGCGAGTAATTGTATTAGAACCTAAAGTATTAAAAGTGCTGTTGTATTTTATTGATAATAATGAACATTATATTTCAATGCAGGAGTTGCATGACAATTTATGGCAAGGGCGTATTGTTTCTGATACTGCGGTGCGTCGTATTGTTAGTAAGTTGCGCATACTGTTTGGTGATGATCACAAAAACCCGAATTATATAAAGTCGTTACCTAAAAAAGGTTATAAATTAATTTGTAAGGTGCAAACTAAACAAAGTGAGAGTAATAATCAACAAAACAATAATCTAATTGATAACACAGCAAACGAACAGCAGCAAGCTAAGCATCGAAATCAACTTAACCCCCAAATAAATATTGTTACTAAAAAGAAAAGAATATTTGCAATGATATCAGTATTAATAATACTTTTTATTAGCACTGTAATTTATTATCAAAACGTTACTATTAAACCTAAAAAATTGCTTATTGAAAAAATAAAATCATTACCTGGAAATAAACTTGCGATTGCTCAGTCACTAGATAAACAATATCTGGCTTTTTCTGGTGAGATTGATGAATATACGGGTAATCAAATTTATTTAAAGAAGTCAGATAAGCAAGGATTTGAACCTATAACGAAAAAAACTCATTTACCTGTTGGTTTGGTATTTTCTTCTGATAAGCATTTTCTGTTATATGCTGATTTAAAAAAAGGCAATTCAAGTATTAAGCAAATAGATATAACAAATAAAAATTATAAAACATTAACTATAGTAGATGGTTTTTATCTTATTGCTGATGTTTTTATTTCAAATGATAAAAATATAATTTATTTTTCAGCTCTAAAGTCATCAGAATCACCAGGGTTTATTTATCAATATAACTTTAAAACACAACAAATAATTCAATTTACTTCAAGCAGCCAAGCAAGCACTTTAGATGTCTCTGGTGAATTATCACCAAACGGTGAGCACATGTTAGTGTTACAAAGAGAAAAATTTAGCAAGAAGAATAGTTTTAGAATCATTAATATGAAAACTAATAATATTGAGTTTAGATATCAGCAGAATGTTGGAATTTATGATGTAAAATGGCTAGATAATAAACGTGTTTTATTTATTGATGATAATAAGATTATTAAATTTAATATTAAAAAGAATAGTAAAGCACTCATTGCGGATAAAAATCCTTATTTGGAAAATTTTTCTATAATTAATAAAACGCAATTTTTAGCGATACAAAGCCAAGCAATACCCAAATTGTTTTTAGAAAAAAAATTACCTTTTAATTATTGGTCAACCAATCAAGTATTTAATATAAATAATAATATTTCTGATTTAAATTATTTTACTAATAAGACCTATAAATTAGCCGTAGTTTATAAAAATAGTAATACTATTTTAGCTAAATTAAATGTTGTGGATAATGCAGTCATTCCACTTATAACCACTAAATATCCTATTAATATAATTGCAGCTAAAGGAAATAAAGTATTAGTTAATATCAATAGTCAAGTTGCTGTATTTGATATGTTAAGTAACCACTTAGAATATTTAACATCAGGTGATGACTTTGTTGGTGATGCCACTTTTTCACATAATGAAGAGAGTATTTTATTTTCGGTGCGAGATTATCAAGGTTGGAAAATAAAGCGCTATGACATGAAAGAGAAAACCTATTCATTATTATTAAAAAAATTCCGTTATATTCGTCCTTATTTCAATGATTTCGTTATTGCGGATGATAAAGGTGAAATGTATTTTTTTAATAATAAAACTAAAAAAAGTATAAAACTTAATTACCAATTGTCAGATGAGCCTGATACCTGTTGGTATGTTGTTGAGCCTTACATATATTGGAGTTCACACGACTTGGTTAATGTTACTTTTCATCAATTGAATTTATTAGATGTTACTCTCCCAATTGTTGAAACTAAAATATTTGATTATAATAAGGTTCGTGCTGATTTTTCAATTAATTCAGAGGGAAGTTCGTTAATATATTCGCAAAGAACAAGAGCTACTGGCGAAATTGTACAAGTGTCATTTACCAAATAACGGTAACTTTTTTATAACTTAATTACCTCCCTATCAAATTATCAATTAATTATCTCTAGGTTATGGTGTTAGAAGAGGTATGTTTGCATTATCTCTGTTGTCGTCAACATAAATAAAATCATAAAAATAATATTAAGGAATTATTATGTCTCAAATAATTAAAATAACATTTATTGCTATCTAGTTTTATTTATACAAAATATAAAAATTTAATCACTAAAAATCAGTTTGATATCACGGCAAGAGAATTAGAGTGTATTAAATGGGCGGCTGACGGCAAAACATCATGGGAAATTAGCCAGATATTATCAATTAGTCAACGTACTGTTGATTTTCATTTAGCTAATTGTATAAATAAAACGAATAGTTCTAATCGTCAGCAAGCTATTGTAAAATTTGTGTTAAATGGACAGTTGTAAAGTTGCCTATTTAAACTATGATAAAATACAGTTTTTAGTTGCTGTATTTAGTCATTAAAAATTTATTTATTAGAACCCCTATTCGTTAAACCCCAAAGGAACCATTTTGTTGAAACATTTAAATTTAATTTCTGTTATTACATTCTCAGTTATCATCTTACTAAGCGGCTGTAGCTCTGAACATTACCAAAAAGATCGCACGCCAGAAAATCGTGATCAATACAGTGGCGTTGAAGGTGCTATGCAATATCAAAAAGATCAAGGCTATTTATTAACTAAAGAATTATTAGATAAATGTGAAGCCGCTAAAATAGATTTAGCTGTTGCACAAACACATAAAGTTCCAAAAGAGATTGAAAAGCAGCAAAATATTATTGAATCTAGCTGTCGATAGTAGGCTTTATTGCAGTGTTGTATTTTGTTAAGTATTAATCCACTTGGTATAAATATCAAAATTTTATTTTCATCTATAATAAAAACTGTTGTTTATTATAGATAGTTATAGAGAGCTAAACTTGCTAAATTTACACGCTACCAAATTACAAACTTTTTTCGCTGTTGTTGTCAGCTTTGTTTTTTATTTCTCTTGGTCGTGGTTTGCTAATCATAATGCGTTAGATGAACCGTTTCTATTACTTCGCGGTGCGTTAGTGCAGGGAAGTTATAGCGCGTTTATGACGCTAACCTTTAGTTCTTTATTATCTTTTACTATTGAAAAAATGAAGTGTCATAAGCATCCGTTTTTAGCGATAATGCCGCCACTATTAATGCAATCAATGATTGTTTATGGCATTAATTATTTAAATAACACGCCTAATATACTGTTAACTATAGCGCCGAGCATATTTTTTACGGCGTTGTACGGAATTATTTTTGCTTTTTCATTACGTAAAAAGCCACAATATCAATGTGATGAATAATTGCTTTTATATTATTAACGTTTAGCTGAATTTATCTGTTGAAATAATAAACCGTTCGGTCTATTATTTGAGAGGTGTCAGAATACGAATTACATTGCATTGTATTGAAGTTAGGCGTTGAAAGCTAAACCGTAAATGAAGAGTTATTAATAATGAAACAAGCAAGCTCTAAAGGTGAGTTAACACGCCTACACATCATTGAAGTGGGTGCAAAGCTTATTCATCAGCAAGGTTTCAATAACACAGGTTTGCAGCAAATACTTAAAGAAGCAAAAGTGACTAAAGGTTCTTTTTATTTTCATTTTACCGATAAAAATGTCTTTGGTTTAGCGGTTATAGATTATTTTACAGGTTTTTTTCGTAAAACAGCTATGCAATTATTAGCAAATAATAGTTTAACTGCATTAGAAAAGTTACAAGCGTTTTACCTGCATTTTCGGCAGGCGTTTGAAAAAATGGGTTTTCAATGCGGTTGCCCTATTGGTAATTTGAGTCAAGAAATGTCAGATATTTCACCTGAGTTTGCGCTAAAAGTAAATTCAGCCTTTACGGGGATGACTGCATTTTTTAATAAAATACTAATGCAAGGTATAGCAAGTGGTGAATTTAAACAAAACCTAGCAACAAAATCTTGTGCCAGTTTTATTGTGGATAGCTGGGAAGGAGCAGTATTACGAATGAAGTCAATGCAATCAGCAGAGCCGTTAGATAATTGGTTTAGTTTTATTAAAGAAATAATTTTACCCGTATAAATTTACAAAATTACAGTAATTTATAGCAGCTATTAGTCAGTTGCTTTTATTTAACCAGAAATAGACCGATTGGTTTATTTTAAATCAAAAGAGGAAATTAATATGAGTACCATTTATGGCGTAGCACCATCACCTTTTGTACGTAAAGTAATGCTAGCGCATGCATATAAAGCAATGAGTTATGAGTTTGTACATACCTTACCGAGTAGCGAAGATACTGAATTTCGTCAAATTAGCCCATTAGGAAAAGTGCCTGCCTACAAAACAGATAATGGTGTAGGTTTTTCTGACTCGTCAGTGATCATTGCTTATATTGAACGTGTATCGTCAAGTAATGCTCTTTATCCTGAGAATGCTGAACACTATGCACTTGCTTTATGGTTCGAAGAATATGCTGATACTAAAATGATGGAAACAACAGGGGCATTATATTTTCAACGTATTATAGGCCCTAAGTTTTTTGGTCATGAGGTTGATCAAACACGGGTAACAGATTTAGTCGATAATTTGATCCCTGCCGTACTTGATTTTATTGAAGGTAAATTAAGCGAAAATAACTATTTGATAGGCGATTCTTTATCTATTGCAGACTTGAGTGTTGGTGCAAATTTAATTAATTTACTCCATGCGGATTTTGCTATTAATGCGGATCGCTGGCCAAAATTAGCGGCTTATAATCAACGCTTTCTTGCTTTAGAAATAGTGAAAGAGCAAATTAATACTGAAGTTAGTATGTTTAACTCAGCCAGTTAAATTTAAAGTGTGTTTGCAGTATGTGCCAAAATTTTGCTGCGCATACTGCGCTGTTAATTAGTTTGAACTATTAGTATTACATATTAGTTTTAAATATTTTTAAAATAGCGACTTTGCCTTTTTCGCCCGCAGCTAAAAACAAACTATTGTCTGCTGCTAAGGTATAAAACCCTTGTTCGTTATTCGGTTTGTTGCTATTAGGTTTATTGACATTAGGTAATATTTGCCAAGTAATACCATCATCAAAAGATATATCACTACTGGTTTTTCCTGTGGCAATACAAATGTTTTGCAGACAACTCATCGCAGTTCGTAAGCCATGTTGACCACTTTTACTCTTAAGCCAATGTTTATCAGCATAAATAGTGATATTTGGATAAGATTTTTCGCGTTGTTTATAATCACCGCCAAGGGCGAAAATTTGCTGTCCGTTAGCGTCTGAATTGTTTAAGGCTAATGCATAACCGCCTGCCGTTGTGGTGTTTTTATATAAAGGGATGGCCTGGCGTTGCCAGCTTTTACCTGCATCTTTACTAATATAAATTGAAGCTGATAATCCACCAGTAGTGATCCATGCTTGCTTCTCTTTGCCAATAATAAAGTTTTTACCAACAATTAAAGTGTTACCACTGGCAGCAAAAGCCCCTTCGTTTTTGAGTTTTTTCGGTAAGCTAGTTTTTGCAACACGCTGCCAAGTTTTACCACCATCGAGAGTTTTTTTGATCACATAATAACCCTCAACAGGATCGCCAAGTAATAAGCCTTGTTGTTCATTCCAAAAGGCTATTGAGTCAAAAAAGCCTTGCTTGTCTGTATTTTGATAGAGTAATTGCCAAGTATCACCACCATCAATCGTTTTAAATAGTACTGATTTTTCAGCACTGCCAACGCCCATTATAATAGCGGTGTTATTATTGAATAAAGCGATGTCTCTATAATCAGTATTAAGGGTTATTGCTAAGGGAAGTTGGGGCGATTTATCTTGCCATGTTTTGCCACCGTCTTGGCTAACAAACACAGTATTATTTGTGCCGCTTACCCACAGTGAATTACCCATAATGGCGCTACCACGTAACGAGCTTTGTTTAGGTAGTTGACTATTGTGCCATACGGGTAAGGTTTTAGAAACTACCGACTTGTTAGCCGCTAATGACGTTAAAGAAAATGTTAGACCTAATAAGGCAGATAAAAGTAATAAAATTAAGTGATTTTTTTTATCTGTTTTTCTCAGCATTTGTTTAATTCTCTATAGGTTTTTTATTTAAAAACGCATTAATATTTTCTACTATGCCTTCACAATCTAAGCCTAATTCATGATGCATTTCTTGTTGTGTACCATGTTTAATAAAAACATCAGGTAAACCTATATTTAATACTTGTAGATTTTGTCCCAATAATTTTTCGTGAATTAAATATTCATTTATTGCAGAGCCTGCGCCGCCAGCAATAACATTATCTTCAATGGTTATTAGGCTTGTGTGTGTTTGTGCTAATTCACTAATTAATTGTTTATCAAGCGGTTTAACAAAGCGCATGTCGACTAAGGTCGCATTTAATGCTGTTGCCGCTTTTTTGGCTTCCCCCAATAACGTACCAAAGCATAATAACGCTATTTTTTTACCTTGCTGTTTTATGACGCCTTTACCTAACGTAATGGTTTCAATATAGCTTGCAGAAATTTCAGGTAACTCTGCACCAGTACCATTACCCCGAGGATAACGAACGGCAACAGGTTGATTTAAGGCAAAACCGGTATTAAGCATCAACTGACATTCGCGTTCATCGCTCGGTGCCATGATCACTAAATTAGGAATACAGCGTAAAAAGCTTAAGTCAAATGTGCCTTGATGAGTCGAGCCGTCAGCACCTACTACGCCAGCGCGGTCAATAGCAAACAATATGGGTAGATTTTGAATAGCCACATCATGAATTAATTGATCATAACCGCGCTGTAAAAAGCTTGAATAAATTGCTACAACGGGTTTAAAACCGCCAATAGCTAAACCTGCGGCATAAGTCACTGCATGCTGTTCGGCAATGGCAACATCAAAATATTGCTCTGGAAAACGCTGACTAAACTCAACCATGCCAGAGCCTTCTCGCATAGCAGGGGTTATCGCCATTAATTTTTCATCAATTGCGGCTGTTTTACAAAGCCAGTCGCCAAAAATTTGAGAATAAGTCGGTAAGCTTGGGGCTGATTTAGGTAAATTAGTTTGTGAGGGATCAAATTTTGGCACTGCATGGTATTTTATTGGATCATTTTCGGCAGCTTGATAGCCTTTACCTTTCTTTGTGGCAATATGTAATAACTGTGGGCCTTTTAAATTACGCATATTACGAATGGTGTCTACTAAACCATTAACATCGTGACCATCAATAGGACCAATATAGTTAAAGCCTAATTCTTCAAAAAAAGTACTCGGAACTACCATACCTTTTAAATGTTCTTCGGCTTTGCTCGCGAGTTCTCTAATGGGAGGAATACCTTTAAGTATGCGCTTACTACCTTCGCGCAACCCAGTATATAAACTACCAGACAATAATTTAGCTAAATGGTTATTGAGTGCACCAACATTTTCAGAAATTGACATTTCGTTATCATTTAAAATAACCAACATGTCTCTACCAATATCACCCGCATGGTTTAGTGCTTCAAATGCCATACCTGCGGTCATGGCGCCATCACCAATAACGGCTACTACTTTACGGTTTTGTCCTTCTTTTTTAGCGGCAACGGCTAAGCCGAGTGCGGCTGAAATAGAGGTGCTTGAATGACCAACGCTTAGGGTATCAAACTCACTTTCTTCACGCCACGGAAAAGGATGCAAGCCATCTTTTTGACGAATAGTGTGCATTTGATCGCGACGACCCGTTAATATTTTATGAGGGTAAGCTTGATGACCTACATCCCAAATAAGTTTGTCAAAGGGTGTTTGATAAACATAGTGTAAGGCAACGGTTAATTCAATCGTACCTAAGCCAGAGGCAAAATGACCACTGCTTTTACTGACTGAATTAAGTAAATAGCTACGCAATTCATTACTGACTTGCAGCAATTGATTTTGCTGTAATTCCCGTAAGTTTTCAGGGAGATCAAGGTGAGATAACAACGGATAATCAGCAAGGTTAATGGTCATATAGTTTTCGGTTTATTTTGAGTTAAAATGGTTTAATGTTTAGCCTCGTTAGATCTTCATATTAATTATTTTGATTAATTCTTTCTATTAATAATAAAAGTGGCAAAATCAGCTAGTTTTTGTGTATTGTAAGGCAAATTGCCTAAAGCTTGTAGTGCTTGTTGATATAACTGCTCAGCTTTTTGCTGCGCACCTTGTAAACCTAGTAGTGCAGGGTAGGTACTTTTATTGGCAGCAAGATCAGAACCTGCAGGTTTTCCAAGCTCTTTTTCGCTTGAAGTAATGTCTATAATATCATCTCTAACTTGATAGGCTAAACCAACATGTTGGGCAAAAATGGTGAGATTCTTAATATCAAGCGGTGTTATTTTTTCATGGCATTGTGCCACCATTAACACGCAAGCTTTAAGTAATGCCCCTGTTTTTTGTTGGTGCAACGCTTCTAGTTGATCTAAAGTAATGTCTTTATTTGTTGCTGATAAATCTAATGCTTGACCGCCACACATGCCTTGATATCCACTGGCATTGGCAAGTTGTTGTATTAGCTTAATACGGATATTTGCTGATACATTATCCATGGGGTGATTTGCTAAAATATCAAAAGCGAGTGTTTGCAAACTATCTCCCGCCAAAATAGCGGTTGCTTCATCATATTCTATATGACAAGTGGGATTACCACGGCGCAAATCATCATCGTCCATGGCGGGTAAGTCATCATGTAATAGTGAATAAGCATGAATACATTCTAACGCGCCCGCAATGGTATCAAGCGTGTTTTCTGCAATACCTAATGTTTCACCGGTAATATAAACTAAATAAGGGCGCATACGTTTGCCGCCAATTAATAATCCATAGTTCATTGCTGCCAATAGTTTTTCGTCATGAATGATGTTTTTATTGGCAAGGGTACTTACTTGCTCAGCTAAAAAGTGATTAATGCGCTGTTGATGTTCAGCTAAGTTATGCAATTTAAGCAAAATAAAATCACTCCGACAATGATAGGTCATTAAGCGCAAAATCAGTGAGTTGCTGCTGATTATCGTCTAATAAAATTTTTACTTTTTGTTCTGCTTGTTGTAGTTTTTCTTGGCTTAATTTACTTAAGGACAAGCCGCGTTCAAATAGGCGCATCGATTCATCTAAACTTAATTCACCTTGTTCTAAGTTTTGTACAATAGTTTCTAATTCAGCTAATGATTGTTCAAACGAGAGTGATGATTTTTTGCTTGCAGTGGCTTTAGCGGACATGAGAAGTTAACCAATAATTATCATTGTCGCAAAGGTACATCAGCAAAGCGTAGTGGTCAATAATATTAGTAAGGCAAAGCTAATATTTTTAATTTTATCGGGTTTATGTCAATAATATTTAATCATAAGTTTGCGTATTTAATGACGATTAAACAGAAGATAAATTAAATAGAATTGCACTAAATTCAAGTCTATACTGAAATTGCCGATGAATAACTGAATGGCATTGTTATTAGTCGCATCATCTTGATTGATAGGTTATTATCGAAGCGAACTCTTTTTATTAGTGTTTTTATCAGAAATTTTTATTTCTAATTTTCATTAGAAGAAGTTTAATGGCATTAAATTTTTATCAACAAAAAGTTAATTGGAGGTTTTTGTGGATTTAGCAACGGTTGTTGGCATATTAGGCGCAATAGGTTTACTGGTCATGGCTATGTTATTAGCAGGTGATTTTGGCATGTTTATTGATGCACAGTCGGTATTGATTGTCGTTGGTGGTTCTGTTTTTGTAGTATTGTCTAACTATAATATGGGGCAATTTTTTGGTATAGGCAAAATTATTGGCAAAGCTTTTATGTTTAAGCTTGAAAAGCCAGAAGAGTTAATTGAAAAAGCAGTTGAAATGGCTGATGCGGCACGTAAAGGAGGGTTTTTAGCACTAGAAGAAGCTGAAATCACTAATGCTTTTATGCAAAAAGGTGTTGATATGCTTGTTGATGGGCATGATGCTGACGTGGTTCGTGGCACCTTGCAAAAAGACATTGCTTTAACCACAGAACGTCATGAAACAGGTTCAGACATGATGATGGCACTGGCTGATGTTGCGCCGGCTATGGGCATGATTGGCACCTTAATTGGTTTGGTGGCGATGTTGTCAAATATGGATGATCCTAAATCTATTGGTCCTGCGATGGCGGTGGCTTTATTAACAACCTTGTATGGTGCTTTTTTAGCCAACGTTATCGCTATTCCAATAGCGTCTAAATTAAAGTTAAGAATGGCAGAAGAAAAAATGAATCAAGAACTCATTTTAGATGCCGTGTTAGGTATTCAAGATGGACAAAACCCACGCGTTATTGAAGGCTTATTAAAAAATTATTTAGCTGAAGGCAAGCGCGCAGTTAATACAACAGACGAAGAATAGTGAGACTAAATTATGGCCGATGAAGCTGAATGCAAATGCCCACCACCAGGGCTGCCTGCGTGGATGGGTACCTTTGCTGATTTAATGTCGTTATTAATGTGCTTTTTTGTACTATTACTGTCTTTTTCTGAAATGGATGTTTTAAAATTTAAACAAATAGCAGGATCAATGAAATTTGCTTTTGGTGTGCAAAATAAAATAGAAGTAAAAGATATTCCTAAAGGCACCAGTATTATTGCGCAAGAATTTCGTCCGGGTAAGCCTGAACCAACGCCCATTGAGCTTATTCAGCAGCAAACTCATGAAATGACCCAACAAATGTTAAATTTTCAAGCAGGAGAAGAAGCGGATGCGGGTGGACGACAAGAACAACGAGGTGATGAACGTGGTGGTCAATCACAAAGTACCGATGATAGTAGCAGTAGCGCACAATCTTTAGAACAAGCCCAACAGGCGGTGGAACAAGCGCAACAAGATCAAATGAATGAGCTGGTGAAAAAAATAGCCCAACAGCTTGAAAAACAAATTCAAGATGGTGCGGTTGAGTTAGAGTCATTAGGTCAGCAAATAATAATTCGCATTCGTGAAAATGGTTCATTTCCATCTGGATCGGCATTTTTGCAACCTAAATTCAAACCTATTATTAAAGACATCGGTAAGTTGTTAAACAATATTCCGGGTGAAGTGATGATTTCAGGTAATACCGATGATCGTGAAATTCATACCGAGCTATATAATTCAAATTGGCAATTATCAGCTGAACGTGCTGTGGCAATTGCGCAAGAGTTAATTAAAGTGCCAGGCTTTGACCCCACAAGGTTATTGGTGGTGGGGCATGCGGATACTCGTCCATTAGTACCTAATACAAATGCGCTAAATCGTCGTCGTAATCGTCGCGTTGAAATTGCGATTAATCAAGGTAAAGCCAAAGAGTCGGAAGCGGTTTCTGTTTTAGAATAGTAATTAGGACTCTAGTTCCTAGGTTCTGGATTCTAGGTTTCTAGGTTTCTAGGTCCTAGGTTCTAGAATTCAGTTAGTGTATAATGCGCGCCATTAACTTTTTACCGCTAACATTGAGTATTATCAACGATGAAATTTATCGTCAAACTACAAGCTGAAATTGCTATAAAATCCCGCCCTGTGCGTAAACGTTTTACTAAAATTTTAGAGTCGAATGTTAAAAACGTTTTACGCCGTGTTGACGAGCAAGTCACTACTCGCGGACATTGGGATCACTTAGAAGTAAATTGCAAAAATGATGATGCTAAGAATCGTCTTGTCTTAATTGATACACTTAAATGTATTCCAGGTGTGGCTAATTTTATTGAAGTGCAGCAAATGCCTTTTACTGATGTCCATGATATTTTTGAAAAAACATTAGCGGTTCATGCTAAAACAATTGAAAACAAAACCTTTTGTGTTCGCGTGAAACGTAATGGTGATCACGATTTTAATTCACTTAAAGTTGAGCAATATGTAGGGGGGGGCTTAAATCAAAATGTTGAAAGCGCAAAAGTAAAATTAACGAAACCAGACGTCACTATTCGTTTAGAAATAAAACAAGATCAACTCTATATTGTAACCGAGTTACATAAAGGTTTAGGCGGTTTTCCTATTGCCACGCAAGAAGATGTTTTATCGCTAATGTCGGGTGGTTTTGATTCTGGAGTCGCTAGTTACCAAATGATCCGTAAAGGTTCGCGCACTCATTTTTGTTTCTTCAACTTGGGCGGTTCAGCTCATGAGGTTGGCGTAAAGCAAGTGAGCTATTATTTATGGAATAAATATGGTGCTTCACATCGTATTAAATTTTTTGCGGTTGATTTTGAACCTGTAATAGCTGAAATTTTAGAAAATATAGAAAATGGTCAAATGGGAGTGGTGTTAAAACGTATGATGATGCGTGCCGCCGCTAATATTGCTGAGAAATTTGGTATTCAATCATTAGTTACAGGGGAAGCGTTAGGGCAAGTTTCAAGTCAAACGCTAACCAATCTAAACGTTATTGACCGCGTTACCGAAACACTGATTTTACGCCCATTAGTCGCCTATGATAAGCAAGATATTATTGATATTTCGCGTAAAATTGGTACTGAGGATTTTGCTAAAACTATTCCTGAATATTGCGGTGTTATTTCGAAAAAACCGACGGTAAAAGCGGTATTGTCAAAAATTGAAGCAGAAGAAGATAACTTTGATTTTTCCATTTTAGATAAAGTAATTGAAGAAACTCGCATTTTTGATATTCGCGATATTGGTAAAGAAACTGATGCTGAAGTTAATTCTGTTGATTTAGTAGAACAAATTCCAGCTAATGCGGTGGTTATTGATATTCGTAGCCCAGAAGAAGCAGAAGACAAACCTCTTGTATTAACGAGCGCAAATGAAAGCGTTGAAGTAAAGCATATGCCTTTTTATAAATTAGCTACGCAGTTTGGTGACTTACCACAAGATAAAGACTATTTATTGTATTGTGACCATGGTGTTATGAGTAAATTACAAGCATTGTATTTATTAGATAATGGCTATAAAAACGTTAAGGTTTATCGTCCTTAATTCCTAATTGTTAGTTTTTAGGACTACGCTTGTAGGTTGTCCCGAGCGTAGCGAGGCGCAACAAAAATAACCTGTCGGTGCAAGCTAGTACTTACGAGCATAAACAATTTAAATAGTGAGCTTTCTCCCTGTTAAAATTTAATCAATAACCACTTTTTTACCACTAACCCAAGTCTCTAGTACTTGGGTTTTCCATATCTCTTTGGCATTTATCGAAAAAACATCTTGATCTATTAAGATAAAATCCGCTTTTTTGCCTTCTTCTAAAGAGCCAATAATTTTTTCTTGATGACCCGCATAAGCGGCATCAATAGTAAAACTTTTAAATGCTTGTGCTAGTGTCATGTCTTCTTCTGCAAACCAACCATTTTGAGGAGTATTTTGTTTGTCTTGGCGTGTTACAGCAGCGTGTAAACCATAAAAAGGGTTAGGTGATTCTATTGGGAAGTCTGATCCACCCGCAATAACTGCACCACTGGCTAAAAGTTTATGCCAAGCATAAGCACCAAGTATGCGTTTTTTGCCAAGTCGGTCTTGTGCCATATTTTTATCACTAGTCGCGTGGGTTGCTTGCATTGAAGCAATAACCCCAAGTTTGGCAAAACGCGGAATATCTTCTAGGCGTAATACTTGCGCATGTTCAATGCGGTTGCGAAGTGCTTTTTTGTGAACATCGGTAATGTGTTTTTCGTAAAGATCTAAGATGATTTTATTAGCTCTATCACCAATGGCGTGAGTATTTACTTGAAAGCCAGCATCTAATACCGTTTTTATTAAAAGATCGAGTTTTTCGGGGGTATAGAGTAATAAGCCTTTGTTGCCATGTTGATCAGAATAGTCTTTTATTAAGGCTGCGCCACGACTACCTAATGCACCATCAGCCGATATTTTTACACTATTAATAATAAACTTATCGTCTTTAGAACGAAAATATCCTTGTTTGAGTAACTCTTTAATATGCTTGTCGTTAATATCGATCATTGCATCAATTCTGATCGGCATATTATGTGCGGCAACTAAACTTTTATAGGCCTTAATATTATCATTACTAATACCTGCATCATGTACTGAGGTTAAACCGACACTAGCGAGTGATTTCATCGCTTTTACTAGCGCAAATTGTATTTGCTGTTGTGATAAAGGAGGAATTTTATCAGTGATCAATGCCATGGCATTATCAACAAAAACGCCAGTTGGATCACCATTTTTATCTTTTATTATTTCCCCTCCCGCAGGTGTAAGTGTTTGGTTGGATACGCCGGCTAAAGCCATCGCTTTAGTATTTGCCCAACCTGCATGACCATCTATACGCTTAAACCATATTGGTGTATTTTTAAAATACTCATCTAAGTTGATTGCTTGTGGAAAATGTTTACCCTGCCATAACACTTGGTTCCATCCTCGACCTAACAACCAATCATTTGCTCGTAGTGGATTTTCACGACTAAATTTTAGTGCTCGTTTAACGGCTGCTTGTTCGCTAGTCGTTGCGGTTAAATCAACTTGTAATAAACTTAATCCATAAGAAAGTACATGCCCATGGGCATCAATAAGCCCTGGTAGCATGGTTTTTCCGTGTCCATTAATTTTGATGAGTTTTTTGTTGTTAGGTAGTTGCTTATCGGTTTTAAAAATTCGTTCTATTTTATCTTTGTTAAATTGTATTGCGTTAAACTGAATTAACGTGCCTTTTTCATTTAAGGTATAACCATTGATATTGTAATATAAGGTGCTTTTCGCGTGAGCATAATTCGTTGTGAAAAAGTCTAATAATAATAAAAGTATCGTAAAAATAATGTTTTTCATGATGGTATTTTGCTCGTTTTATTTATTATAAAACTAATATACAACAAGTTTATTTTTTAAGCTTGTCTAGTTTGCTTCTAGCTGTTTAATTTGTTGCCATAGCTGCGTATTTTTTTGGGTGGCGATATCATGTTTTAACCCTAAACGGTGAATATAACCATTAATATAATCTATTTCGGTTGTTCTTCGAGCTAAAATATCGGCGCGCATAGATGAACAGTTTTTTGCTGTTGTTGTAGCAACTTGATTAACTAATGTTAACAGTTCAGTGGTGTTAAAATTATATTGCTCCGCTTTAGCAACTAGAACAAGTTCATTGAGAAGCATTGTTTTAATTTCAACGAATTGTGCTGAGTTTATATCGCCATTGTTAATGTTATAAAGTGCCGTTAGAGGATTTATTACGCAGTTCACGGCTAATTTTAACCACTGTTTTTCAATAATATTTTTATGCCATTGTACGTTTGGTAAGGCTTGTTGTAAAAGCTGGGTTATATTTTTAATAGTGCTTACTGATAACTCTCCGGATAGAAGTCCTAAATCGCTGTTTCCTGAGCCGGTATGAATAATATGTGTAGGCACGGAACGCGCACAACCATGAGTGGTTAATAGAGCTAAAATAGCGTGTTGTTTTAAGACTGAATTATCAATATCAGTTAAGGTGCCCATGCCGTTATGCGCGAGTATAATCATAGCGCTTTTATTTAATTTAGCAGCAATGCTCACTAAAACTTGTTTAACTTGATAAGACTTTACGCAGAGTATGATGACATCGGCATTATTTAGATGCTTACTCTGTGCTATTTGATAAGAACATTGTTCACTTAACCCATTTAAATGAGTATAGTTATAGTTGATTTTTGGCTGTTTATGGGGTGAAAGTTTTTGTCCGAAATTTTGTGAGGGTAATAAGGTGATTTTTACAATATTGCCTGTTAACGCTTGTAAATGGTGATGCCAAAGTAAACCCATGGCTCCCTGCCCAACTATCACAATATTCATCATTTTATTAATATTATTTTGTAAATAAACTTATGTTATCACAGGTGCTTAACTAGCGATAAGTAAAAGCTTTTGTTAATATTGAGAAAATTTATTTATCTTATTCAAAAAAAATCACTCAAAAGGGCTAAAAACTCATGCCATCATTAGATATTGTCTCAGAAACTAATTTAGACGAAGTGCGTAATGCCACCGAAAATGCAACCCGAGAATTAAGCACTCGTTTCGATTTTAAAGGAGTAGAAGCAAGTTTTGAATGGAAATCACCCGCGATCACCGTTAAAGCTGAAATGGATTTTCAAGTGAATCAAATGCTCGATATTATTCGTAATCAATTAAGTAAACGCAATATTGATGCTAAAGCAATGACCTTAGGCACTGGTAATCACTCGGGTAAAACCTTTACTCAGCAAGTGACGTTTCAAGAAGGTATAGAGCAAGCGGTTACTAAAAAATTAGTAAAAATAATAAAAGACAGCAAACTCAAAGTACAAGCGGCAATTCAAGGTGACAAAATTCGTATTACGGGTAAAAAACGTGATGATTTGCAAGCAGTGATGAAATTAGTGCGCGAAACTGAATTAGAACAATCATTTCAATTTAATAATTTTAAAGATTAGGTTTGTTGTTGCTTTCCCCTCGTGTATGTTAATAAGTTTTGGATGAGATTAGATGCTGAAACAAGTTCAGCATGATAGTCCTAACTATCGACAATTCATCATTCTGACGCAGGTCAGGATCTCATAACGCTTGAAAAACTAATAACTTTCCATTCAAAGTAAGCCAAGCTTTACAGCTAGAAAGTCGAGAAATAGCTTTAATGGTTAATTAAATGCCGATAAAGCTATTTTTTTTGTGCCTTTTTCAGTAGATTGTCAGCCATATAATAAAAATGATAACGATAATTATTCATAAAGTTATCAATATAATTACTAATAAAATATAAGTTGAGGTGTTTAGGTGGGAGTTTCACGAGGCGGTTTTAGTTCGCGTTTTGGTTTTATTATGGCAGCCGCAGGCTCTGCTGTGGGTTTAGGTAATATTTGGGGATTTCCCACACAAACCGCTAGTAATGGTGGAGCAGCCTTTGTTTTAGTTTATTTGGTATTAGCATTTTGTTTGGCTTATCCCGCGTTTATGGCTGAATTGTTAATTGGTCGATATGGACAAGCGAATGCCGTAACATCATTACAAAAAATGTCGCATAATTTATGGCAAAAACGTTTTGCTTTTATGGTTGGTTTTGGCGGTATTATTGCCGCTGCACTTATTTTAAGTTTTTATGGGATTTTAGCGGGTTGGATGATGTCGTTTGCTATTGATCCTGTGGTGCGCTTATTTGGTTTTAATGATGCGGCACAATGGTTTGTTAATCAATCACTGGCACGTAATCTTATTTTTACTGCTTTATTTATGCTATTAACTATTTTTATTATTCGCCGTGGTGTTGAAGACGGTATTGAAAAATGGTCGAAACGCTTAATGCCAATGTTGATTATTTTGTTAACGGTATTAATTATATATGTAATGAGCTTAGAGGGTGCAAGCGAGGGTTTAAAAGCTTATTTGCAACCTGATTTATCACGTGTTTTTGATGCTGATTTATTAATCAGTGCACTTGGGCAAGCATTTTTCTCTTTATCACTCGGTACCAGTGTGATGATTATTTATGGTTCGTATATTTCTAAAAAAGAAAATCTAGTGAGTTTAGGCGCACAAGTCACGTTAATTGATGTTTCAATTGCTTTTTTAGCGGGCTTGTTAATTATTCCTGCTATGTATGTGGCGCAGGCGCAAGGTGTGGCTATTTTTGCTGAAGACGGTAGTTTAATTTCAGGATCAAATTTAGTCTTTACTGTGCTGCCATCGTTATTTGATGGTATGGGTGTCATGGGACTGTTTGTTGGGTTTGCCTTTTTTGTGTTAATGACTATTGCCGCATTAACCTCGTCTATTTCAATGTTAGAAGGACCAGTATCGTATGCGGTCGAACGTCATGATATGGAACGTACTAAAGCAACTACTTATATTGGGTTAGGTATTTTAGTGTTAAGCATTATTATTGTGCTAAACATTAGCTTTATGCTCGATTTAGTCGCGATGATTTCAACTCAATACGGACAACCTATTATTGCAATGTTGTGTTGTGTATTTGTTGGGTGGATTTGGTATCGAAACTCTATTTTAGCAGAAATAAAACAAGGCAATGATGATGTTGAAAATACCTTGTTTTGGAAAATTTGGCCTTGGTATATAAAGTTTGTTTGT
>JAESPQ010000060.1 GCA_016765535.1 Alteromonadaceae bacterium | reverse complement strand
TTATGTCGTCAAAGGCAGAATAAATGACATGAATTGATGGGCTACGTTACATGGATGTAACTTATTCGACAATGCAGGAGCATATTGTCCTGAAGCCCAACCTACAAGTTTACCTGAACCAAGTACATATGCATGTTATTTTATAAACAAAGTTCCTGACCTTCGTCAGGATGAAAGTAGTTATATTAATAGCCATACCCGCCCATCTGAAGATGCAGGATTCAGCTGGAGCGGATATATATCGGGACGATGACGTTTTAAAATGTAGGTTTTTCCTGAACAAAGCAAGGAAAAGTAAGATTGAATTAACTTATATTACCCATAAGGTTAATAGTTTTAACACCAATAATTAGCATTTGAACTCCTATCACCGATAAAATCAACCCCATTAGTCGTGTAACAATACTTAGCCCATCTTTACCTATTACAGATATAATTTTTGAAGAAAAAACAAAACAAATAAAGGTAATAACACATAAAAGAGCAAACATTAACACGGTTATTATCATTTCTTCCCACCCTGCTGCGGCTGAATAATTAATAGCGGTTGCAATGGTTCCTGGGCCAGCAAGCAGAGGTACCGCTAAAGGTGATACGGCAATATCTGAATCATCATTTTCTTGCGCTGTATGTAAATGCGAATTTTTCCCTTGGAGCATATGGTATCCAACAAGAAATACCAAAATGCCTCCTGTTATTCGTAATGCGGGTAGGGTTATTCCAAAAAGATGAAAAATTGATTTACCTAAAACAGAAAATAATAAAATTACAATAAAAGTGATCGTTAAAGATTTGATGGCGATTTTCTTTTGTTCTAACTTCCCCATATTTCCAGTTAATCCTGCAAAAACTGTCGTATTCGCGATGGGATTCATAATGGCAAAAAAAGCCATAAAAATAGTCAGCGAATGTTCAAATAATTGATTCATTTTTCTAATTCCTTAGTAAACTAATTTTTAATCACGGATCATTAAAAATAATAACCGCATTAATTATAAATATTGCCAATGACTCAACTTATTGTTTTTAGCACTGTGCTTATACCCAGCTACTTGAAAATGCGAGTTTCAGGATGATTGAGCGATTCATGATCAAGGCGCATCTTTTTATTAATGGTTATTCAGGACATCTCCTGCATTGTCTAAGAACCTACATCCATGTAGGTACCTTAAAAACAGATGCAACGAAAAGCATGATTTGCTCAAACACCCCCCGTAGGGCTGGTTTAGAAACGTTTTATGCTGCGTTATTGATTTCGACAATAGAACAACTATTATCTTCAAACAATGCCTTGCCTAAAGCGTTTATAATTCCAGCTGAATCCTGCATCTTTAAGTGGTTGGGTATATAATATAACGCCATAAATAAACCAAACAACAAGCCAGTAGATAAACTAACTATAACAGCAAGTTGTACAGACATTTGAGAATATTGCCAAATAGTAAACCACATAAGCAGCCCCCAAACACAACCAAACCATAAAGAGGCTAAAATAAAGTTATTCAAAAATGTACTGTAATGAAATGGGCGAATATCTAGCCCTAACTTCCTTAACAGCAGCAAAATGGGCGGATTATAACTTAATTTTCGTATTTTAGTTTTACTAAGCTCTTTATTAGCTGCTTCTAATTTATCCTGAAAAGACATTGAATACTCCTTATAGTTAACACCGTTTTAATCGGCTAAATAAAATGGGTTATGCTTACAAGAGCCGCAGCAAATTTTTAACAACACGACTCTTGCCCTATATGCTAGATTATTTTAATCATCATCTTCAACCAAGGTCATTAACGAGGTGTTGCCGCCTGATGCTGTGGTGTCAATACTAACCGTTTTTTCGGTAATTAAGCGTTGAATTAGATTGTCATAATATTCAGAGCTGATCACGGGTAAAATAGCGCCGCTACGTTGCGCAAGCTTGTCTGCCATGTGCACACGACGAGTACATTGACTGTCGATAACAACGCCAGCCAGTTTTGGATGCTCTAACATGGCGTCTAAATGAGCAAGCTTTGCCACTTGTAATACGCCACGGCTAGCACCTGTGCTGTTAAACTTATCAACAAAGGCTTGTGCTTCGTTATAAAACAAGTCTGAAACTACAGTGATCACGGTATTACCCGTCGCTAACGCGGTAACCAGTGATAATACCCAAAAATGAAAGCTCACTTCTTTGTCAGCAAAACAAATCACCGTACCACGATTTTCTAAATACAATACATTCGATTCACCTGTTGGCCCAGATAATATTTTGGGAGTATTTAAGCGTTTTTCAATAGCAATTAACTGGGCACGCGCATCAGCTAACGTGCTATTTAAGTCATCTGCTAAATTATCGACAATACCAACATGTGCAATTTTTGCTAATAATTGTCGCACATGAGAAATACGAGTATTTAAATCAGTTAAACGCCATGTTTGCTCTGCGGTTGCCGCTTTTTCAATCATAACATTCGCTTGTGCAACTGCCTGTACATCACTGACTAGTGGCGCAATATCGACAGTAACATCTTCTTGATTCTCGTCAATATCACCTACTTTTTCTTGCATTAAACGGCTTAAGTAATTAGGACCGCCTGCTTTGGGACCTGTACCAGATAAACCACGACCGCCAAAAGGTTGTACACCAACAACAGCACCAATCATGTTACGGTTAATGTAGATATTACCCGCACGCGAACGCTGTGCTAATTCTGCGGCGCGGTATTCAATACGAGTATGAATGCCCATCGTTAAGCCAAAACCAGTGCCGTTTATTTGATCTATAACTTTTTCAACTTCGCCCGCTTTAAAACGCACAATATGTACACAAGGACCAAATACTTCACGCGTTAATACGCTAATATCATCAATTTCGTACAAACGTGGCGCAAAAAAGAAATGTCCTTTATTTTCATGACGATTATCATCTTTGACATCAACAGAAAAGGCACATTGATATAATAATTTACCATGTGTTTCCATATACTTAGCATGATCAGTTAATGAAGCTAACGCTTTCGCATCGATCACGGGGCCAATATCGGTAGATAATTGTGATGGATCGCCAATATGTAATTCAGCGAGCGCGCCTTTAAGCATAGTAATAACTTTATCGGCAATTTCTTCTTGTATAAACAATACTCGTAATGCGGAGCAACGTTGCCCTGCACTTTGAAAGCCAGAAGAAATAACGTCATCAACAACTTGTTCAGGCAAAGCGGTCGAGTCAACCACCATACAGTTTTGACCACCCGTTTCAGCAATTAATGGTACTTGATCGCCTTTACGTTCAGCCAAGGTTTGCGAAATGCGTGTACCTGTTTCGGTAGAACCCGTAAACATAACGGCTTTAATACGCGTATCAGGAATGATCACATTACCCACTTGGCTACCGCGTGCAATGACTGCTTGTACAACATTTTCAGGCAGTCCCACTTGTTGCATCAATTCGATGGTACGCAAGGCAATTAAACCTGTTTGTTCCGCAGGCTTGGCAAGCACCGTGTTACCTGTGGCAATAGCCGCCGCTACTTGCCCTAAGAAAATAGCTAAGGGGAAATTCCACGGACTAATACATAACACCACGCCACGCGCTTCAAGGCGATTATCTTGTGCTAATTCACCCGCTTTAACCGCATAATAACGGCAAAAATCAATGGCCTCACGTACTTCATCAATACCGTCTTGCGCCACTTTACCCGCTTCTTTAATACATAAGGCAATCAATTCTTCACGGTTTTCTTCTAAAGCATCGGCAATACGATCTAATAATGCTGACCGTTCACATACTGGCGTTTGTGACCATGAAGTAAATGCCATTTGTGCATTATCTATTAATTGTTGCATTTGCTCAGTATTATGATGCTGATGATAACCGATAATTTCTTTATGATTAGCAGGATTACGTACCGCATTAACATTTTCAGGCAAATCATTTTCATTTAATAAATTTTCTTCAAACCAATTATTTAATGCCGCTTTTAACGGGGTAATTTCATTAATATCGGTTAAGTCTAAACCATTAGAATTTTTACGCTCGTCGCCAAACATGGCACTCGATTTAACTATTTGCTTATTATATTTTTGTGTTAAGCGCTGAGTTTTTTCTACCGGATCTTCTAACAAAGTTTCTACGGGTTTGGTGTCATCAACAATGGCGTTCACAAAAGATGAATTGGCACCGTTTTCTAATAATCGACGCACTAAATAAGCGAGCAAGTCTTCGTGATGACCACAAGGGGCATAAATTCGACATTGAATATTGTCGTTTGACACGACTTGATCATATAAAGAGTCGCCCATGCCATGCAAACATTGAAATTCAAAATTGTCGGTTACGCCATTGGCAAGTTCAATAATAGTCGCGGCGGTATAGGCATTATGGGTAGCAAATTGCGGGTAAATGCTATCACGATACTCAAGTAATTTATTAGCACAGGCATGATACGACACATCGGTAGATGATTTACGGGTAAAGACAGGAAAATGTGCCATACCGTCTTTTTGCGCATTTTTAATTTCGCTGTCCCAATAAGCCCCTTTAACCAAGCGCACCATCATTTTGCGGTTAACACGCAAAGTTAAATGACGTAACCATTCAATCACAAAAATAGCGCGTTTTTGATACGCCTGTACCGCTAAACCAAAACCATCCCAGCCAGTTAAATCACTGTCACTAAACACAGTTTCAATAATATCTAGCGAAATATCTAAGCGTTCCGACTCTTCAGCATCGATGGTTAAGCCAATGTTGTAACTTTTCGCCAGTAAGCAAAGCTCTTTAACTTTCGGCACTAATTCGTCCATGACTCGTGCCTGATGCGTAAATTCATAACGCGGATGAATAGCTGACAACTTAATTGAAATACCGGGTGATTTAATCGGCCCACGACCATTAGCCGTCTTACCAATAACTTCAATGGCGTATTTATATAATTCAAAATAGCGCAGGGCATCGTCCATAGTACGCGCACCTTCACCGAGCATATCGTAAGAATAAACATAACCTTGTTGTTCTTTTTCAATAGCACGTTCAGTTGCCGCTTCAATGGTTTCGCCCATTACAAACTGCTTACCCATAATTTTCATGGCAAAATTCATTGATTTGCGAATAACAGGTTCACCTAAACGACCAATCGTTTTTTTCAATAAACCAAATTTATTTTGATTACGGTGATCAGCATAACCAACCATACTACCGGTAATAAGTAATCCCCAAGAAGACGCATTAACAAATAACGAATCACTTGAACCTAAATGAGCACTCCATTGACCTTGCGAAATTTTGTCACGAATAAGAGCATCTTGAGTAATTTTATCTGGTACACGTAATAGCGCTTCGGCTAAACACATTAAAACCACGCCTTCTTCTGACGATAATGAGTATTCGTTTAATAGCGCATCAATGGCACCATTGCCTTCTTGATCACGACGAATTTGCAATACCATTTTACGGGCACGTTCCCATGCTCGGCTACGCGCGCTAGGATTAACGTCTGCCTCGGGCAAAATATGGGCAATGGCTGCCTCTTCATCTATACGATAAAAATCTCGAATTTGTTGACGAATAGGGCAGTCAGTTACTAATGAGTCTTTAAAAAGCATAATATTACCTGTTGTGTTATTACCTGAATTCAAGGTACTTAATTTTTTGACTATTGTAGATAAAAGCAACCAGAATATCTCGGTTATATTTCAATAAATACCATAGATAATTCTGTAAAAAGTAAAATTAGCCGATAACAATTCTGTTTTATTACTTTATTGATGATGATAAAGATAGCTAAGTTTGCTGAATAAGCCATTTTTGAACTGAATAAAGAGAGGGGTAAACAAGCAGATGAATAAAGAAAAAACCAAATGAGCAAAGCAGGGGAGGCACTCTACTCATTTAGTTTTAAAGTTTATTTAAAATATATGTTTTGCTTTTAGTATGCGCCCCAAATTGCATCAATATACTCAGGGTGGTCAATAAACGGATTGCGATTACCTTGATGAGTATAAGCATTGTTATTACGATCAATCTCTTTTTGGCTTACTGGATCATTCGCACTCCAGCGTTTAAGCATAGTTAGCTGCCATTGCTCAAATACATGATTACTAGTACCGTCTAATACCGCATTGCTGTAGGTAGTATTATTTTGCCAGCTACCGATAACATTTTCATAACGGGTTGCGACATAAAAATAAGCGCGAGCTAAATCACCTTTAAACTCATTTATAGGTTCAAATACAGTACCGTTATAACCCAATGTAGTAATTGCAGATCCTAATTTACTACCATTGCTTGAGGTAAATGTTGCACTAGCTACTTCACCATACGGAAAACTACTGCGTTTTGAATTAACATAACCATCACTAGCAAAAATAAAATGTACATCTGAATTCATTGGCTCATTTGCGCCACCAAACCAACTACGAGGAAATGAATGTTCGCGGTTATAACAACCACCTTCAGCTTTATATGTACCACATTGATCGGTTACTTTAGTGTAATTATAACTATCAACACCCGTTGGATTTTCAGAATATATATCTAAAATTGAACCATCATTTTCATAATAGGTATCAAGTGAGTAATTTTGATAAAACGTCCATAACGCACCATAACCTTGCGGAGTTTGGTTATTAATTAAATTATAGAGTGCCGTTTTTAGCGCATAACCTGTTTGCGTAGTAATAGTATCGTAATAAGTGCCTACGCCTGTATTTCCGCCAGTACCACCGCCTGTTCCTCCACCAGCGCCTCCACCCGTAGAGCCTAAAGTAAAGGTTGTACTTTCGCTGCTAGTAAACGAAGCGCCTGAAGCTAACGATGTACCTGCCAGCGATAAATCATAAGAGCCACTGCCGTAACTACAACAAATGCCATCGCCAAAAGCATCATTGATGGTGAAGGTAAATGTACCGTCAGCTAAACAAATATTTTGATTAAACGTGGTCGAACTAGCTAAATTACTGTCGCTGGCAATCGTTTGATTAGCTGCATTTTTTAATACCCAACTCGTTTCATATCCATACTGATCAGTCGTTAAGGTAAATGCAACATTATTAGTGCCACAAGATGTGCCACCTGTATTTGTTGCCGTTGTTGGTTGAAAGTAATCAACATAAACAACTTCAGAGCCATCAAAACTTGCGGTATCATAAAAACGTAAACCAACGGCGATATCTTTAGTGGCTGTTGCATTATAAGTATATGAAATTTGCTGCCATTGATTGACTAAACTAGGATCAGAATAATTGCGATAACCATCAACATAAAGACGCGCTTTCATACCACCTTCAGTATGGTTAACCCACACTGAAAAATTATAACTTTGTCCGGCTACTACTGACACTAACTGTCTAAAATCAGTTGAACCTTGCGTACCCGTATTAACGGTTATTGCTGCTGAGTTAGCCCCTTCCTTGGTAACAGTAGTATTTTGATTAACACTAATGCCAGAATCTATCGTTGTCCAACTGGCTGGAGTGCCATTTAACCACGTTTCAAAACTGCCATTGGTTACTTCTGCATTAGTAAAAAAACTAGTTAATGCAAATAACACTACTGCTATTTTATTGTTTTTATTTTTCAAAGGACTTTCCTTTCGCTTAAATTAATTAAACATTGACTAAATAGTCAACAATACAAATGTAACAACTGAACAACAAATAATCAACAATCGATCTAAAATCGCCCATAACTAAACAAAATAGTTACTATTCACTTTGTTAATTTGTTATCAGTAAAAAGTATTAATTAAAAACATGACCATTTGATTAAAATTTTATGAATAAAAAAAACAACATAAAAAATAATAAATTAATTTACGCACCAATAAGATTTTTCATCAAAATATTGGCTTAAAAAATCAATTAAGCTTCGTACTCGCTGCGATAAATGACGGTTTTGGGGATAAATAGCATAGGCGGGTATTTTTAATGGCGTAAAATATTCAGTTAACACTGGCACCAGTTGTTTTAAACGAATGGCTTTATAGCAAAGAAAATCTGGCGTCATGATCAGCCCTTGTCCTTTAATTGCCGCTTGCAGTAAAAAATTACCATTATTCGAGGTCATCACCGTCGGCACTTTTATTAATGATTTGTCTCCCTTGGTGCTGCTAAATTGCCATTGTTCTGCTTCCGAAAGGTATTTTAATCGCTGATGCCCGGTTAACAAATCATTTGGTGTTTGCGGCATACCATAGTTTTGTAAATATTCAGGACTGGCGCACAACAATAAATGAATATTCGTTAATTTACGTGCCATTAACGATGAGTCAGTCAGCTGACTAATACGAATAGCAAGATCAAAGCCTTCTTCAATTAAATCAATTTTTCGATCGTTAAAATCGACATCAAAGCGAATATCTGGATGAATTTCATTAAATTGTTGCAGTGCTGCCCCTAAATGCTCTAAACCAAACGACAAGGGGGCTGCAAGTTTAATGTTACCTGCTAGCGCGCAATTATCATCACGAATACTCGACTCAACTTCAGCAACGTCGTCAATAATGCGTAAACATTGTTGATAATAACTTAACCCATTTTCGGTTAATGTTTGCGTGCGGGTAGTGCGCGTTAACAAGCTAACTTTTAAACGTTTTTCTAATTCAGTTAAACGCCGACTTACCGCAGATTTTACCGTATTCTGTTGTTCTGCCGCTTTGGTAATACTGCCTGCTTCAACAATACGAACAAAGGTTTGCATATCTTCAAATTGATTCATGATCTCTAACTAAATTCCATATTAATACTATTATTGTTCTAATTATAAGAACTATAAGTTGTATTTTTCAATGTTTTTCTTTTTTTTGTTAACGGTAAACTAACCATATAAATTTTTAGGAGAATAATGATGAATACCATTTTACAAATCAACTCAAGCAGTCGTTATAACGATTCAATTACTCGCCAAGTCGCAGAATTGGTGGTTAATAATTTATCAAAAGACAGCAGCACTATTATCAGCCGAGATCTTGCGAAAGGTTTACCTTTTATTGATGAGCAATGGATTGGTGCAAACTTTACCGCCCCAGAAGACAGGACTGACGAACACAAAGCGACATTAAGTTTTTCTGATTTATTAGTTAACGAATTACAACAAGCTGAGCATATCGTTATTGCCTCACCTATATATAATTTTAGTTTACCTGCGGCACTAAAAGCTTGGGTCGATTTAATTGCCCGAGCGCGCTTAACCTTTCAATACACCGCCAATGGCCCTGAAGGTTTACTAAAAAACAAAAAAGCCTATATTGTTATCGCCTCAGGCGGTGTACCTGTGGGTAGTTCAATGGATTTTTCTTCACCATATTTAAAACACGTATTAGCCTTTGTCGGCATTACCGATGTCACTATTATCGACGCGAACAATATTGACTTAACTAGCGATCAAGTGGCTAACCTTGTTGCTAAACAGCTAAACAGCTAACCGCAACTAGCAACTAGCAACTAGCAACTAGCCTAAGAAAAAAACATGAGTCGCTTATCAACAAACGAAGTTAAACAGCTAATTAGCGGCATAAAAGCCGCTGACGGTGATGGTGTGCAACTAACTCGTTTAATTAGCCACGTTAACAAATACCGAGAATTTAAGGTTAACGTTTAAAAGATAGTCGTTTTTTACTTATTGTAGGTAAACCATTAAACAAACTGGTAGAGCGTGCAGGGCGATTTGTTAGTTAAATAAAGTTAGCGGCTAACTACGACTATTTGCTGATAAAATGGCTATAGTTTGCGGTACTTTTAATTAACCATGTAGCAAAAAACAAACTAACCTTGCCGCTAATGATCGCTTTTACTGGAATTAACAACTGCTTTTTAGCTTGGTATAAATATTCAATTTCATAATGCTTGTTATCATTATTAAAATTTATCACCACTTTATCATCGTGTATTTTTATATCTTTACAATCAAAGTTAGCTAATAAAAAGGGTTCTTTGTCATCTTCATCGTATTTAAAATCAGGCGCTTGAAATAACACCCGCTCATCAATATGGCGGAGTTGTTTATTTTCAACTTCAACAATGTTGGTTAACGCTATTTTCTTTTCGCCATCCATGGTTAATTGAAATGATTTTTGTAGCGAAAAATTCATTGCCACTAAATTTTTATGGGCAAGCTTTATCTTTTCACAGGCGAGGCTATTAACAGAAAAGAGTAGCATTAATAATAAAAGAGTAGTTTTCAATGGAATATCCTTATTGATTTAATAAATTAACAACAGAATTATTATTATTATGTAACTAATTTATTACAATAATAACGATTGTTCAATAGCATTAAACTGCGTTGCCGCTTGCACTAATGAGTTTGCCGTTAACATTGGCACCCCATACACTTGTGCATTTACATCATAAGCTTGCCTAATTTTAGTGAGTAGCAAATCAAAATCACCATCACCCGACAATAATATAACCGTATCAACGTCTTTTGCCGCTTCTAAAACATCAATAGCTATACCCACATCCCAATCGCCTTTGGCAGAACCGTCACTACGCTGAATATAAGGTTTGAGTTTTATATCAAAACCAATATGTTTAAGCGCATCTTGAAACTTAATTTGTTGATCATCCCCTTTATCAATGGCATAAGCATTAGCGATAACAATATCACCTTGTTCAGCAATAATTTGCCAGAATTTACGGTAATTAAATTGGCGTTTATATGCTTGCCGAGTGGTGTAATAAATATTTTGTACATCAACAAAAATGGCGATTTTATTCAGTGTTGTTTTAGACAAATGCAACTCTTTAACAATATGATTAAGATAATACCTCCATAATAAAGCCATAAAAATTAACTGCAATAGTTAGCGCATTTATTCTGCTATAATGACGGCGATAATCATTTAATTCATTTATAGGCTAAAAACATCGTGCAATCACCAGCGAATTCTTTACTTTTTTCTTCATTACCACTTAACAAAGCGCTAGTCGATAACTTAGCCACCATGGATTATAACGAAATGACGCCAATTCAGGCGCAAAGCTTACCTGAAATATTAGCCAATAAAGACGTTATTGCCCAAGGCAAAACAGGCTCAGGTAAAACGGCGGCTTTTGCGCTAGGCTTGTTAAACAAACTTGATGTTAAAAAGTTTCGGGTGCAATCATTAGTTTTATGCCCAACCCGTGAATTAGCCGACCAAGTGGCCAAAGAAATTCGTAAAATTGCCCGTGCTATTCACAATATTAAAGTATTAACATTATGTGGTGGCACACCGATGGGGCCACAAATTGTCTCGCTTGAACATGGTGCGCATATTATTGTGGGTACACCAGGTCGCATTGAAGATCATTTAAAAAAAGGTCGTTTAAATTTAGATAATTTAACCACTTTAGTACTTGATGAAGCAGATAGAATGCTAGAAATGGGTTTTGTTGATGCGCTAGATTTGATTTTTTCACTCTGCCCTAAGCAACGCCAAACGCTATTATTTAGTGCCACTTTCCCAACACAAATACAACCACTGACCGAAAGATTTATGCAAAACCCTGTTACTATAAAAGTGGCATCAACACATCAAGAAAGCACCATTAATCAACATTTTTATCAGGTTAATGACAACAGTGAACGCTTGTTTGCTGTACGGTTATTGCTACAAGAATTTCAGCGTGAATCAACAGTTATTTTTTGTAATACCAAACTCGAATGTCAAGAAGTGGCGAACCAACTGAATAACTTCGGTTTTAGCGCACTTGCTCTACACGGCGATTTAGAACAAAAAGACAGAGACCAAACATTAGTGCGTTTTTCTAATAAAAGCACCGCCATTTTAGTGGCAACCGATGTGGCTGCCCGTGGTTTAGACGTTGATGCACTTGATGCGGTGATTAATTATCATATCGCTCATGATCCTGAAATACATGTACACCGCATTGGACGTACAGGTCGTGCTGGTGCAAAAGGCGTGGCATTATCGTTAATTAGCCATAAAGAAGCCCATAAAGTGATGCGTTTAGAGAAATATCTAGAGCAAGATATAAACGCAGAAAGCTTACCTGACGAAATCGTTTTAAATTACGACATTGTTAAGCCAAGCATGGTAACGCTGCAAATAGACGGTGGTAAAAAGCAAAAACTTCGCCCCGGTGATATTTTAGGTGCGCTTACTGCGGGCAATTCTCCTGCACATAAAATCAACGGAGATCAAGTAGGTAACATACAAATGTTTCCAATACGTGCTTATGTTGCCGTACATCATAAAGTTGCCAATATTGCCTTGAAAAAAATTATGGAAGGTAAAATGAAAGGCCGTAACTTTCGCGTAAGAAAATTAGCTTAAAGCGTTTTTGATAGCACAAAATAGCTATTTCGTGACAATTAAATAATGTGCTAGATTTGGTGGGCATTCGTACCTCATGCGCCACCCTACTAAAAATTTGAGAGTGTAGGGTGTATTTTGCCCATCAGCAATTTGCTCAAGAATAGCATGAACAATAGCGGCTAAAGCAAAGCCTCTAACTGCTCAAGCGATGACAATTCAAGCGTTGGTAATACAGATATTTTATGCCCAACATCATATTTATTTAACCATGCTACTTGGCAACACGCCTGTAATGCGCCGAGTACATCTGATTTACCACAATCACCAATATGTAATAGCTGTTGGGGTTTTATTGATAGTTGCTGACATGCCAGAGTAAACATGGCGCTGTCTGGCTTTCGTTTAATCGTGGCGTTGGGATAATAAATTTGTTGAAAAAGTTCAGTTAAACCGAGCTTTTTAAAATTTACGTTACCATTAGTAATAGCAACTAACGGATATTTAGTCGCGAGTTTTTCTAATAAAATTCGACTGCTCGTCGGTAAATCAAAGTCGCTACGATGATGCAAAAAATGCGCAAAGGCTGTTTGTGCTAATAAGTTACTTTGTTTAATATTATAACCTAATGCCTTAATCGCTAAAGTATAACTGCGCAAGCGCAGCGCACTAACATCATGGACTAAACTAGGTTGCTCACTTAAAGCTTGCACTCTAAACTGACGCCAATAGCGCCGACAAGCCTGTTCTCCTTGTTTGGCTGTTTGCGGGAAATGTTCGCTAAAATAAATAAACATTTGTTTTTCGGCATGCTGCATGATTGGACGATTACTATATAAAGTATCGTCTAAATCAAAACTTAGGGCACTTATCGGCTGTAAACGGCGGTAAAATTTCATGCTCAGCTCTAGTAATAATTATGCTGCTAACAAACGCGATAATAATTTTGCTACTAGCTGACGAAACTGTCCTAACAACAAGGTATCCATACGCGGATCAAAATGATCAGCATCTTGGCTACTAATCGCAATAAAACCTAATGTTTTATCGGCTAAGATTAATTTAACTAAGACTGCCGATCCGGTACCACTAGAAGCAAAAATTTCATTATTATGAAATAACAAGGCTAATTCACTTTTTTGCATACGACCAAAATAAAAGTTATCGTCACTTAAACGGTTAGTTAATACCGCACTACAATCTGCTTTGATCAAGCAGGGATGATCGTTTTCTATTTCATCAACCAACCATAATTTACAATCAGCAAGCGACAATAATTGTGTTGTGGTTTGATGTAAGCAATCCAACAATCCATTAATATCAGTACTATCAATAAGTTGTAAGTATAAATCACTATACACACTAAATAGTTGCTCATTACTATTGGCAACACTCAATAATTGGGTAATTTCTTCTTCTAATAAATGTACTTTATCACGCAAATTCTGCTGCTGGCGCTCAACTAATGATACGACGCCACGTTGATTATTATTTATTTTCAAACTACTTAATAACTCAGTATTACGATTAAAAAAATCAGGATTATCTTGTAGGTAAGCACTCACTATTTCGTCAGTTAGGGGAAGTTCGTCTAAGGTAACTATATTTTTATCACTCAAGGTTTTATTCCATACTTTATTTTATATTTAATTGATTCTGTAATTGATGTTAGTGTTTACACCTGAATTTGACCATCAAACACATGTTCCGCAGGCCCCGTCATTTTTACGGGATGACCAACGCCTTTCCAGTAGATACGTAATTTACCACCAGGTAATTCTACCGTAACTTGTTTGGCTAATTTTTTCTGAATTTGACCAACAACAACTGCCGCACAGGCACCACTACCACAAGCTAAGGTTTCTCCTGTACCGCGTTCGTAAACACGTAAACGAATATATTCAGGGTTAACTATTTCCATAAAGCCGATGTTCGCTTGCTCAGGAAAACGCTCATGATGAGATAACTCTGCACCCAATTCAGCTACATTCACCTCAGCAACAGAGTCAACCGTAAGTACACAATGGGGATTTCCTAACGATACTGCGCCACATAATACCGTTTCATCCTCCGTTCTTAAAATATAGGTGCCTTCAACTTTTTGCGCCGTAAAAGGAATTTGTGCAGGATCTAATTGTGGCACTGGCATATTTACCGTAACGCGACCATCACGTTCAATAAACAGCGTCATATTACCTGCGGTAGTAGAAACTTTGATCTTATTTTTGCCAATAAGGTTTTTCATCCGCACAAAACGCGCGAAACAGCGGGCGCCATTACCACATTGCGCCACTTCACTACCGTCAGCATTATAAATACGGTAATGAAAATCTAAATCAGGATCATAAGGCGGTTCAACCACTAATAATTGGTCAAAACCAATACCAAAATTGCGATCAGCTAGCTGCATTATTTTTTCTTTTGACAGAAAAACATTTTGTGTGACGTTATCTAACATCACAAAATCGTTACCTAAACCATGCATTTTTGAAAAATTTACTAACATATATTTTAATTATCTCAGCACTTAAATTGTGTTTTTATTCGGCACTTTTATTTGGCACTTTTATTCGGTAACAGGCTTTCGCCTTGCCAAAGCTGTTCAATCGTTTCACGCTGACGAATAACGTGTGCATTATCATCATCAACTAATATTTCGATAGCTCTAGGACGACTATTATAATTAGAACTCATGGTAAAACCATAGGCACCGCTTGAACGTATTGCCAATAAGTCGCCAGCACTAATTGCCAACGCCCTATCTTTAGCTAAAAAATCGCCTGTTTCACAGATAGGACCAACAATATCATACTGTTTTTCAACTGCACTATGGTTTACTTCTACTGGAATAACCGCTTGCCATGCTTGGTACAACGCAGGGCGAATTAAGTCGTTCATTGCTGCATCAACAATAGCAAAGTTGCGATCTTGATTGGTTTTTATAAACTCAACTTCGGTAACTAACACTCCCGCATTAGCCATGATGGCGCGTCCAGGCTCAAAAATAATTGTTAAATCACGCCCTTGTAATTTTTTTGTGATGGCCGCAGCATATTCATTGGGATGGGGTGGTGTTTCGTCATCATAACAAACCCCTAAACCGCCGCCCACATCAAGATGAGATAACTCAATGCCTCGTTCAGCAAGCGTATCAACTAATAACAGCACACGGTCAAGAGCATCTAAAAATGGTGACATCTCAGTTAATTGTGAGCCAATATGACAATCTACCCCTTGAATTTTTATATGACTTAATTGTACCGCTTGCACATAAAGCTGCTCAGCATCGTCAATGCTAATACCAAATTTATTTTCTTTTAAGCCTGTTGAAATATAAGGATGGGTACCAGCATCAACATCAGGATTTACCCGTAATGAAATAGATGCTACTTTACCCATTTGCTCAGCAACACTATTAATACGCATTAATTCTGCTGCCGACTCAACATTAAAACAATAAATATTATGTTTGAGTGCAAAGGCAATTTCAGCTGATTTTTTACCAACACCTGAAAACACCACTTTACTGGTATCGCCACCTGCGGCAATAACGCGCGCTAATTCACCTTGCGAAACAATATCAAAGCCAGAACCCAGCCGTGCCATTAAATTTAAAATAGCAATATTACTATTGGCTTTTACCGCATAACAAATTAAATGTGGTAACTGAGCCGCAGCATTATTAAAGGCGTGCCAATGACGTTCAATAGTCGCACGCGAATAGACATACATTGGTGTGTTATATTGCTTTGCTAAAGAAGATAATGCACAATTTTCAGCGTATAATGAGGTGTTTTTATAATGAAAATAATCCATTATGATTTAGTCGCTTGCTTGGTTACTGTTACAGTGTCTTTAGGCACAGTTTGGCTAGTGTTATTCACTGCTTTTTGCGTGTCTTTTATTAATGTTTGCGGCGCTGCTTTCGGTGTTTGATACAAAGGCCCTTTTAGCCCACAACCCGAAATAAGTAAAATTAAGCATGCGCTAGTCAATAAAGTTCGGTTTTTTCGCCATATTAATAACATATTAAGCCACTTATTGATTGAAATTAATTTTATTCACATCATAGTCGTTTTATAATCTCGGGTATACTCTCAATTAATGTTTTAGCATGGTTGATTTTGTAAAAAATAGCTCGCGCCAATTAGGAATGAAAATGAATGATAGTCAGTACAATTTAATCGCCGAAGATTTATTGTTAAAGATTGAAGACGCAATTGAAGAAATTAGTGATAACGCTGCCGAAGAAATTGATTACGAAAGCGTCAGTGGTTTGCTTACCTTAACCTTTGTTAATCAAACTAAAATTATTATTAATAAACAAGCACCCTTACATGAAATATGGGTAGCAACTAAATTTAACGGTCATCATTTTGTTTATGAAAACGAGCAATGGTTTGATAAACGCAGCGGTGACGAATTTTGGCAATTTTTATCTGCCGCCGTGAGTAAACAAGCTGGCTTTAGCGTAACTTTAAGCGCTAATTAATTATTCTCTCAAAAAAAGACTTTATTATGATCTCAACAGCTAACACCCCAACAAACAAGAACACAAAAAAAATTGTTCGCATTGCCACCCGTAAAAGTGCTTTAGCATTATGGCAAGCAGAATACGTAAAAGCCCAATTAGAACATTTTCATCCAGACATTCTTGTTGAATTAGTGCCGATGACCACCAAAGGCGATATTATTTTAGACACACCATTAGCAAAAGTAGGCGGTAAAGGCTTGTTTGTGAAAGAGCTTGAAGTAGCTATATTAGAAGATCGTGCTGATATTGCGGTGCATTCAATGAAAGATGTACCGGTAGAATTTCCTGATGGTTTAGGTTTAGAAGTTATTTGTCCGCGTGAAGATCCTCGTGATGCTTTTGTTTCAAATACCATTAACTGTTTTGCCGATTTACCACAAGGCGCAGTTGTCGGCACTTCAAGCTTACGCCGTCAATGTCAAATCAAAGCACTACGCCCCGATTTACTCATTAAAGATTTACGCGGTAATGTGAATACCCGTTTGAAAAAACTCGATAACGGTGAATACGACGCCATTATTTTAGCGTCTGCGGGTTTAATACGTTTAGAAATGCCTGAGCGTATTAAAGAATATATTGCACCTGAAATTATGTTGCCCGCTAACGGTCAAGGCGCGGTTGGCATTGAATGTCGCAGCAACGATGACTCGGTTAAAGCCTTACTTGCGCCATTAGAAGATAAAACGACTCGTTATCGCGTATTAGCAGAACGCGCCATGAACCGTGTTTTAGAAGGTGGTTGCCAAGTGCCCATTGGTAGCTATGCGGTAATAGACGGTGATAATTTACATTTGCGCGGTTTAGTAGGCGCGATTGACGGTAGCAAAATTATTAAAGCTGAGCTTAATGGCAGCATTGCACAAGGTGAAGAACTGGGCAAACAATTAGCGCAAATGTTATTAGCGCAGGGTGCAGATAAAATTTTAGCGCAGGTTTATGCACAATCCTAGTTCAACTAAACAGCTAGCGGAGCAAGCGTTATTGCATATCGCCATAACTCGTCCGTTACCGCAAGGCCAGCAACTACAACAAAAGCTGCAACAAGCAGGTTTTAATAGTATTTGCGAACCTTTATTTGTTATTGAAAATAATACAACTCAGGCCGCAGTGGGTAATATACTCAATAACAATGCGCCCTATGCTTTTATTTTTGTTAGTGTTGCTGCGGTAAAATTTGCAGAGCAAGCATTACCGTTAACACAATGGCAACAGCAGCACCCACAAACACAGTTTTTTGCCGTGGGTGAAAAAACTAAAGCCGCTTTGCTCGCAACTGGTATTAATAAAGTTATTTCGCCAGCACAGCAAAATAGCGAAGGGTTATTAGCGTTAGAACCATTAAACCCCATAAAGCAACAACTTAATGGAAAGCTTATTATTATTGTACGCGGCAAACAAGGGCGTGAACATTTGGCCACACAATTACGCAACCGTGGTGCACAAGTCCATTATTTATCGAGCTATAAAAAAGTTTGGTTACAATTAAACGCTAATGAAATGTTGCCGCGGTGGCAAAGCGCAGCAATAAATTGTATTGTCATTACCAGTATCGCCTTACTAGATCGTATGGTGCATTTATTGTCAGCGGGTATACAACAACGATCAGTAAAAAACTTAAATGATTATACTTGGATAGTCGTGAGTGAACGTATTGCCAAGCAAGCACAAACCTTGCAATTAACAAACATGATCATCACAGAAAATGCCAGTGATGAGGCGATTATCGCCAGCCTCACTAAATATAAGAGCAAGCAAAAGAACAAGTATAATAGCAAGCAAAATAATAGTCAGCACAGCAACAGTAAAAAAGACAGGAACAACTCATGAATGAGCAAAAAAAGACCGCACCAGATGCCGAACAACGCAAAGCAGATGCCATTAAGCTCATTAATAAGCAGCGCGCTGAACAAAAATCAAACGAAGAAAAACCTGTCACAAAAAGCACTGCCAAAGCGGCATTAAAAAAAGACATTAAGCCAATAAGTCTTCAGCCAAAAAAATCAAAAATAGCAGTGCTCGCTTTAACTGTCGCGTTACTAAGTGCAGCAGGTGTCGGCGGGTTATTTTATTGGCAACAACTACAAGTTAATCATTTAACGGCACAATTTAGTCAACAGCTAAATCAAAAACTCAGCCAACAAAGTCAGCAACAGCAATTAGCCAATAAAACACAGACGCAAAAATTATTAATAACGCAACGACAGCAAGTTAATCAACAAATAAACGCGGAAATCAGTAAAATAGACGCCAGTCAACAAGCTAAGATGAGCCAATTAGAAACAGCATTAACGCGCATCGCGCAACGTAAACCGAGTGATTGGTTAGTACATGAAAGCCAATACTTAATTAGAGTGGCATTGCGCTCTTTATGGTTAGAGCATAATACGCCATCGGCTATTAGTTTGTTAAAAGATGCCGATCAGCGTTTACAAAGCTTAAACAGCCCACAATATTTATCGGTGCGCCAAGCCATTAATCAAGATATTACCGCATTACAACTGCTACCTAAATTAACCACCGACAATACTATTTTAACGTTAATGGGCTTAGCACAACAAATTGATAAACTACCGTTAACTAAAATAAAAGGCATTGACGATAATGACGAAGAATCATTTCAATTATCAGAAAACACTGCCGATTGGAAAGAAAATTTAGCGCGTTCGTGGCATAAATTTATTGATGAATTTATTACCATTCGCCGTCAAGACAATGCGGTTGTACCATTAATGTCACCACAATATCAGCAAAATTTACGCGAAAACCTCAGTTTAAAATTGCAGTTAGCGCAATGGGCCGCCAGCCAAGGAAAAACAGCTTTATATCAACAAGCCCTTGATGATATAAAACAATGGCAGCAACAATATTTTGCCATGGACAATGCACTAAATGTTAATTTTCAGCAAGGTATTAACAAATTAAAACAAGCCGTTATTGCTATAGCATTACCTAAAACACTCGCCTCTTTAACCGCTATTGAACAGTTAATGGCAACAAAACAACTTAATACCCCGTTAAAAGTCAGCAGTACAGTGCCAACAAGCGTTAAAAATTCAAGTAAAGCAAAGGCAGTGAATCAAAGCAAACCAAGCACCGCGTCAAAAAAACCAGTTAAGTCTAAAATTGACCAAGCTATTGATAAAAACACTAACAAAAATGAGGCATTATAATGATCCGCTTAATTATTTTAGCTGTACTCTTTTTTGCCGTTGTCGCCATTAGCCCAATGTTAATAGATGAAAAAGGTTACATTTTAATCGCCATGGGTAAGCTCACCATAGAATCGACTGTGGTTACTGCCATTATGATGTTAACCGTTACTTTTTTATTACTGTTAGTGTTAATTAAATTACTACGCAACGGTTTCAAATTAGGTAGTTTGAGTTGGAATAAAATCATTTTTGCAGGTCGTCGCAAAGCACAAAAAGAATTTAACCAAGGTATTTGTGCGTATTTATTAACAGACTATGCGCAAGCCGAACAATTAATGGCAAAGAGTGCCGAAAAGTCAGGACAAGCCAAAATAGCTTGGTTAGTTGCCGCCAGTGCTGCTATGCAACAAACTGAGAATAAAAATGCGCCAAGCAATAGTAAACATTATTTAACCTTAATTGAACAACAAGAAGGCAAAGATAATAACGCCAACCTTGAAACCGTATTAATCAGCGTAAATTTATTTATGCAACAGCATGCTTACGCACAAGCGCGTAGCATTATTGATGNTANNCATAAANTNATTGGNCATGATGCNCGNTTATTATCGTTAGAAATTGACCTTTGCATTATTGAACAACGCTGGCAAAAAGCGGCAGANTATTTAGTNAGTGCGNGCAAACAAAAAACCATCAGCGANANNACTATTNANNNNTGGGAAANNGNNATTTTTANCGCGCTNTTTAANGAACAACTNAGANAATTTGATCAACAACATNTACATGANTANTGGCAAGCANTGGCGAAAAAAGTACGCCAAAGTGAAACNGTATTATTCGCTTATTGCCAAGTATTAGCCGNCAATAANATAACCGCACCATTAAATAAACTGTTATTGCCTAAACTGAAAAANTCANCCAGTGATGACTTTTTAAAACAAATGCGTCATTTACCGTTAACACACGCAGACGAATTAATCGCCTTAGTGCAAAAACACTTACAAAAACAGCCTGANANNGAGCAATGGTTAAGCGCNCTTGCNCATTTAGCTTATAATAGTGNNCAANTTGANATGGCAAATAAAGCNTTTAATGCCTTACTACAATTAGGTGATAACGCTTACGATAAGTATGACTTACTCACTTATGCNAAGTTACAACAGCAACAAGGTAATTTTCAGCAAGCTAATAAATTNCTAATGAAAATTACTCAACTTGGTATAAGGTTGTTATAACCATAATGAAAACGATAGAAAGTAATAATTTTAAAAGCGAATGTTTGCGCCAANTNATTGAATATTTTNACCAATTAAAAAATAACAATATTGATAATGAACTAAAAAGTCGTCTGCAAGGCTTTATTAATGCAGGCGAATTTCTCAATATGATTTCTCGGCAAGANGCTAGTGAGTTGATGGAACAAGCCCATCTAACGGTGTTTAAAATATCTAGCCGAGAAAGAAAACTAAAAAAAGAATTAATAAAGTCCGCACTAAATGATGACAATAGCGACTTTTTCAATATTCCCGCCATTAATAGAAAACACTCCTTCACCTAAGTTATTCCTACCAGCCTGTATAAAAAGTGATCGCATAGGAAAATTTATTATTATTTAATAACGGACACTCTTTTTGTTATGCTGGTAATAACTGGTACGACCAAAAAGAGAATCACTGTGCAACCTCGCTTACAATTAACCATTAATGATCATATCGCTGTTGTCACCTTAACTAGAGCGGATAAACACAATGCCCTTGATATGGCGATGTTTTATGCTATTGATAAGATGATTAAACATCTCCACAAAANNAAAGATATTCGCGCNGTTATTTTAACGGCTGANGGTGAAGATTTTTGCACNGGGCTTGATGTTAAAGCGATCATGAAATCACCAAAAAACAGTCTTAAATTGCTGTTTAAATGGTGGCCNACNCAAGCNAANTTNGCACAACGGGTGTCAACCGCATGGNAAAATTTACCNNTGCCAGTTATCGCNGCTGTGCATGGTCGTTGTTGGGGTGGTGGTTTGCAAATNGCNTTAGGNGCNGATATTCGTTTTGCCACCAAAGACAGTAATTGGGCAATTATGGAAAATCGCTGGGGACTTATTCCTGATATGGGCGGNACCTTGGCATTTAAAACCTTAATGCNACAAGATATAGCAATAGAGCTGGCGATGTCAGCAAAACAAATTACGGGAGAACAAGCGAAAGAGTATGGCTTAGTCACACATTTAAGTGATGANCCTTTAGGGGCTGCACAGACGTTAGCGCAAGANTTAATACAAAATTCACCTGACGCCAATGCNGCAATTAAAAAANTATTACGTAAAAGCTGGTGGTCTACATCTGCTATGACNTTNTTACGCGAAAGTTATTATCAAATNAANGTATTATTAGGNAAAAATCANCGNATTGCNGTACAACGGCAATTACATNAAAANNCCCATCAACAAGATANTAAAAAAGACTTTTTACCGCGAAAATTTAACTAATTGCGAGTTGATTATACTCATGATAATGAACAAAAGCCTNAATATNNCNCCCGTAAGTATTAGNGACTACCGCNGNTTAGCTGAAAAACGCTTGCCACGACAATTGTTTGATTATATTGATGGTGGTTCATATAACGAAACTACTTTANCAAACAATGTTAGTGCNTTTGAAAANATTCATTTGCGACAGCGTATTTTNCGTGATGTTGCCAATATAGANACCNGTACAANATTATTTNNNNAANAANTANCAATGCCTGTTATTCTTGCCCCNNTTGGTTTAGCGGGGTGTTATGCNCGTCGTGGTGAAGTACAAGCCTTAAAAGCAGCNAAACAACATAATGTNCCTTTTTGTTTGTCTACGGTAAGNATTTGTAGTATTGAAGANTTACAGCAACAAAATNCTGNATTTTGGTTTCAGCTTTATGTNATTAAAGACCGCAGTTACGCCATTAAATTATTACAACGAGCTCAAAAGGCAGGCTGCAAAACCTTAGTATTAACGGTAGATTTACCCGTACTAGGTGAACGCTATCGTGATATTCGTAATGGTTTAAGTAGTAATAAAAACTGGTATGGAACTTTTAAACGTGGCCTAGATGTGATTAGCCATCCGCGTTGGTTATGGGATGTAGCGATAAAAGGTCAGCCACTCGTGTTTGGCAATTTAACNGCTGCGGTGCCGAATGCTAATTCCTTAGATGACTTTAAGGCATGGGTTGATAGTCAATTTGATCCCAGCATGACTTGGCAAGACATCACGTGGATACGTGATAACTGGCAAGGTAATTTAGTGATAAAAGGCATTATGGATGTTGATGATGCTCAACAAGCCATTAATATTGGTGCCGATGCTATTGTCGTTTCTAATCATGGCGGTAGGCAGCTTNATGGTGTACCAGCAAGNATCAAAGTATTGCCAGAAATAACAAAAGTAGTAAATAAACACTGTAAAGTATTGTTTGATGGCGGTATTCGNAGCGGTATTGATGTTGTTAAAGCACTTGCTTTAGGCGCTGATGCTTGTTTATTAGGACGAGCGTGGGCTTATGCGCTAGCCGCAGAGGGCGAACAAGGTGTTAACGATATGCTTACCACTCTAAATAATGAAATACGTGTTGCCATGGCGTTAACNGGAGTAAATAAAACTGTAAATATAGATAAAGATGTTTTATATTAATCGTTTAACATTAAGCTTTAAATATTGTGGCAGTTTATTATATATTAACTAAGCTTAATATTAGATGGGATAATGTAATGATTAGTTCATCAACTGTAATCGCCATTAAAGATAAATGGATGGCTCTTTAATTATGCTATACCACGTTAGTCAAAATTGATATTTTCGTGAGGAAAAACTTTGCATTATAAAGAGTCAAAACACTGCTTTAACTATTTGTTGGTAACATTATTGCTAATGTTCACTCTACCAAGTAATGCCGAAGATGAACCCTCTATNTTTGATCTTAGTCTGCGCGATTTACTCAAAATAAAAGTCACCACCGCTTCAAAAGACGAAGAAACCCTAGATGAAACACCTGCCTATGTTGAACTGATCACTCAAGATGATATTCAGCGTCGTGGTTATAAAGACCTAAGCTATATTTTTGAAGATATTGCTGGCGTGCAAATGACTCGCGGTTTTGGTGATAATTATTTTAGTACTATTTGGCGAGGACAACGCTATACCATAGGCAGCTCGTATTTAATTTTAGTCGATGGCATTGAGTTTAATCATTTATATAACAATGAAACCGAAATAATGGCAACATTTCCATTATCTAATATAAAATACATTGAAGTCGTTCATGGCGCAGCTTCTGTTGCTTATGGTAATGATGCAGTAGTTGGCATCATTAATGTTATTACGAATAAATCATCACAAGGCTTTACTAGTGTGGTGCAANTTGGTGNAAATAATAAACAAGTTGTAGACTTTAATTACCTAAAAAACATTGCGCAGTATCAATTAAATATTGCNGGTCGTTATGATCAAGGTGATGTTGATTTTAGTAACGCGGCTAGTTATCGTTGGACAGATCCCGCNTTACTTAAAAATAAAGCTATTTGGGGTGGTTTTACTGAAGAATATGCAGATTTAGAATCGCCACATTATAATCGCGCACTTACCGCTAAATTAAGTAAAGGTTCAGGTAAAAATAACAGTGAAATTAGTCTACAATATTATCAATTAGTTACAGGTTATGGCTTAATTTATACCTTTGATCATGCATTACCTAATTCTGGTTTATGGAGTGAATCTGAGTACTCTATTCATTACAAACAGCAATTTACGCTAGCCGATAATTTATCGGTAAATACTTTGGTGCGTTATCGTAGTAGTAATATTGATAATGATTCATTATTTATTGAGGGTTACTTAGCGGTAGATAAAAGCAACCAAGCACAACGATTGGTAGATGCGAGTTATTGGCAATCTAAAAATAGCAGTCGTTTTCTTTCCGCTGATTTAAATTGGCAAATAAATGATGGTTGGAGTTTACTTTTTGGCAGTGAATTAGAATTTAAAGCATTACAAAAAGCCTATAATATTGATTTTAGTGCATCATTGCCGCCGCAGTTAATAGATCAAAACTATCAACTGCCATTACCGCCGACCCAAGACACGGTTGCCAATAATCATAAAAACACCACACAAAAAAATATTTTTTTATTATCGCGTTATAGCTTACCCAAGCTCGGGAAATTATTAAATCATAAATTACATTTTGGTGTTCGCCGCGATCAGCATTCTGTTTTTGGTACTGAAACAACGATAAGAGCGGGTTGGGTTGGGCAGTTTAATCATTCAACTATTAAACTTTTTTATGGTGAAGCTTATCAAGAGCCTTCTGCACGCTTACTGTATGGTGGCTGGCAAGGCTCGGGGAGCGATCCTAACTTAAAACCAAGAAACACCAATACTTGGGAGTTAAATGCTAACTATAAGTGGCCTAGTTTAGTGCTTTCGGCCAATATTTATCGTTTAAATAGTGCTAACTTATTTAACACTACCGATGCTGGTGCAATAAATATTGGCAGCGGGATAACCGATGGCGGCACTATTCGATTTCAATACCAGCCAAAAATAGCGTTGTTTGAGCGTGTTTCTTTATGGAGTGCTTATACATGGCTTAATAGTAAAGAACAAATTTCTAATGGCCTAGCACAACTTAGTTGGCAAAAAAACATAGATAGTGCCAACAATACTTTTCATTTTGGTAGTTATTTTGATTTTAATAATAGCTGGCAAGTTAATATTAGGGGACGTTATTATGATGATCGCTCCACAGTACAAACTAATGAACTAAAAAAAATAAAAGCTTTTATAACTCTTGACGCTAACATTAGTTATCGTTTTTCTACCTATAAAAATAGTAAAATTTCACTCGCTATTACCAATTTGTTTGATCAGCAATATTTTCACCCTGGTTTACGTAGTGCTAGTGCGAATAATAGTAATGTTGGGGAAGTGAATAATAACGGTGTATGGCTTGGTAGCCAAAGTTTTTATAACTCTAAAATACCACAACCTGGACGAGAAATTAGTTTGTCTTGGTATTATCAATGGTAAATGTTCGTTATAGGTAAAAATAAAACAAATCTTGGACTTTTTAGCTAACAGCTTTTATGCTCTGGATAAGTATTTTATAAAATTGTGGAAATTCACTTTGTTAAGTCAAGCTAAAAGAATAATTCATAACGAAAAAAATCATCGCAGTAAAGTTAGAGCCTTACTGATATTTTTCATGGTTTTTATTTTTAGCACGAACGTTGTTAATGCCCAACAACTTGATAGCAATCGTATAAAAGCAGCTTACGTTATTAACTTTATTAAACATATAAGCTGGCCTAATGAAAAAAATAAAAAATCTTATCGCATTGCCTTATATAAAGATCAAAAATTTTATCAATTTTTATCACGTTCACTCACACAAAAAACGATCAAAGGTAAATTAGTTATCCTTATTAATGCTCAGTCCATTAATGATTTAAAAACTGCTGATATAGTTTATATTCCCGAAAAAGAAAATGCTAAACTGCACAAAATAGCGAATGCTTTACGTGGTCATGAAATATTGCTAATTTCAAATAACAGCAAAGAAAAGCATGATGTTATGATTAATTTACAGCAAAGCAATACGGCTAAAACCATTACTTTTGAAGTTAATAAATCTAATGTCGTCTATGAAAAATTGAATATATCATCAGAATTGCTATTACTTGGCGGTACAGAACTTGATGTTGCAACCTTGTATCGCGAAACTGAATTAGCCATGCAGAAAACACGACAACAAGATATTGAATTAAGGGCGCAACTGTTATCCCAACAACAACAGCTAACAAAATCAAAAAAGCTGTTAACAAAATCTAAACAACAATTATCTAAAAGTATTAAAGAAACTAGAGTACAAAAAATTGAGTTAAAAAACTTACAACAAAATGTTTTATCAAAACAAAAATTACTCCTTGAGCAAAAAGAAAAATTAAATAGTATTTCTATTTTATATAAAAAAACAGAGCAACAATTAAAATTACAGCAGCAAGTGTTAGCAGAAAAAGAGCAAAAAAATCAGCAAATGTTGCAACGAGTAGCTCAAAATAAAAAAACATTATTCAGCCAAAATAAAAAGTTAGCAGAGCATCGGCAACAATTAGCACTACAAGATCAAGAACTAGTTGATCGTAACCAAACAATAAGTTCACAAAAAGCATATATCTTAATTACCACTGTATTGGTGGCTATTGCGGTGTTTGTTTCATTATTAGTGGTGTTTTTCTTTATTAAAAATAAAAAAACCACCAGACAATTAACGAAAACTTTAGCGTATTTAGAACGCACTCAAGAGCAACTAATACAATCTGAAAAAATGGCTTCATTAGGTGGCTTAGTAGCTGGTGTAGCTCACGAAATAAACACCCCATTGAGTATAGCTATTACTTCAAATAGCCTTGTTATTGATGATACTAATGAGGTAAAACAAAAAATTGCTGACGGATGTTTAAGCAAATCTCGAATGAGTAAACATATCGAAAAAGTTGACCAATCGCTCACAATGTCAGAAAAAGCGCTAGAGCGAGTGCGAATTTTATTGGCAAACTTTAAACAGGTGGCTGCCGATCAGGTTTTTGATGATCAACGCACTTTTAAATTAGGTGAATATATAGAAGAAGTGATGATGACTTTATCGGTTGAAATGAAAAAGCATCATGTCGATTATCAATTTAGCGCCGATGACGATATAGAGATAATCACGCTACCCGGAGCATTTGCACAAATATTAACTAATTTAGTAAATAACTCTATTCATCATGGTTTTGAAAATAGAACTTCTGGCAATATAACTATTTCATTGATAATAAATACACCAACAAACAGTGAACAAGACTGGGCAGTAAAAGTCATTTATCAAGATGATGGTTGCGGGATGAGCAAACAAGTATTAAACAATATTTTTGAACCCTTCTTTACCACTAAACGAGGTAAAGGTAGCACAGGTTTAGGCATGAATATTGTTTATAATCTTATAAACCAAAAACTGAAAGGTGATATAAAAATTAGTAGTGAAGAAGGTGTTGGCTCTACCTTTGAAATTATGTTGCCTAATAGTCTTTAAAATATAAGGAATATACCTGAAAACTTATTCTTTTTATGTTTTGTTTTTTATTGCTCGCCACGAATCCCAGCTATATAAGGTTAACGCCAACCAAATTAATATAAAGGTAGTTAGCTTAGCCTTGAGTAGTGGCTCATGATATAAAAATGTCGCGAGTACAAACATAATGCTTGGACCAATATATTGAAAAAAACCTAACGCCGACAAGGTTAAGCGTTTTGCTGCTGCGGTAAAGCATAATAATGGGGCTGTGGTAACTACACCAGCTAAAATTAAAATAACATTTAAATCTAAGGTGTTATTAAACATATTGCTGCTGGCACTGTTGGTAAAAAACAACCAATACAACGCAGCAAATGGTACCATTAACAAAGATTCAAACCATAAACCAGCGAAAGAATCGACGGCCATTTTTTTACGTAACAGTCCGTATGTGCCAAAAGTCCCCGCAAGCGCTAAAGAAATAAGCGGTAATGAACCTAAGACAACTAGCTGAATTAACACCCCTGATACGGCCAAAACCACCGCAACTTTTTGCCATTTACGTAAATGTTCATTAAGAAATATTACCCCTAAGGCTACACTCAACAAAGGATTGATAAAATACCCTAAGCTAGCATCCAACAAATGGTCATTGTTAATGGCCCAAATAAATAAAAACCAGTTAACCGCCAATATGCTTGCGGTTAAGGTAAGTTGCAGTAAGAGCTTGGGTTGTTTAGCGATAGCTTGTACAAAGCGCCATTTTTTTGCAGCAATGATAATAATGGCTAATAATAAGCATGACCAAAGTATACGGTGAATTAAAATTTCGCTCGCATTAACATGGTTTAATAGTTTGAAATATATCGGTGCAAAACCCCACATTACATAAGCACTAACCGCATTAATTACGCCTGACTGGGTTTGAGTTGTTACCGATGTTGTCATGCAAAAATCACTTAATATAGGAATGAAGCGCGATTATACGCGTTCTACACTAACTTACTAGCACTGGTATAAGATGCGCGTTTTAGTAAATTTTAACTAATTTTACTGAGGGGTATAGTTAACTAACCAACCATATAAGTACCGGTACCAAAAGCAAGATGTTCACCTTTTTCGTTATGCATTTCCATACGTGCTACGGCAACTTTACTGCCACTGCGTATAATTTTGGCAGTAACAATAAATTCTTCACCGCGACCAGGGCGTAAATAATCAGTGCGTAAATCAATAGTGCCTAACTTGTTTAAACTTGTGGTTAGCTTTTCTATATTTAACTCTTCAAGGTTTTCAATAATATTAGCTGCGGCAACAACACCCCCAGCAAAATCTAGAGCTGTCGCAGTAACACCACCATGAAGAATTTTTTGCACATGATTACCAATTAATTTATCTTGCCACTTAAAACGAATTTCAGCTTCTTGATGATCAAATTTAGTAATATAAATACCTAATAAATTATTGAAAGGTACTTGTGACCACATTTCACTTACTTGATTTAAAATGACTTTTTTATCAATAATATTATTTTTCATTGGATCACCATTACTTGTGTTTGATTTGCTCTTTAATAACTATCTGGTCGGACAACCAAACATCAGCTTAGCATTAATCATTATTTTAAGAAAATTTTTCTCTGTTCTTATGCTTTACTAAGGTAAAATACTTACAAAGCACATTTTGAGATTTTTTGTTGACTACCTCTACCTTAACTACCCATCGACAGCAATTACAACAGGCATTAAGTCACTATTTTGGCTACCAATCTTTTCGCTCGGGTCAACTTGAGGTGATGGAAAATTTACTGCAGGGTAAAGATTGTTTGGTGCTAATGCCTACAGGCGGTGGTAAATCTTTATGTTATCAATTACCCGCAACTATTTTTTCGGGTATTACTATTGTGGTATCTCCGCTTATCGCTTTAATGAAAGATCAAGTTGATAGTTTAACGCGACAAGGAATTAGTGCTGCTTATATAAATTCAAGTTTAAGTCCTGATGAAATTAACGTTATTTTTCAGCGACTCGCACAAGGAAAGATCAAACTGCTTTACGTAGCACCAGAGCGGTTACTTAATTATTATTTTTTACAAGGATTAGTTAACTTACCTATTAGTGCTTTTGCTATTGATGAAGCCCATTGTATTTCGCAATGGGGCCATGATTTTAGACCTGCGTACACTAAATTAAATACCCTACGACAGCACTTTCCACAGGTTCCTTTCATTGCATTAACGGCAACAGCTGATGTTACTACCCGTAAAGATATATTAATGCAGTTAGCACTAGCCGATCCCTTTATTTTATTAGACAGCTTTGATCGACCTAATATCCGCTTAACTTTGGCAGATAAATATAAAGGTGAGCAACAAGTCTATCGTTATATAAAGCAGCGCAAGGGCGATTGTGGCATTATTTATTGTAATAGTCGTTGGCAAGTAGATCACTTAACCAAAACGTTAGCCGAAAAAGGCATTAATTGTGCGGCTTACCATGCGGGGTTAGAGGTTGAAATTCGCAATTATGTGCAAGATGCCTTTGCCAAAGACAATATTCAAATTGTGGTGGCAACTATCGCTTTTGGTTTAGGGATAGACAAACCAAATATTCGTTTTGTTATTCATTTTCAACCGCCACATACGTTAGAGTCTTATTATCAAGAAATAGGCCGTGCAGGCCGTGATGGTTTGGCGGCAGAAGCCTTGTTTTTATACGATAAAAATGATGGTGAACGTATAAAAAAACGTATTAGCGAAGGAGAAAACCAGCAACGCGTTAATGTTGAGTTACAACGCTTTCAAGCCTTACTTGGTTTTGCCGACACGCAAATTTGCCGCCGACAGGTATTATTGAATTATTTTGCGCAATATACTCATGATAAGTGCGGTAATTGTGATATTTGCCTTGATCCACCACGGCAGTTTGATGCGACTAAAGCCGCACAAAAAGTATTGTCTTGTGTGTATCGTATTAATCAGCAAGGTGATATTGCTCATGTTATTGATGTATTACGTGGTGAAAGTACGGTAAAAGTAAAACAACTAACACATGATAAAGTATCAACATTTGCGATAGGCAAAGATGAAATGCCAAGTTATTGGTTTTCAATTATTCGTCAATTAATTCATTTAGGCTATTTGCAACAAGATATCGCTCAACAATCGGTATTATGCTTAACCTCAGCATCGCGACAAGCACTTAAAGGTGAAGAACCATTATTGCTAGCAACCCCAAGATTGCAACAAGCAAGTTACTGGCGTCAAGGACAGCAAGATAAAAATTATGATCGTGTGTTGTTTGCTGAACTTCGGTCGTTACGAAAAGATATTGCTGACAGTGAAGATATTGCGCCCTTTATTATTTTTAATGATGCAACCTTGTCTGAATTGACTAAAATTAAACCGCAAACTAAACAACAAATGCTCGCGATTAGTGGTATCGGCGATGTAAAACTAGCAAGATATGGGCAAGTATTTTTACAAACCATAAAACGTTATTTGGCGAAATAACAATAGTGTAAAATAAAAAGCACTGAAAACCAGTGCTTTAAAGTCAATATTTCAAAATAACTCAATAATTAGAGTAAAAATTTATTTAAGACTTGCAAAATATGCCGCTAAGTTAACAACATCAGCATCAGATAAAGGTGCTGCCATAGAGCTCATAACAGGATCTTTACGAGCACCTGATTTAAAATCTTTAAGCTGTTTGCTAAGGTAAGCTTCTTTTTGGCCCGCAAGGTTAGGATACATTGGCAAAGCAGAAACACCCGCCGCACCGTGACAAGCACCGCACATGGCTGATTTTGCTTTACCTGCAGCAGCATCACCAGCAAAGACAGGAGAAGCCATTAGAGCAGTTGTCGCTAAAACAATAGCAATTTTTTTCATAGTTTTATCTCACTTTTTAATTTAAATAACGTCCGCCCGATTATATGTAAAAACCTGTTTATTGTCGCTAATTTTTTAATAAAAGCAATTAATTGCTAGTCTAGATCAATAAATTTTTTATGCGCTGTATTCATGTTAACTTTTAACTTACAAAACAGAGTATTAATAGATAATGTTGTGATCCTTTCGATGGCTCAGTATTGGCAACAAGAAAATATTTTACTTCTTGGCAGGCAAATACTTAAAAACTTATCTTCGAGTAAACTTACCCTCGAGTAAAATTATTGATATTAATAAAGATGCAGATCGCCTTGATATACGATTTAATTACAAAACACTTTATTTATCATGTTCTTTCATGTTTAAAGTCAATATTGTTGGCTTAAAAGTAAAAGTAGTGTTGAGATTGATAAATTAATTGATGTACATAAAACATTACATAAAAATTAGCCACCGCTAAATTAATAAGATAAAAATAAGTAAAATTAAAATAACGACTATACTTAGTGTTGGGAGAATTTTTTAGTTTCTATAAAATATAATAACAAGGCACTTAGTGCATGAAAATTCAGCATAAAATTATAATATTACCCATTATAGTAATGATCATTATTTTTAGCCTTGGTATGTTAATGGTTGAGTATCAAGTTAAATCAACACTAGAAAACAAGTTTAAACAAGAGTTACAAACGTTAACGTTAGTAGCATTATCAGCAATTGAAACGAAAAACTATAAATTTGATAATCATTCTATTAATAATCACGTTATTGACAATAGCTTTGATCGCATTGCTGATAACGTAGCAAAAATGACTTATGTACGAGTCAGTTATTTTTCTTATGAGGGGGATTTACTGGGTGATTCTAGCTTAGATTTTACAACGATTGTTAATCATAAAAATCAGCGTCAGTTACCTGAAATAATTTCTGCCCTTGCCAATAATACTGGCTTTGCTCAACGTACTGATAGTCATAATGTAAATATTTTTTACTACACTAAGTTCGATGTTAATAGTGGTATAATCGCGCGCGTATCCGCCCCTAAAAATTTCTATAATAAAACCTTAATCGATATACGTAGGGGGTTTTCAGTTATTATTTTGGCAACATTACTGGCAATATTTATTTTTGCATCAATTGCTATTCGTTTGATCAGTAAAGCGGTTCTCCAAGAACGAATACGCTTACAAAAAGAAATAACTGAGAAAACTAAAGAAATAACCTTAATTCAAACCATGACTACCATGGTTAATGATGCTGATAATATTGAAGATGCTGGGGCTATTTTAGCCAACATTTTACCTAAGCTATTACCGGTTCTAAGTGGCGCAATTTATTTAACTAAACCACCAGAGCGACTATTAAGTAAAATTTGTTACTGGGGAAATTGGCCAAAAGGTATCAGTGTTGCCACAAATGATAAAAGCTCTTTAGAGCGTTTTAATTTGGTCTATGCTCCTGTAACCGATAGTAGCGACAATAGGTTATCTATTGAACAATTTTCACGACACAGTTTTGGGGTTAATTTAGTTGCTGATCAACATATTTTTGGAAAAATATTTTTTGTTGATAATCAGAATATTATTGATGAAAATATGCGTAAAGTTATACAACATTTAGTTGAGCCGATAAATTGTGCATTAGCCAATGTACAATTAAAAATACTATTAAAAGAACAAGCAACCAAAGATCCGTTAACAGGTCTATATAACCGTCGCTACATGTTAGAGGCGCTTACTCATGCATTGCATCAAGCTGATCGTTATGACCGTCACGTTGCAGTATTAATGATAGATTTAGATCACTTTAAAACTTTTAACGATAAGTTTGGTCATGAAGCGGGCGATTTAGTATTAGCACGAGTAGCGGAACAGTTTATGACTAATTTACGCTTAGAAGATATTGCGTGTCGTTATGGTGGTGAAGAGTTTTGTATTATTTGCCCTGACACCAATTTAAAAGAAGCTTACCAGTTAGCTGAAAAACTACGCTTAAAAATAGCGGCATTATCCATAATGTGCCAAGAACAACGGCTTGATGATATTAGTATGTCTATAGGTATTGCCATTTATCCAAACCATGCCGATAATGGTCATGATTTAATGATCCAAGCAGACAAAGCCTTATATTTAGCAAAAAATAATGGCCGCAATTGCACTGTTGTTAATCAAGTAAGTAACCATAAAAGCTTATTATCACGTTGAGATGCGAGTTTCAGGATGACTGAGCAAGTTATCATCGAGGCGCTTGTTTTATTCAACAAAGTATTATTTCACCTTAAATAAAGAGCCATTGTTGCAAAAAATATTAGTAAGTTCCTGCCTTTTAGGTGAAAACGTTAGATACGATGGCAAACAAATAACTTCATTGTCGCCATTATTACAGCACTGGCAAGATCAACAGCGCGTTATTCGTTTTTGTCCTGAGGTTGCTGGTGGCTTAAGTGTGCCGCGATCACCTGCCGAACGACAAGAAAATGGTGAAATTATTACTCTCTTGGGTGTTAATGTTACTGCAGCATTTCAACGAGGAGCGCAACAAGCTTTGCAACTTTGTTTACAGCATGATATTCGTTTTGCCGTATTAAAAGAATCAAGTCCATCATGTGGCAGTCAAAATATATATGATGGTTCTTTTAAAAATAAAAAAATATCTGGGCAAGGACTTACCACACAACTGTTACAACAGCATCATATTGAAGTTTTTTCTGAATTTACCCTTAATAAACTGGCTGAACGATTAGCATAGAATTTGGAATAAAAAAATTAGCACATCACTAAATCATCCGCTATGTTGTTACCCATGACGATTTTTTTTCTAGCCCTTTGCAATAAACTATCAATATTTTCTTTAACATGCATATTTTCAACAGCTAAAGACACATTTACTTGGGGTAAATTTATATCATTTTTAGTGCTTTTAAAGCGTAGTTTCTCAACACCATTTAATATTTTATCTGCAATTTCTTTAGCGACATTTATCTCTACATCAGGTAATAAAATAATAAATTCGTCACCAGCCGTACGTGCAGGTAAACCGCTATTATTAACATAACTACTAACTTTTTGAGCCACTTTAGCCAACACAACATTATTAATTAAACTGCCAAATTTTTTCTGCAGTTGCTCAGCATCATCTAAATTAATGACAATAGCGGCAATTTGCTTTGAAGGATCATTTTTAAACCAAGTCTCAATGTTGTTGTCTATGGCTTTGCGATTAAACAAGCCTGTAAGTGAGTCAGTAAATAATTTTTTCTGCGTAGTTTTTAGTTCTTTTTGTACCTTTCTTAGGTGTTGTTTAGAGTTAACTAAATGTTTAACTAACTGATTTTGTTTTGCTCTTAAACGCTCTATGGCGTGTTTTAAATCATCGACACCTTGTTGAATGAGCGTCTTATTATTTGAGGATATTTTTTCACTGCTATTATCAAGTTCTTGCATAAAATTATGCAACGAGGTTAATGATGTTTGTGAATTTTTACTGACATGGTCAACTACACCACCAAGATCATCAACCATACCCGTTCTGAATTCTTCTGCTGGCAAAATATAGCGCTGATGAAGGTCGTTGACAAAAAAATCATCGAGCCTTTTACCTAAATTTAATTGTGTATCAACAGCGGTGTTAAGCGCTTTATTAGTTTTGCTAATATATGCATAAGCAATCGCGTAGTTGGTTGGTGTCGCTGGTAAATGCCATTGCTGTAATAATATTACAGTTTTGGTCATTTTTTTATTTGCTTGGCTTATGGAGTCGCTATACTTCATACTTCCCACTTTGTTAAGCTATCTATACTCATTTTTCGTAAAGAAATGAGTATAGTAATTATCTTAAAGTTTTATTGGCGATAAAACAGAAAAAATCAACTCTGCTTAACGCTTTTTACCATGTTTCGCTAGGCGAGTAAATGTTGTATTTTATAGAGATGGGCGCTTTATTGCAGCAAGACTAACATTAGTTTTGCCAATTTGGTTATGAACATTCTGTAACTAATTAATAAATAGATAGATAGATAGATAACTTATGAAAATAATTATAGTTAATGTATTCACTCTTTTTTTATTACTCTCTTGTAGTAATTCTATTGTTACGTCGCTATCGGCTAAGCAACAACTTAAACAAGTTATTTTAACCGCCGAAATTTTTCATCAAAATAGCAATCCCTTTAATAAAGCGGAAATTGGTGGTAACAATGCACGACTTCCTGACTTATCTCCAAAAAAGTTCGCTCAAGATAATCGAAAACTAGCTGAAATATATCATACATTGTTGAGTATTGATGATGATGAATTAACCACTAAGCAGCAAATAAATAAAGCGGTATTGACTTATAGTATAAAAAATGAACTTGATGATTATCGTTATAAAGCTCATTACATACCTTTAACTGCTGAATCGGGTTTCCATGTTTGGATTTCAAAAATTAGTCGGCAAGTAAAGATGGTTAGTGAGCAAGATTTTATTGATTACTTAGCGCGCTTAAAAGCGTTACCTAAATATTTTGATCAGCAAATGGCGTGGATGGATAAAGGCATAGCAAGTGGCATTACCCAACCACAAGTAGTATTACAAGGTTTTGAAAAATCAATTAAAGCATTTATTAAAGAAGATGTTACCCAAAGTGGTTATTACCAACCGTTTAAACAATTACCTGATTATTTTTCAACGACGCTTAAAAACAAACTTCGTCAACAAGCAAAAAAAGCCTTAACGCATTATGTAATGCCCAGCTATCAAAAATATTATCATTATATGGTGACACGTTATCAACCTAATGCCCGCCAAAACATTGCGGCAACGTCTTTACCTAACGGACTTGATTTTTATAAAAACCGAGTGGCTTATTATACGACTTTACCGATGTCGATTGACGAAGTACATCAGTTAGGACTTAATGAAGTTGCACGTATTCATGAACAGATGCAAATAATTATTAAACAGGTTGGCTTTAAGGGAAGCTTTGCCCAGTTTATTCAATTTTTACGTAATGATCCGCAATTTTATGCAAAAACACCGCGAGACTTGCTTAAAGAAGCATCGTATATAGCTAAAAAAATGGATGGTAAACTACCCTCATTATTTAAAATATTACCAAGAAAGCCCTATGGCATAGCTCCTGTACCAGCAAATATTGCACCTAAATATACTACTGGGCGTTATTCTCCGCCACAGCGCAATGATCAGGCAGGCAGCTACTGGGTTAACACCTATCGTTTAGATCGCCGTCCTTTATATGTGTTACCGGCACTAACATTACATGAAGCTGTACCGGGTCATCATTTACAAGGATCGCTGGCAAGTGAAATGAAAAATGTTCCCGCGTTTAGAAACGAGACTTATATTTCAGCATTTGGTGAAGGTTGGGGACTTTATGCTGAATATTTGGGCGTAGAAGCGGGAATTTATGAGACACCTTATCAAGAATTTGGTCGTTTAACCTATGAAATGTGGCGAGCGTGTCGTTTAGTCGTTGATACTGGTATGCATGCAAAAGGTTGGAGTCGGCAACGAGCAATAGATTATTTGGCCAGTAATACCGCTTTGTCTCTGCACAATGTTAACACTGAAATTGATCGATATATATCATGGCCAGCGCAAGCTCTGTCATACAAAATAGGTGAATTAACAATAAAACGTTTACGGCGCAAAGCAGAACAGGCACTAGGATCTCAATTTGATTTGCGAGAGTTTCATGATCAAATATTAAAAAATGGATCAATGCCGCTGTCGAGCTTAGAGAAAGTAATTAACAAATATATTGAGCAAAAAAGAGTAAAGGTAAGCGTTTAAAATAAGTGAAAGTTGCTTGTTATATTAGTTTAAAAGAAAAGGGGAGCACGCAAAGATAACGGTAGGAGAACTATGGCAGACTGAAAAATTCAGACAAGCCCCCACTATATCTAAATTTGGCAGTTCCGCTATCATAGGTTTCCCCTTAGACCGGTAACTTTGCGTCTCTAACTTTCGTTAGATTTGCCCTTGTCGAGTTTTAGCGCTCAATGGTAATAGAGTTTAAAGACTCACTACAATTATAGTTTCTAAAATAGAATTGTAAATGATAAAAAGTATTGAATGTGTATTTGTATAAAAATCAGAGAATTATAGTTAATGTTTAATATAACATTGAGTCGTGTTTTAGTATATATATTGGTTTCTTCTGTATTTGGAAGCGCTTTTGCCGCGACTGAATCGTTGCCTATTAGTACCGAAACCAATAGTACTGAAATCAATCAAAATATAGATAAAATAAATCATTTGTTCACACAAAAAGAGCAAGAATTACCTTACCAGCAATTAGTGCGTTTACCCACTAAGATGATTAAAAATAGACAGCTTTATAGCCCAACGATACTCGCAAAAGCGTATGCTTTACTTGCTGACGCTGCATTATATCGTGGTGATAGTGAGCAAGCCTTTCAGTTTGCTGAAGATGGTTTAGGACAAGGCGAAATTGAACAAGAAGTTCGTTTAATCTTATTAATGAAAGTGGCTGACAGCTATTACGAAAAAAGTAAATATAATAGGTTGCTTAAAATTATTATACAGGCGGTAAACTTAGCACAAAAACCTAAATACAGACGCTATTTATTAAATGCATACGCTTATCAAGCTTCAGCATACGCTTTATTAGGTCAATATAATCAAGCTTATTCTAACTTGAAATTAATTGACGATATGCTGACTAAATACCCAAAATATTCGAATCAGATTGAATTATTACAAATACTCGCCATAGCTCATTATAATTTAGGCCATTATCAAACCTCTTTAACATTGCATTTAAAATTGTTAAAACTACAATTTGATTTACAACAAAAGCGAAATCTCGCTCGCACATACTACAATGTAGCCTTAACGTATTTAAAATTAAAACAATATGATGATGCTTATAATGCTTTTTGGCAGATGAAAATGTTAGCCGATAAAAAAGAAGCCCCTATTTTATTGGCTTATGCTGAGTTAGGGTTAGGTGAAACATTATTTAAACAAGGAGAGTTTGAGGTTGCTTATACCTCGCTTATTAAGGCCGAAAAATTATTTAAGGGGCGAAATTTAACACGGCCTTACTTGAGTAATTTATTAGTATTGGCACAAGTAGCTATTGAAACACAGCGTAATATTTTTGCGAATAAAATACTACGCATGGCAGAAAAAATAGCTGTCAACGTTGAATTAACACGAGAACAAGTTGAGCTATACAAAATGCTCTCGCTAAGCTATCAACAAGAAGATAATTACCAAAAAGCATTGCAGATGTTGAATAAATATTGGCGTATGCGGATAAAATTCAAACAAGTAGACAACCAGCACATTAATTTGCCTAATAAAACTAAGGAACTAACGAATAAAAGCAAAGCATTGGCATTAAAATTTTCAAACAAAGGCCAGCTTTACACACAATATCATAATAAAAATAAACAGCTGAGAATGATCATCTGGATTTTTATTTTTATTATTTTAGCGCTAATTATAGTGGTATTTGCATTATGGTTTAAGCACCGCAGCTATCTATTGCATGCAGATTATCGTGAATTAGAACAGCCGTTAGATTATATGCCGGCCCCCTTACGAACAAAGAAAAATTATCAACAATGTTATAAACGAGCCCGTAAATTTAATTATTCATTAACCGTTGGTTATTTACATGTGGTTAATTGGTCTGAATTATCATTTCAATTTAGTGACAAGATCATGACAGAGGTTGCTAATACTATAGCGCATATTATTAATGATAATTTAACCGAATTTGATCAGGTGGGATTGTTAGCTGAAGGAGAATATATTTTACTCTTTCCGCATAGAACCCAAAGAGAAGTAAATACCAAAGTTAAGCATATTGCGGATGAAATTGGCGCACGTTTTTTTGCCAATTTAGGTGATTTTTCTGTTATTATTTCAGCCGCATCACAAACTGCTGATATACAAGATATAGATCCCTTTGTTTTTTTAGCGCAGTTAACAGATTCATTAAAAAACTAACAATTTGGTAGTAATGTTATTATGATTTTCATCTTTTCTATCGCCATCGTTTTTATCAGTTTAATCGTTTATTTATTTTTTCGATCTGAAAAATTACAAAAACAATTCAGCCAAGCACAATCAGAAAGTCGTTATGCCCGCAAAGAAACTAAAGCGTTATTAGAGTCATTAATGTTAGTTTTGGCGAAACAAGATGAATTTGTTAAACATCGATTACAGTTATTAAAAGACATTGATGAAAAAAGAAACGAACACAACGCAACATTAAAAATGATCGCACCATTAATTAATAATTTTTCGCTTATCTCTAGAGAATGCCTAAAAGGCAAAGGACAATTGTCTATTATTACTAAAAAATGTTACGAAAATAGTGACCCAGAGGCATATAAAGCATTTACTTTATGGCTTAAAACTCAAGATATTAAAGTTAAGCGCATGTGGAATAGCAATACACTAAATGGTTATTTATCGTTAGTAGAAGCTTTATTATTACAACAAACTAAGTTGCAAACCTTAGCTAAAATTCAAACAAACACTAAAGAACCAATGATTGAAGAGTCAATTGCCAAAGCGAGTTGATTGACCGCTAAATTACACTTTTCTTTGGTTATTATAAACGAATTTGTATATCAGGTGAGGTGTTAATGTCACCATCACTCATCACGGTGGCAATGCTATTTTCATTAGATAATAAAATAGCCATACAACCAATCTCACTACTGCGAACAAAGGCTAAATCATAACCAAATTGATTTAAACTGCTTGCCGCAAATTTTTGCGCTAACGTTAATTTATCCCATAAAACTGACAAATCTGGATAATATTGTCTGCGTTCGATAGGAGCTTCTGTTGACGATATTGCTAACATAAAATTCTCTCAACTATATCAACAACGACTGTTTTTATTGTTTTACAGTACCGATATAATTAGCTTGTTATTTTTAAGTTAACTAGAAACTATCGCAAGTTGATGAAAAATTCAACTAAAATAACTTAATCAACTTGGTATTAGCTAGGTTTTTTGATTTCATCACGTATAATCTCTGTAAATGGTTAAATAAAACGGTGTGCTATGAGTCAAGTATTAGATGAATTGTTGGCGTTATTAAAGTTAGAAGTGATTGAGCAAGGCATTTATCGAGGACAGAGCCAAGATTTAGGTTTTCGTGCTTTATTTGGCGGTCAAGTAATGGGACAGGCGCTTTCTGCGGCAAAGGAAACCGTTGAAGAAGATCGCTTAGTGCATTCGCTACATTCTTATTTTTTACGCCCTGGTGATGCCAGTAAGCCTGTTGTTTATGAAGTTGAAAAAATTCGTGACGGTAAAAGTTTTAGCACTCGTCGTGTACAAGCAATTCAAAATGGTAAAGCCATTTTTTACATGACGGCTTCTTTTCAATATCCTGAGTTGGGTTTTGATCACCAAGATAAAATGCCTGATGTGCCCGCACCTGAAGATACTCCATCCTATAGTGATTTTTTACATGCACACCAAGATCACTTTCCTAAAAGCACTAAGGCGCAGTTTTTAGCAGAAAAGCCGATTGAATTGCGTCCGGTTAAACAATATAACTGGTTTAAGCCGCAAGTAACTGCACCTGTCTGTAATATGTGGATAAAGGCGAATGGTGTTTTGCCTGATGATTTAAGAATTCACATGTATATGTTGGCGTATACGTCAGATTTTCAGTTTTTACCAACGGCATTATTTCCTCATGGCGTAAGTTATTTTCAACCTAACTTTCAAATTGCCACCATAGATCATGCAATGTGGTTTCATCGTCCATTTAGATTTGATGACTGGTTGTTGTATTCGATGCAAAGCCCCAGTGCAACGAGTGGTCGCGGTTTAGTTAGAGGACAAATATTTAATCGTCAAGGCGAATTGGTTGCCTCAACAATGCAAGAAGGCGTGATCCGTCAAAGGTAAAATTTTAGTTAACGTTAAATTTTATAGCCCATTAATAATTGTTGCCAATCTTGCGGTTGCCACTGAAAGTTTGGCAACTTGTTTTTTTCTTTATTGAACGAGCGCAGTAATCTCCGTAGATTTGCTTGCTGCCAGCTCTTATTAATCGTGCGTTGTTCACCGCGATCAAAGTCAATTAGCCATACTTTATCGTTATCATCAATTAAAATATTATGAACATTTAAATCGTGATGATAAATACCATGCTGATGAAACTGTTGAATGGTTTCGCCAATACGCTGCCATAATGTTGAACTCAGTGTTTTAATGCTTAATATGGCGACTAAATCGTGGGCATTTTCAATGCGTTGGCTAAGTAAGTCGGCATAATAAAACAATCCTGAACGAATAACCTGATAGGCTACAGGTGCGGGTGCTGGTAATGCTAGTTGTTGCATTTTGGCTAGCAAATTAAATTCTTGCACGGCTCTGGTTTTTGTCATGCCTTGATAAAAGTAACTATCCTTAATAAATTTACCCACTAAACCACCACGATAATAATGACGTAATACCCAAGCTTGTTTATTATGTTCAATAAACCAAGTGGTGCCACGACCTTGCGCACTTCCTGTAATAGCATTTTTTTGTTGCCAATAGTCGCTGTTAAATAATTGAGGTGAAAACTCGGTGAGCTTGTTTTCATCATATTGACAATAAATAGCACCGTGTTGATAAGTATTTAGCTTACAGGGTTTTACAATTGCAGACAGGTTCAAGATAATAGCCTAAGTATAAATAATGTTTTAATGTCCTCTATTTTGGTGATTTCTTTATGTCGAGTCAAATAACAGCCCCGAAAAGCTTATGTATATTACGTTTATCTGCCATTGGTGATGTTTGTCATGCAGTTGCTATGCTACAACAAGTACAAAAACAGTGGCCTCAGATTAAAATCACTTGGGTTATAGGTAAAGTTGAAGCTAATTTATTATCAGGTTTAAGTGGTGTCGAGTTTGTTATTTTTGATAAAAAAGCAGGCTGGCAAGGCTATAAAAATTTATGGCGGCAATTACGCAATCGTCAATTTGACATATTGTTTCACATGCAAGTTGCATTGAGAGCTAGTTTAGTAAGCTTATGTATACCAGCAAAAATAAAGTTGGGTTTTGATCGTCAGCGCGCTAAAGAAGGGCAATGGCTATTCAGTAATAAAAAAATAATGACGCAAACTAATCCGCACGTACTCGATGGTTTTATGGGGTTTGCGCAAATGTTAGGCGTAAGTACAACAAGTATTGAAAAACCAAGCTGGCAAATGCCTCTTACCGAGCAACATCAATTATGGGCGAGTGAGCAATTAATCACCAAAAAACCGATTGCGGTTATATCACCCGCGGCAAGTAAAACAGAACGCAATTGGTTGGTTGAGCGCTACGCTGAAATTGCCGATCACCTAGCCGAACGAGGTTTTCAAGTGGTGATTTGTGGTGGCTCAACGGTAAAGGAAAAAGAACTTGCTGCAAATATTATTAGTTTAGCGAATACCGATATCATTAATTTAGTGGCTAAAACCTCACTTAAACAATTATTAGCCGTATTAAAATTAGCCCATCTGGTAATTGCACCCGATACTGGCCCGGCACACATGGCGGTTACGGTTAGCACACCTGTTATTGGTTTATATGCGCACAGCAATCCGCACCGCACAGGCCCTTATAACTATCAGCATTATGTGGTGAGTTGTTATAAGCAGGTGATTGAGCAACAGCATAATAAACCTTTAATAGATTTGCCGTGGGGTATTCGTGCGAAAGGCGGTAATTTAATGGCAAATATTGAAGTTGAACAAGTTAAAGATAAAATTAGACAATTAATCGCTGATCATTATCCTGAGTTAATAAGTACAGAAGAATTGTAATAAAAAGTAGTACTAACTTAAAAATCAATTACAGCATGCTGATGAGTTTTTTTACCGAACGTAAACTAGCACCTTGGTTAGTTAGCATTACTTGATAAGCATTTTCACCTAATTGCAGACGATAACTTTCATCATTTAAAAGTAAGGTAATTTTTTCACTGAGTTGTTTGGCAATTTTTTCTGCTTTATTTGATGACGAGTCATCTAGTTGTACTATGCCTTGATGCTGTAATAATTGTTGATTTACTTCACTAAAGTTTGCCATGTCGGCGCCCGCCACAATAGCTTTTTTATATAAAGCCGCTTCGAGTGGGTTATGACCACCAATATCACTGAATGTACCCGCAATCGTTACTATTTTAGCCAAACTGTACGCTGCGCTTAATTCACCTAAACTGTCGAGCAAGCATATATCTGTGGTATTCGTTAATGCATCATTGTTGCTACGGCGAATAATATTAAAGTTTTGTGTTAAACATAATTGCGCTACATCATTGAAACGCTCAGGATGGCGCGGCACTAAAATAAGTAATAGCTCTGATTGTTGTTCTTTTAACTGTTTAAAGACTTGCAAAATTATTTCATCATCACCTGCATGAGTACTAGCTACTAACCATATAGGGCGTTCTGTTGATAACCAAGTAACCAGTTCCTGTGCTTTTTCTGCCATTACTGTGGTTAAACTAATATCGTATTTTAAATTGCCCGATACAGTACATTGGTTAGTGTTTGCTCCGAGTGTTATAAAATGTTGCCGATGTTGTTCGCTTTGACATAAAACATGATCAAAAGCTTGTAATGTTGGGCTAATTAACGCACTTATTTTTTGATAGCTAGTACAAGATTTCGCCGACAAACGCGCATTAATCAACAATAACGGAATTTTTCTATGATGGCATTGAGCAATTAAGTTTGGCCACAACTCCGTTTCCATCAAAACTATCGCTTGTGGCTTTAAATGCTGTAAAAATAATGTACTGCTAAAAATATTATCTAGAGGTAAATAACAATGCTGTACCCGATCAGCAAAAAGTTTTTTTACTTGTTCTGAGCCTGTTGGTGTAAAAGTCGTAATAGTAATAATGGTTTGTGGAAATCGCTGTATTAACTGTTCAACAAAGCTTTTTATCGCAATAACTTCACCAACACTAGCAGCATGCACTACAATGCTGCTTTGTTTAAACTCGTTAGATAAAAAGCCTAAACGTTCAAGTAAACGATAACGATAAGCGGGATTTTTTTTTGAGCGCAGCACTAACAATAAAAGTATTATTGGCGTTAAAAGTAAAAAAACTAAACGATATAATAATAACGCTACGTAAAATTTCATTTTGTTAGTCAAAAGCAACTCAAAAGTTAGTGATTAGACTAATATTATACTTAAAGAAAAAGTATACCCAAAGAAAAAAGATTTTGTTATGGTGTTATTTTTTCAGGTGTTAAAAATATTATGAATAAATTAATTATTATTGTTTTTGTCTATTTATGTTTAACGCTAACTGCGCAAGCACAGATTTCTGATGCCCATATTAAGAAGAAAACCAGTCATGAAGTAACCCTTTTTAGCGATGGACAGTTTAAGTTAATGGCTGACTTTTATGTAGGTAAAAAAATTGACAACCAATTTACAGGTGGTGTGGTGCTACTGCACGATTGTAATGCTTCTCGAAAAAAGAATACTCGGCTAGCCAAATTACTTAATCATGCGGGTTTATTTGTACTAAATATTGATTTACGTGGTTATGGCGCGAGTCAAAGTGGTGGTTTTTCTCAAACTGAAATACGCCGTAAGTCTAAAGATATTAAAAGTTATAACAATGCTTTTGCCGCGCTTAATTCTTATTGGGCTAAAGACAGTTTAAAAGCCTTTAAATGGCTGCGTAATAAAGTGGATAACAGTAAACAAATTGCTATCGTTAGCTTTGGTTGCTCTGCCAGCCAAGCCGTTGCAGTTGCTGAAAAAATGCGTGTTAACAGCTTAGTTATGATTACTCCAAAGATGGATTATAGCGCTAAAGAACGTTATAAAAATTTAATTGATACGCCAACTTACTTTATAAGTGCACTACAAAATGTCGACAGTTATAAAACTGCACACGAACTATTTGAATGGAGCGGTTCTCGCTTTACCAAAATGCAAATATTTAAAGGTAATTTTATTGGTCATTCGTTATTGCGGCATCATCATGGCGTAACCGAAGATATTAGTAACTGGTTACAACAAAACCTAAAATAATTCGGCTACTTATTTAATAACCGAATAAATATCATTTCATCTTTGATATTGCAGAATAATAGGTTTCCTCTGTTTTTACTTTACGCTAGAATAGCCGCCTAAAAATAGCGTAAAAAACAAGCTGGTTTGATAAAATAAATCATCGCTAAACGCTACACTTAACAAATTATAATTATTACGAATAGAGGCGCACCTTATGCCAGCAAATTTTTATACCCATATTCAAGATCAAATAGAGCAAGTAAAACAAGAAGGTTTATACAAAGCCGAGCGTATTATTACTACCGCCCAGCAAGCACAAATTGCCGTTAATACCGGTGAAGAAGTGGTTAATTTTTGTGCTAATAATTACTTAGGTTTAGCTAATAATCCGCGTTTGATTGCCGCTGCAAAGCAAGGTTTAGACGAACACGGTTTTGGTATGGCATCGGTACGTTTTATTTGTGGCACCCAAGATATTCATAAAAAACTAGAGCAAAAATTAAGTGCTTTTTTAGGCATGGAAGATACTATTTTATATTCGTCATGTTTCGATGCGAATGCGGGTTTATTTGAAACCTTATTAACGGCAAATGATGCCATTATTAGTGATTCATTAAATCATGCGTCGATTATTGACGGCGTACGTTTATGTAAAGCAAAACGTTTTCGCTATGCTAATAATGATGCTGCAGATTTAGAAAAACAATTAATTGCGGCTGATGAAGCAGGCGCACGTTTTAAATTAATCGCCACCGATGGTGTATTTTCGATGGATGGCGTTATTGCTAATTTAAAAGCAGTATGTGATTTAGCCGACAAATACAATGCCATGGTGATGGTTGATGACTCGCATGCGGTCGGTTTTGTAGGAGACAAAGGCCGTGGTAGCCATGAATACTGTGATGTTATGGGGCGCATTGATATTATTACGGGTACTTTAGGCAAGGCGATGGGTGGTGCTTCTGGCGGTTTTACCGCAGCAAAAAAAGAAGTAGTTGAATGGTTGCGCCAACGTTCACGTCCGTATTTGTTTTCTAATTCATTAGCGCCTGCAATTGTTAATGCTTCTATTGAAGTGATTGATTTATTAGCTGATGGCGATGCATTACGTAAAACCTTAAAAAACAATACCCGTTATTTTCGTAGCAAAATGGAAGCTGCGGGGTTTACTTGCGCTGGTGCTGATCATGCCATTGTGCCAGTGATGCTAGGAGATGCAAAATTAGCGAGTGAAATGGCTAATCGTTTATTAAGTGAAGGTATTTATGTGATCGGTTTTTCTTTTCCTGTGGTACCCAAAGGGCAAGCACGTATTCGCACTCAAATTTCAGCAGCCCATACCAAAGAACAATTAGATAAAGCCATTGCTGCCTTTATTCGTATTGGTAAAGAATTAAATGTGATTAGTTAAGGTTAATACCATGAAAGCATTAGCAAAATTAAAAGCCGAAGTCGGTATTTGGATGACTGATAGCCCTAAACCTGAAATGGGGCATAACGATTTATTAATTAAAATTAATAAAACCGCTATTTGTGGCACTGATATTCATATTTATAACTGGGATGAATGGTCACAAAAAACCATCCCTGTACCTATGGTGGTAGGTCATGAATATGCGGGTGAAGTGGTTGCTATCGGGCAAGAAGTTAAAGGCTTTACACTGGGCGACCGCGTTTCGGGTGAAGGACATATTACCTGTGGGCATTGCCGAAATTGTCGCGGTGGTCGCACGCATTTATGTCGTAATACAGTTGGCGTTGGCGTCAATCGTGAGGGTAGCTTTGCTGAATATTTGGTTATTCCTGCTTATAATGCCTTTAAATTACCCGATGAAATTTCTGATGAACTAGCGGCGGTATTTGACCCTTTTGGTAATGCAGTACACACCGCATTGTCATTTAACTTAGTCGGTGAAGATGTCTTAATTACGGGCGCTGGTCCTATTGGTATAATGGCGGCGGCAGTAGCCAAACATGTTGGCGCTCGTCATGTAGTTATTACCGATATTAATGAATATCGCCTTGAACTAGCACGTAAAATGGGTGCAACGCGTGCTGTTGATGTTAGCAAGGAAAGCCTTGATGAGGTGATGAAAGAGCTTGGCATGACCGAAGGCTTTGATATTGGTATGGAAATGTCAGGTGTTCCCATGGCATTTACCAGTATGCTTGCTAGTATGAATAATGGTGGAAAAATAGCCATGCTAGGTATTCCCGGACGAGATATGGCGATTGATTGGAGCCAAGTTATTTTTAAAGGCTTAACAATCAAAGGCATTTATGGTCGTGAAATGTTTGAAACTTGGTATAAAATGGCTAGCTTAATTCAGTCAGGTTTAGATATTAGCCCGATAATTACCCATCAGTTTTCTATTGATGATTTTCAACAAGGTTTTGATATTATGCGTTCAGGACAATCGGGAAAAGTGATCCTCGACTGGACTTAGGGTGACTTTATCTTAAAATTTATTGTAGGGTGGGCATCTTTGCCCACTCAAAAATAACAATCATCCTGATATGATTAATAGTCATTCGACATAGGTCAAGATAACATTTATTGGGACTGGTCAAATAGCTATATTTTAGGGTAACACTTGTAGGTTGGCCTTTAGGCCATCAATCTATATTTGACGGGCTGAAGCCCGACCTACAAATACTCTATCTGTTACCTTGGTTTGATGA
>JAESPQ010000059.1 GCA_016765535.1 Alteromonadaceae bacterium | reverse complement strand
GGGACTCATCAAACCAAGGTAACAGATAGAGTATTTGTAGGTCGGGCTTCAGCCCGTCAAATATAGATTGATGGCCTAAAGGCCAACCTACAAGTGTTACCCTAAAATATAGCTATTTGACCAGTCCCGTTATTTTTATAGGAAAAACATTTGGAAAAAGCGCATCTTACTCAAGACGAAAACCTTTCGATTAAAATTAGTCAACAGCTATTGCCTCTTGATAGCCAACGATTAGATTTATATTTTTCGTTGCCTACTGAAATGGGTATAGATGCGAGTACCTTAAATGAAGAAAACTATTTTTTTAGCGGTATAAAAAATAATTGTGCTTATTATTCAGCACAGCTACATTTACCTTTGGTGCGCAGTCGTTTTATTAGTCAGCAAAAGGGTGAACAAAGTGATTACCGTCTAAATTTAAATTTATTTTCTTATCAAATAAAAATAGCGCTTGAAACTGATATTAAACAAGTCATTAAAGAAAAAATAGCAGAAGAGTTTTATCCCAAAGCGGTGCAAATTGCCGAAGAAATAACAGGGCTATTGAAAAAATTGCGCCGTTATAGCCCCCCTGACAGTAAACTAAGCCCCTTTTTTGAAAATGCCGATAACTACTTAAGCTGGCATGTTGAACAATCATTTTTAAGATTACTTGCCATCGGCCCTAAAAGTAGTGAGTTTAGTGCTGAACGAAATTTTTTATTGGAACTATGCCGCAGTGAAAATAAATATCGCGGCGAACAACGCTATAACTCGCAAATCACCTTAGAAGATCCTAATCGTATTACCAATAAAATGCGTTTATTACAGCGCTTAATTGAATATGGTGTGGTTTTTCAAAAGAAAACTCGCAATTTAAATACGCAACTTAAGCGTTTAGTACGCGGTAGTGTTACTGCGGTGATCATGTCNTTTGTNATGGTNTTGGTNNTAAATGCGCGNACTAANTTTACTGANGTTACNGTNGCNTTNGTGGCTTTNNTNGGNGTCATTTATGGTTTNCGGGAAATATTTAAAGANGATGTTACNCGTTTGATNTGGCGTAAAATTCANCAAGGTTTACCTAAATGGCAAAATATTTTTACTCACAGCGTTACGCAAACACGTATAGCGACACAAACTTTGTGGTTAGAGTATATAAAAAGAAAACACTTACCTAAACAGGTCGACAAGTTATTTCAAAAGCGCCGCCAACAAAATAAACAAGCAGCGCAATTACTGCATTTTCGTAGTGATACTCGCGTAATAGCAAAAGAATTTTTACCCGGATATAATGAAATACAGCAACAAATAGTGTTTAATTTAACCCCTTTTGTGCGTTATTTAAAAAAAGGCGAAGGGCGTTTATATTCGCTCGAAGAAGGTAAAATAACCAATCAAGGTGTTGAGCGTCGTTATCAAATTAACTTAGTTTTAGTGCAAACCGATAAAGAGCAGCAACAACATTTGCAACGCTTCAAAATAACGCTTAACCGTTCGGGTATCGTTAATATTGAAGCGATGCGCTTAGTGCAGCATGGTGATTGAGTTAGTTTTCTGTTTGTTTTAACGCTTTTTTGCGTAAAAATAATTTTTCACCAAAGTGATACAGTGTTAAACCAAATAACACTAGAAAAGCACCGATAATTAAATTAAAACTAATAATTTCATTATTTAATACCGCACCTAATGATAGTGCCATTACGGGGGTAATTAAGGTCACTAAAGTTACCGTGCTGGCGGTTAATTTTTGTAATACATAAAAGTAGGCATAAAAGCCAATAAGAGAGCCGAAAATGCCCAAATAAACCGTTGCAGCAATAGAGCGTAACTGCCACTGGCTAGTATCTAAAGAACCATCTAACACTAACCAACTGATAAAAAATAGCGGTACAGACACAGTTAATGAGCCAACTGTCGTCGCCATAGGGTGAATAGCTAAATGTACCGTTTTGACTAATACACCACTTAAACTAAAGAAAAATACTGCAATTAAAATAAACGCTAAGCCATAAATGCTATTTTCTTTTAGGGTAAAGCTATTCGCGCATACCACAGCTAAACCCGCTAAAGAGATAAACATTGAAAACAAACGCACTTTACTCAATTTTGCTTCATTGGCTATTTTTTGCGCGAGCAAGGCAGAAATTACTGGCGATAAGCCAAAAATGAGTGACATAACGCCTGACGAAATATATTTGGCGGACATATAAGAAAACAGCATGCCACCAAAAATTCCTAAAGCCGAAAAACTGTATAATTTAAGCGCTTGTTTATGCCAAGGTAAGATAATACGACGACTTTTAATAATGAGCATGCCTAAGGTGATGGCAATAAGCATACGCAATAATACCGCCATGGTTGGGGGGATAGATTCACTGCTCCAAACAATACCTAATGGTGTTGTTGACCAGATCAATATAACAGCAAGATATGCTATAGCAGTAGAAGACATGCCAGCGTCCTTAAAATCAGTAAAACAATAGAAATAATAAATAACGATTGCGGAATTTTAGGAGATAAAAACAAAAAACCGCTGTGGTTATTTCTGCGGTTTAAAAATGAGTCGTTAACTTGTTTTTAAATCACAGCAACAAACTTTGCCATACAGGATTGTCCGAGCAATTAAGCGGCGAATTCTGGCGGAAAATATGTTTGCATAATGTCATTAATAGGGTCATTAACAAGTTTCATTTTATTTAAAAATAATGAGTTGGTTAAAGTTAAATTAATAAATATTATTTTAACTAATTGAATTCGCCATATTGGCGATCATTTAAACAACTGTCAATAACTAAAAATGCTAGATGGAAATCTGTTCTTGTAAATTGAACTAATAGTGGACAATATACGCAAAATTAAGGGAGTAAAATATTCAGTTAGCAAAATTCTTTTGTTAAATTACGGGTCTAGCTTAATATAATTAAGACGCTAATACGCATATATTTAAGCGTGTTATTGTTTTATAAACTAGGTGCTCTACTTTACGGTTAAGTTTAACTTAAGTTTGTTGTTGTATCTTTTGTTCATGAATATTTAACAGTGAGAATAATATGCTGTTAAATGACTATATTGGTTATTTTATTATCAAGGAAATTATACATGTTTGTTTTTCGCTCCATTATTATTTTATCACTATTGTTTATGTCTTCATTGGCACAGGCTAATTCAACCACTGAATTAGACAATATGCTTAAAGAAGCCAAAGGACAGGTGGTTTATTTAGATTTTTGGGCATCTTGGTGTGGTCCTTGTCGAAAATCTTTTCCTTGGTTAAACGCGATGCAAGCTAAGTATCAAGCACAAGGTTTTAAAGTGATCAGCGTTAACGTTGATACTGAACGTGCAGCGGCGGAAAAGTTTTTACAAACCTTACCCGCACATTTTGCTGTAATTTATGATCCTAATGGCAAAGTAGCCCGCCAGTTTAAATTAAAAGGTATGCCGAGCAGTTACCTTTTTAATAAACAAGGCAAGATAGTTAGCGCACATGTGGGATTTATTGATAATAAAAAATCACAATACGAAAATGAAATCATCAAATTAACTCAGCAAAAGTAATTAATTATTAAGGCTGTTGTCGCTAAGTAATGGTAAGTAGGTAGTAATGAATAAAGTAAAACAAAGAATTCAGTTAAATAAAATAAAAATGGCTAAAGTTGCAATGGTTACTGCGGTGATCTTGTTAAGTGGCTGTAGTTCNCTNGGTGTNGAACCNTGGCAGCGAGATTTATTAGCCAAAGATGAAATGTCATTAAATTCAGCGCCCTTAGATGCGGCNTTAGANGATCACATTTATTTTTCTAAAGAAGCNTCAAGTGGCGGTCGTAGTTTTGGTGGCGGAGGTTGTGGATGCAATTANATNAATCCCCCNTTNCNNCTAAAAANACCAATAAAAAAGNCCTTAAAANTTTACTAACCACGGCAACCTGTGCTTTATTGGGCGCNAATGCCAACGTACAAGCNCANACAAATCCGCTAGCNGATTGGAATTTTGATACTGCGCTAATGGTNTANAGTGAANTTAATCGTGTTTCTGCNGCTGANGCNATTATTGCGGGNACAAAAACNTTNAAAAATGATGAAATACTTAGTTTAAAAGTNACNCTTGATTCNTTNACNGGNNCCTCTGCTAATGGNNCCGTTGCCCAGCCAAANCCGCAAACATTTACTAGCCCNTCGGNCGCAAGTAATTATAATATTGCCGCTAATAGCACCCCGCTTGATAACACTTTTAAAGATACAAGAGCGCAGGCAAATGCGCAATGGACTCAACCTCTAAGTAATAATTATACTTGGAGTATCGGCGGTAATTTTTCAAAAGAATTTGACTATTTATCTTTGGGGGCTAACACCAATATCGCCAAAGATTTTAATAAGAAAAATACCACTTTATCCGCAGGGTTAGCCTTGTCTTATGATCAAATAAAACCTAGTGGTGGCATTGCCAAACCAATGTCAGCAATGCTGCTTGGTAATGATGTTATTATTACTGGTGGCTATAATGAAGACGGTGGTCAAAATCGCAGTAATAAAATAAAGATAGCCGATAGTGATAATAAAGATACCGTTGATTTATTGTTTGGTTTAACCCAAGTAATTAATCGACGTATGATTATGCAATTTAACTATTCGTTCTCACATAGTAATGGTTATTTAAATGACCCTTATAAATTACTGAGTGTGGTTGATGTAAACGGTTTAACACAGCAATATTTATATGAAAACCGCCCTGGTTCGCGTAATAAACATGCTTTTTTTGTACAAACCAAATATCACTTTACTAANTCNATTATTGATGCNTCATATCGTTATATGACGGATGATTGGAATATNAATTCGCATACCATAGATCTTCGTTATCGAGTNAATTTANCGCAAGGTAATTATATAGAACCGCATGTGCGNTATTACACACAAACGGCAGCTGCTTTTTATCAACCTTTTCTTGTGCAAGGAACGAATCAAGGTGATNTTTTACCTGNGNTNGCCAGNGCNGATTATCGCTTAGGTGATATGNANACTTACACTNTNGGTNTTAAATANGGNATGCCGCTAGCGANTGGAAAAAGTATGGCNTTTCGNGTNGAGTATTATCATCAAACGCCTAAAAATGCAGGCTTTTCGCAACCGGGTGTTTTANCTGAGCAAAATTTGTATGAAAATATTGATGCGGTGATCGCGCAAGTTAGCTATTCTTTTTAAATGTCGAAAAAAGTAAAAGCACCACAACGTAAAGTAACATGCCAGCCTCGTGAGGCTGGCTTTTTGCTTTCGTTTCATGCTATGGCAAGTCCGTGTGAAGTGTTAGTTGATTGCAGCGATAAAGCGCATGCTCTACAACTTGGCAAAATAGCCGCCGCAGAAGCATGGCGCATTGAAGACAAATACAGTCGTTATCAGCAAAAGAGTGTTTGTGGGCAACTTAATTTACGTGCTGGCGAGCGCTGCACTATAGATAGTGAAACCTATTTATTATTAAAATTTGCTGACGAGTGTTTTCAAATGAGCGAAGGTTTATTTGATATTACCTCGGGAGTATTGCGTAAAGCATGGCGATTTGATGGTAGTGATAATATTCCTACACAACAGCAAATTGAACAGTTACTACCTTATATTGGCTGGCAAAAAACACAACTTAGTGAAAGCACTTTTACCATGCAGCAAGGTATGGAAATTGACTTGGGTGGCTTAGGTAAAGAGTATGCAGTTGACAGAGCCTTACAATTAATTAATGCACAAACAGATGCACCCGTGTTGATTAATTTTGGTGGCGATTTGGCGGTAAATAAAGCGCGTTTATATAAAAATCAACCCGCTTGGCAAGTGGGGATTGATCATCCGAGTTTTAGTAAAGATAAAAGTGTACTCGTAGCGATGACCGCAGGTGCAGTAGCAACCAGTGGTGATGCTAATCGCTTTTTAGTAAAAGATGGTCAGCGCTATAGCCATATTCTCAACGTAAAAACGGGTTGGCCTATTGAGAACCCGCCTAGCGCCATCACCGTTGCCGCACCGCAATGTATTCAAGCGGGGTTTTTGTCTACCTTAGCCTTGCTACAGGGCGAAAATGCCGAGCAATTTTTAACCGAGCAAGAAATAAAGTTTTGGTCAATACGCTAGTTGCTCGCTGTCTAGAACAACACGCCCGAGCTTATTTTACTTTGCTTTTGATTTTGCTTTTGGTTTTGGTTTTGGTTTTATTATTAGTATCGCGGCTTTGCTTAATTAATTTGTCACTTGCCGTTAATGTTTGCATTTTAGCTAAACGATCATAAAGTACTACATTGGTAGTTGCTGCTAAATTCATACAACCTATGGTGGGTATATAAACCACATCATCAGCTTGGTCGATAATGGCTTGTTCAATAGAGCCATCTTCAGGACCTAAAATATAAAGTGCTTGTTCAGGATGTAGATATTCAGGCAAAGGTATTGCACCTTCAACCAAATCAACACACACTATTTTCATGGTTGCTGTTTTCGCGGCAATAATATCTTCAATACCCGTTAGCGGAATTTGTTTGTTAATGTTTTTAGTGTCGGTATTAAATTTAGCTGCGCGCGCATAACGTTGCCCCGTATAAAAAACCGCATCGGCTTGATAGCAACCCGCAGCTCGCATTACCGAACCTACATTGCTAGGGCTTTTAGGATTAATTAGGCCGATAAAAACCTGTTGTTGAGTATTTTTAGTCATTTGTTATTGCATCTTAAAAAAAATAGAAGCGAACCAATTTTAGCCGTTTGCCTGAATGAAAGTGAAAGCAATTGTTGGCGATAATAAGGTTCAGCCTTTCGGTATCGCTAAATTCACATAAACATCAAAACGATTTTTTTTCATTTTAATACTCATCGATGGTTTTTTATTAGCCAATGGTGGTGCGTAATTAGGGCGTTTTACCACTACACGATATTTGGCTAATTTTAGGGCTGGTGTAAGCAAGNTATCCGCATCTAAATCTTCNCCGACCAGTGATTGAAAAACGCGCATTTCTTTTTTTACTAAGGCGGATTTTTCACGATGCGGATACATCGGATCAAGGTAAACAATATCAGGTTGCTGTGCCAGTGCCATATTGTCGATAGACGAGGCATGNATAAGCNNCATATTATNNGCAATATCGGCAACCTCACTATTTAATTGGGCGCGCGCTAAACCGTCATCTAGTAAGGCAGCAACAATGGNCATACGCTCCATCATAGTGACTTGGCANCCTAGGCTAGCNANTAAAAAACTATCACGTCCTAAGCCTGCGGTGGCATCTAATACGTGCGGCTTAAACTCATGCTTTAAACCGATGGCTTTGGCGATGTCTTGACCGCGACCGCCGCCAAACTTACGGCGATGGGCAACAGCGCCTTCAACAAAATCAACGGTTATCGCCCCCAGTTTTGGTTCGTCGAGTTTACAAAGCTCTAAATGTTGTTCGTTTACTTGCAGTAAAAACTGCAANTGNGNNTGTTTNNNAGCNGCNTNNCGATCACCCAAATAAGGTAATTGCCATTTTTTAGCGATACGTTTTGCTTGCTCAATATCGCTATTATGTACATAAGCAACAGCAATATTGCTGTTTNCAGCCTGCTCTTTGCTTAAGTGCTCTTTATTTAAACGCTCTTTATTTAAGTGCTTGTCGTTCATACTGACTCAACTTGTACATAATTATCACCATGAGCAAAGGCAATTAAGCGGCTTAATTGCGTGAGGCTGTAACCAGAGTCTTGTTGTAACTGGTTAAAGTAAGTTTGAATGGCGGTTAAACTTTTTTTACTTTGCAAGCCACCATCAATAATGTTTTGCGCCCTAAGATGGGCTTCNACNTCTGANCTTAATATAAANGTNTCTTTACCTAATAAGCGCAACGCATAAGGACCCGTATTNCCACCAAGGCGCTGCCCATGTTTTTTTAAATAAGCCCACAAGCCGATAATATCGCTACTTGGCCAATCGGCAATAAACTGTGCAAAAAATTTGCCCTTTTGTTGCTGCTCAAAAATCATGTGCGCATTNGCTTTAATGGTTTTTACTTTATTGTAATTACGAATTATTTTTGGATTGCTCGCTTTTTGCTCAAGCATTTCTTCGGGCATCATTAATATTTTTTCAATNTTAAAATTAAAAAATACNTCTTCAAANTCCTGACCATTTATTTTCNACNACACGCCAAACAAAACCAGATTTGAATATTTGCTTGGTAAAAGCTGACAAAATGCGATCGTCACTTAATTGCGCCACACTTTGCTCAGTAGCATTATCGTCTACTAATTTCTTGCCAAGAATACGTTTACCGAGTAATAGCGCAAGGGCATGTTCACCGCCTTTGCGCTCACAAGCGCGTGCATATATTTTTTTAAACGTTTCCATTTAATTTACCTATCNCGATAAAAAATTAACATAAAGTGCTCAAGGGGTCAGTGACAAATAANACCAATAAAGATAATTTATCAAGTAGATATAACTTTGTCACTGACCCCNACGGTTAATAGGTAAATTAATCAGCCAGTAATAAGGTGTTGCCATCGTCAAGATCTGACTCGATAACAGCAAACAGCATGCTATAAGGCACTGTCCATTGCACTTCACCCGTGCCTTTATTGACTAATATCACCGCGCGTTTGGGGTTTAATTTTCCGACACGGCCGATATATTCTTGGTTGTCT
>JAESPQ010000058.1 GCA_016765535.1 Alteromonadaceae bacterium | reverse complement strand
TGGGACTGGTCAAATAGCTATATTTTAGGGTAACACTTGTAGGTTGGCCTTTAGGCCATCAATCTATATTTGACGGGCTGAAGCCCGACCTACAAATACTCTATCTGTTACCTTGGTTTGATGAGTCCCCCCATTTTAACTAAAACTGGTTCATGGTATTGTCTTTACCCGAGGCTTTAAGCGCAGCTTCACCAGCAAAGTATTCTTTATGATCATCACCCATATCAGAACCTGCCATATTTTGATGTTTAACACAGGCAATACCTTGACGAATTTCTTTTCGTTGCACGCCTTTAACATAACCTAACATACCTTGATCACCGAAGTATTCTTTCGCTAAATTATCGGTAGACAATGCTGCGGTATGATAAGTTGGCAAGGTAATTAAATGATGAAAAATACCTGCTTCGCGTGCTGCATCAGCTTGGAAAGTACGTATTTTTTCATCCGCTATTGCGGCTAATTCGGTATCATCATAATCAATGCTCATTAAATCATCGCGATTATAACTAGCAACATCTTTACCTTCTTCAACCATGCTATCAAATATTTGTTGACGGAAGTTAAGCGTCCAGTTAAATGATGGTGAGTTGTTATACACTAATTTAGCATTTGGTACTTGTTCACGAATTGCATTAACCATAGCGCCAATTTGTCCAATATGTGGTTTTTCAGTTTCAATCCAAATTAAATCNGCACCNTTTTGTAAAGAGGTAATACAATCTAAAATNCATCGTGCTTCACCCGTACCTTTTCTAAATTGAAATAAGTTACTNGGTAAACGNTTAGGNCGTACTAATTTACCNTTTTGCTTAATNACTACATCACCNTTNCCCATACTATCTAAGCTAACTTCTTCACAGTCTAANAANGCATTNTANTGGTCGCCTAAATCACCAGGCTCTTTAGTTACCGCAATTTGTTTAGTTAACCCCGCACCTAACGAATCAGTACGCGCTACAATCACACCATTATCAATGCCTAACTCTAAAAAGGCATAACGTACGGCTCTAATTTTAGCTAAAAAGTCTTCATGTGGCACAGTAACTTTACCGTCTTGGTGACCACATTGTTTTTCATCAGATACTTGGTTTTCAATTTGNATACAACAAGCCCCTGCTTCAATCATTTGTTTCGCCATTAAATAGGTTGCTTCAGCATTACCAAAACCNGCATCNATNTCNGCAATAATNGGNACNACATGGGTAATATGATTATCNATAGCATNTTGAANNTCTTTTGNTTTTGCTTGATCNTCTNCCGCTTTTGCNGNATCTAATTGACGATANAAGCCACCTAATTCACGCGCATCAGCTTGACGTAAAAAAGTATATAGTTCACCAATTAAACTNGCTACTGAAGTTTTTTCATGCATTGATTGATCAGGNAANGGNCCAAACTCGCTACGNAATGCAGCAACCATCCAACCTGATAAGTATAAATAACGACGGTCAGTATTATTAAAATGTTTTTTAATNGAAATCATTTTTTGTTGACCGATAAAACCATGCCAACAACCTAATGACTGGGTATATTGAGAACTATCTGCATCATAAGCGTCCATATCTGCTCGCATAATATCAGCAGTATATTTAGCAATATCTAAACCATGTTGAAATTGATTTTGTAAACGCATACGCGCTACTGACTCAGGATTAATTGCTCGCCAAGACTCACCTGCTTTTTCTTTAATTGCAGCAACTGCTTCAATGGCACTTTGATAATTAGACATAATATTCTCCAAAATTTCTTGTTGAGTTAACGAGTAACCTAATATTTGTAATTAAGCTTTTGTAACTCACTATGTAAGTTGTCATAAGGAACGAGAAAAGGATAAACCACCCACCATAATAGATAAAATTTATAACAATCATTGTCGCCATTCACGAAATCTATAAACATGGGTGTATATCGTGATGAAAGCAAAGAAAAATGACAATACGACTAAAGAATGATGAAATATTATTGATATAACTAGTCAATTAGCATTATAGTAGCACTATCTATTTTAGTTATAGCTTGTATCAACTTTATGAATATTTCAAAAATTGACTTAAATTTATTAATTTATCTTGATGTACTGTTAAGAGAAAAAAATGTCACTCGTGCAGCTAACCAACTAAATATCACGCAACCAGCGATGAGTAACGGTTTAAAGCGATTACGATTACTTTTTAAAGATCCTATTTTAGTAAGAACTTCTGATGGTATGGTACCAACAGANCGTGCTAGAGCTTTAGCNCCAGCGATCCGTAAAATACTGNTAGAGCTAGAAGAAGCATTACAGGGTGAAGAAGAATTTGACGAAAAAAGTAGCCAACGCGTCTTTCGTATTATGGCAAGTGATTATGCAGCATCAACATTACTCCCTTCTTTATTAAGNAAAATCAATAAATTAGCACCCAGNGTNACCTTAGANATTATGACGCCTAGTGATGTAAACTTTCATGAAATTGAAGCAGGTAAAATTGATATGGCGATCAACCGCTTTGACGAATTACCACAATCATTTCATCAAAAAACATTATGGCGTGATTCATTTTCATGCCTATTAGGTGCTGACAATCCGGTTGTAGCTAAGTTTAACTTAAATAGTTTTCTCGCCTCAAAGCACGTATGGGTATCAAAAACAGGTTTTGGTGTTGGCGTTGGTATGGANCCCAAAGACGTACAAAAACTGGGCTGGGTAGACGAAGCCTTGGCTCGGNTAGGCAAAAAACGTGATATAAAAGTATTCACTCGTAATTACCATGTAGCCATGCAGCTAGCCCTTGAAGACGATTTAATTGCCACATTACCAACCAAGGCCGCAATGCTGCATAAAAATGACAGTAACTACACTATTTTAAAACCACCGGTAGAAATTCCAGATATTGAGTTAAAAATGATCTGGAGTCCGTTGTTACACCACGATGCTAGCCATATTTGGTTTAGACAATTGGTGAGTGAAGCNGCAGCAGAGAATTAGAATCTAGGTTCTAGGTTCTAGGTTCTAGGTTCTAGGTTCTAGGTTCTAGGTTCTAGGTTCTAGGTTCTAGGTTCTAGGTTCTAGGTCATTATTATANAAATCACTTATACAACAAATACAATCATTCACANTNTGAATACCAAAGATAATTTAGAGTAATAGCTTTAATTATAGTATTAAACATTATTTTGTTATTTAATTAACGACTATCTTCTATGCTAGCTTTAAAGAATAGATATTAAATTTGATCAGGAAAATATTATGACACAACGAATTGCTTTCGCTAATTTACAAATTTCACCTTGTTTATATGAATTTGTCAATCATGATGTTTTACCCGATTTACCAATAAAAAGTGACGCTTTTTGGCAAGGTTTTTCAAACTTAGTAGATAAACTAGCCCCGATTAATAAACAATTATTAACTAAACGCGATCAATTACAAACGCAAATAGACACTTGGCACCAACAAAACCAAGGTCAACAATTCAACGCTTCACAATATAAAGCCTTTTTAACCGAAATAGGCTACTTAACCAAACGAGTTGATGATTTTAGCATTAGTACCCGTAATGTTGATGCAGAAATATCCACAATGGCTGGTCCACAATTAGTTGTACCGGTAATGAATGCNCGTTTTGCACTAAACGCTGTTAATGCACGTTGGGGCAGTTTATATGACGCACTTTATGGTACAGATGCGATAGCAGCAGATAATGGCGCAGAAAAAACAGCACAATATAACCCTACTCGTGGTGCTAAAGTGGTTGCGTTTGCGAAAAACTTTCTTGATAAAAATATCCCGTTATTAGATGGTAGTCATAAAAATGCGGTTGATTATCAACTTGTTGAACAACAAGTAATGGTAACACTACAAAGTGGCGCACAAACCCCTTTATTAGACAGCAGCGCTTTTATAGGCTTTCAAGGTAGCATTAATGTACCAAGCTGCTTATTGTTTCAACACCACGGTTTACATTTTGAATTAATCTTCGACCGCCATAGTGCCATTGCAAAAACAGACCTAGCAGGCATGAGCGATATAAAAATGGAGTCAGCATTAACGACTATTATGGATTGTGAAGATTCTGTCGCCGCAGTCGATGCTAGTGACAAAGTACTTGCTTATCGTAATTGGTTAGGCTTAAACAAAGGTAATTTAAGTGAAAAAATCATCAAAGGTGACCAAACAATTACTCGCGTAATGGCTGACAACCGCAGTTATCAAACACTAACTGGCGAAAATATTAACTTGCAAGGCCGCAGCTTGATGTTTATTCGTAATGTTGGTCATTTAATGACAAATAACGCCATTTTAACCGCTGATGGTAGTGAAATTCCTGAAGGTATTATGGATGCGATGCTAACATCACTAATTGCCATGCACGATTTAACCTTAAGTGGTTTACCAAGCAATAGTCGCTTTCAAAATAGTAAGCAAAACTCTATTTATATTGTAAAGCCTAAAATGCATGGTCCTGAAGAAGTCGCCTTTGCCAACACTTTATTTAACCGCGTTGAAGAAGTATTATCACTACCACGTAACACCATAAAAATGGGTATTATGGATGAAGAGCGTCGCACTACTGTTAATTTAAAAGCTTGTATTTATGAAGCTCGTGAGCGTGTAGTTTTTATTAACACAGGCTTTTTAGACAGAACCGGTGATGAAATTCATACTTCAATGGAAGCTGGTGCTATGGCGCGTAAAGGTGAGATTAAAAACACTCCATGGATCAGCGCTTACGAAGACAACAATGTTGATATTGGCTTACAATGTGGTTTAAGCGGTAAAGCGCAAATAGGTAAAGGCATGTGGGCGATACCCGATCAAATGTCAGCGATGCTTGACGCTAAAGTTAATCATCCTTTATCAGGCGCTAATACCGCTTGGGTGCCTTCTCCTACGGCTGCAACTTTACATGCATTGCACTATCATCAAGTTGATGTTTTTGCGCAGCAAGAAAAAATACAACAACGTAAAAACGCCTCATTAGATGATATTTTAACTTTTCCTATCGCAGAAAATACTCATTGGAATGAACAAGAAATTAACGAAGAACTAGAAAATAATGCCCAAGGTTTACTCGGTTATGTAGTACGTTGGATTGATCAAGGTGTTGGTTGTTCAAAAGTGCCTGATATTAATAACGTCGGCTTGATGGAAGANAGAGCAACTTTACGCATTTCAAGCCAACACATGGCAAACTGGTTACGTCATAANATTTGTACNAAAGAGCAAGTNTTAGCAAGNATGAAAAANATGGCNGCAATCGTTGACCAACAAAATATTAATGATCCCGCCTATCAACCCATGTGTGCAGATATAGACAACAATATTGCTTTTGAAGCCGCTTGCGAATTAGTATTTAATGGCACCAAACAACCTAATGGTTACACTGAGCCCTTGTTACATCAGTTTAGATTATTAAAAAAAGCGAGTTTGTCACGAGCGCAGCAAGACACAACACAGTCATTAAACTAGATAATTAAATTAATACTTAACGACCAAACTAACCTTTTTTAACATTGCACTATACTCTGTGCTATTAAAGGTTAGTGGTATATTTGCAACCTGTTCGGCTGCACCATTTAAAACCAACACTGTAGGGAAGCCTTTTACCTTATACTGACTCATAAATTGCTGTGCTTGTATTGAGTCATAATCGATACGTGTAAAAATATAGTGCTGCATTATTTGCTTTTTAACTACAGCATTTGAAAATATTTTTTGTTCTAATTTTCGACAAGTTGGACACCATACTGCAGACATTTCAGCCAACACTAATTTATGCTCTTGTTGTGCTAATTTTATCGCTTTGGAAAGTTCAACACTAACTAAACCAGTTTCTTGACGTGCTTGTTCTCCCCAATAGCTTTGTAATTGTTTATTAGCAAAATAAAGCAATGCGCCAACAAGTAATATTATTACCCATTTAATACCCACTCGAGTAATAGGATTTTTTGAAGACCACGTCTTTATTATAAAAAGCATAAGTTTTGATCATTTATTTAAAAAGAAAATCAGATATATTCTCAGACCTGTATANAGCTTACATTCTTTCATGCTTTCATTCTTAGATTTTTTATCATAAATCGCTTTATCGTAAATAAATAACCATCTACCCGATCNAATTAGCAATTTATTTTTTTTGAACTTATTGTTACAATACGAGTCTGTAAGTAACAAATTATATTTATATATTATATAGCCTCTATTACCCAACATATGCTTATGGTAAAGCGAGAGCAAATTAAAATGAAATTAAAAATGAAGACTACAACACTAATTAAACCTCTATTGATTGCGGCATTAGCAATAGCCAATTTACATTCAGCATTAGTTTATGCCGCGATAAACAACAACCAAACCAATAAAGCCAGCAAACAAATTTACATACATGCTTTGCCTTTATCTAACGGTGAAGGTAGTCAGTTAGTTGTTATAAAAAAAATAGCAGATCACAATAATATACTTACCGTAAATATCACCCAGTTNCATAGTTTAAAACAATTAACAAACTTGAATATGCTCTCCAATGTAAAATTAATTTTAATACCTAACAAGCAAGATTTTTTACCTGTCATAGTAAAAACAGCAGGTGGTAATAAGCTTTTTGATATGGCGACAAAAATAAATGATAAATTACAATTATTTATTGCTCGTTTCAAAAAAATATTTACTGCTAAGAATAACTTAGAAAAAAACACTCCCGACATTAAAATCGCTAATAGCAATTCACAATGCGATTTGAATAGTTAAACACTTAAACAAAGTTCAACTTAATTAATTCAAGATTAAAAAAACAACAACTTTAATATTTTATTTTGTGTCCGATTAGGGTAATCTTTAGCGTTCAATAATTTTTCCAAAAAAGTAGTAGAGGAAAACACTATGCTTAGAGCATCTGCACGTCATATCTTAGTTGATAGCGAAGAACAATGTTTAGCCCTAAAAAACCAAATAGCAGCCGGTAGCGATTTTACCGAAGTAGCAAAAGAACATTCAAATTGTCCTTCAAAAATGCAAGGTGGCGCTCTAGGTTCGTTTGGTCGTGGTCAAATGGTAAAAGAATTTGACGAAGTAGTCTTTACTGCCGACTTAAATACAGTACAAGGTCCTGTAAAAACACAATTTGGTTATCATTTAGTCGAAGTAACTTCTCGTTCTGAATAGCTTTATAACTAAATTAATGATATCAACGTACCACAAAAGGTTATTCTGCTAATTCTTCGTCTTGCTTTGACTGCTCAACACTAAGTACATTAAATGCGGGTAATTCAGTGACACTATTTTTTAGCTGTTCTTCTAACTGGTCGATGTGATTCATCGCAGTGCATAAAGCATTAACTCGGCGTTCAATTTTAGCGCCTTTAAATTCCATTTTAGTTTCCATTTCATCGCCAAATTTTTCCATTCGTTGCTCAAAAGCATTGTTATCCCCACCAGAAAACAATATTTCTCGACCAACCGCAATTAACAAGCTCCCCATTGCTTTTTTAACTGCGCTTTCAATCGCTGACCCGATATGGTTTTCAAACTCTTGATCGAAAAAGTTTTNACCATTGATAGTTCCAACACCATCACCATTAATATACAATGTTTTTTGTTGATCAAAGCGTTGATTTATTNCGGTGCGTACATTGGCTAATTCAGTGACTAAATCATTCGTAACATCATTGTTATCACCTAACAATTCATTAAACGCCAGACTAACACCTTCAATCGCTAAATCGACACCTTCATTGGCAACTTGCTTAACCGCAGGGATCATCGCGCGAATATTATGCGCATAATCGCTCACTAACTTTTGTTGTGAATTATCTAAATCAATAAGCTGCCCATTCACCATTAAATTTTTATCATCAATAATTTTATATAAAGGTGATTGATGCTTTATTTTAGCGTTAACATCATCTTTAAAAAAAGTAATTTCCTGCTGGCTAATTTTAACACCACCATGAATTTCTACATCACAAGAATTATGGCGATCATGAGCAAAAGTTGCGGTTGAACAAAGTAATAAAGCGCTGGCTAAAAGAGTTTTCATATTAGAACCTTTAAAAGTGATCATATTATTTAATTACTTTTATTATTCCAAGTATTATGCCAGTTATTTATTTGATAAAATTCAACCAGTTATATAAAACAAAAAAACATTGATTTTACTAATAGCATAGGTAATAGTCAAATTAACCACTTTATTGTAAAACTAGCCAACACATAAAAAAGGTAACAAACAATTTAAAAAAATACACGTTCAATAAACCAATAAATCCCCATAACAGCAATAAACAAACTTAGTGGAGTGGCAATTTTAGTTTGATACCAAGCTTTATTTCTTGCCCATCCCAATAAAACAAAGGCAGTTAAAATCACTAACAACTGCCCTATTTCGACACCGACATTAAAAGAAAGCAAACTAGCTAACCATTGCCCTTTAGGTAAACCAAATTCCAACAATACCGCTGCAAAACCTAAACCGTGCAATAAACCAAAAATAAACACCACTAAAACACGTTGTGACTTGAGCTTATGTGCAAAAATATTTTCAATGGCAATATAGGCAATCGAAAGTGCAATAATAGGCTCAACAATGCTTGATGGCACCACCAAAACACCAAAAATACCTAGTGCTAATGTCACCGTATGCGCCACGGTAAAAGCACTGACTTGCCATAATAAGGAGGATAACTTAGTCGACAATAAAAACAGCGCGAGTACAAATAAAATATGATCTAACCCTTTCGGGATAATATGAATAATACCTTGATAAATATAATTTAAGCTATTAGCTAAAGCTAACGTTAACTCGCTAACATTACTTTGTTTAAGTTCAAAAGCACTACTTTTAACACCACTTGACAGCAATGCTCTACTTGGGCTGGCCAATTTAAAATTAATCGCTCCTAATTGCTCAGGAAAATACAGAGCCAGCTTTTTAGCTGCTTGCGGGTGACTACCAAGCCCTGAAAAAACAACTCTATAATTAGTATTATCAGGGTTTTGTGCCAGCAAAATGGCAACATCATTAACATTAGGTGAATATAATTGCTCTAGCTTTATCGCTTTATTATCAAAATAAAAGATTAACTGCTGCTGTAACCGCTTATTGATCCCTTTTATTGCTTTATATAACTGAATTTTACTTAATGCTCGTACTTGTGTGATCAAATCATCACCAGTACCTTTAAGTTTTAATTGCCATTGCATTAATTCAATAAAATCTGTTTCTAAACGAAAACTAAACTGATCATTACTAAGTAAATCAACACTGATATTACTCGGTGAAAAGGTATGGGCACTTGCTTGGTAATTTAACAATAAAAGGAGAGAAAAAAAGAAAGTATAAAAAGTTTTTTTTAATAGCATAAACGAGATCTTTTAACCGTAGGAAGGTTAATTATATCAGCTTCACGCATAAAAAAAATAGCTTACCTATAAAGCAAACTACTTTTTATTAATAAATAAAATTAATTATTATTTAAATTAATACATTGAAAAATCAAGTAAACATACTTTTAACATCAGCGATCATTTCGGTAAATTCATCACTTTGCATATAGTCTTCATCAGGCAAAATATTTTTATCTACATAACTTTTTAATAACACGGCACGAGTTGACTCATTTTTAAATATTTCATGGTAAATGGCGCCGGCACGAATAAAATCAATGTAACTCACTTCATCAGGCAACACCGATAAATTACTCCAGTCTGAAATAATAGCGGTAAAATCATCAGAAAAATCCCAAGCTTTGGACACTGCGGCCCCCACTTTGCTTGATAATTTAATAATTGCTTGTTGTAAAAATGTTGGATTGGCAAAAATATCTTGATGGTGTTCAGCTTCGGTTAATATTGGTAATACGCCAATATTATGCACCAATGCCGCTAAAGTTAAGGTATCTAAAGCTAAACCATCATGTTTGTGTGATGTTAAGTATTTCGTCATTAACGCAATAGCAACAGAAGCTACATCAATCGTTTTGTTCCATGATTTTTTCATGTATCCAGAGATGAATTCATTATGTGAAACAAATACTTGCTCTAAAGCCATTGCCGTTGCTATGCTTTTAATTTGGCGTAAACCAATACGAGTGACCGCCTGATTAACGGTTTCAACTTTTACTCTACGACCAAAAACAACACTGTTTGCTACTTTCAGCATGCCTAAAGATAACGCAGGATCTTGACCAATAATTTCTCCCATTTTATGTAAATTAACTTCTGGATCATCCGCCGCTTGACGAACTTTTAAAGCAATTTCAGGTAAGGTGGGTAATACTAAGGTTTCTTGTTTTATTTTTTCGACAAGAATCATATATAGGGCATTTTCGGTCGCCATAAAGATTTCCTTTTGTTTTTATTTTACTAATACTTCATACATTTACTTTGATACCGATATTTAGCCCAAAGCAACTTATTTACATTCTATTATTGCAATTTTCTTTTATAGTTTTACACTTTCATGCGTAGCACATCTTTAATGAACAGTTAATATGGCAGGATCAATAAATAACAACATCCTATTAAAAACATAGCACAATTAATTGATATTTCCTTTAAAAAATTAGCTATTTAGTCATTTATTTTGTTATCTATCAAACTTTTTAGTTTTTTGATTAATAACGATAATTATTAGCTGAATTTAAGCTCTTTATAATTTCAATTCATTACAATTAATAATTTAAATAAAATAATTCAAATGTGATCACTATGATAAATAAAAGCATGACGGATAAAAAAAAATTTACCACAACACCNCTAACTATCGGAAAATTAGCAAAAGCAGCTAAAGTCAATATTGAAACTATTCGTTATTATCAAAAACAGGGTTTAATAGTTGAGCCTATAAAACCCTTAAATGGTTTCCGTCATTACCCTAAGAGTGACATCAACCTATTACGCTTTATTAAACGCACCCAAAAAATTGGTTTTTCATTAAAAGAAATACAACAGTTATTATTATTAGGTGAACATAACTGTCACGACGTGCAAAATTTAGCTACCGACAAAAAAAATGAAATAACTAAGACAATCAGTTCATTGCAAACCATAGTGCGCGTTTTAAATAATTTAATAAATAGCTGTGAGCAACATAATAAAGACTC
>JAESPQ010000001.1 GCA_016765535.1 Alteromonadaceae bacterium | reverse complement strand
AACTAACGCCTTGCTAAGCGGAAAATAATGGTTGGCTATAATCGCGAAGCGATGGCCAACTGTTATTTTTCCGTTTGAGCAACTTGTTAGGGCTGCGATTACGCATGCCAGTTAATATCTATTTTTTTATGTGTTGCCACGCAGTCACGTAAATAGAGATTGATAAGGCTTTGGTATGGTACACCTGAATCTTCTGCCATACCTTTAAAGTAGGAAATGACGTCCTCACCTAAACGCATTGTGACTGGTTTTTTTAGTTTGCTAGCGTAAGGGTTTTTACGCGATTTCATTGCTGATAAATCATATTCATCTTTCATAATTAATGCCCTCGCTGATAGTGCTTACGTTCATTTTTTGTTGCTTTTCTGGCTGATATAACTCTTACAGTATTTCCTTCGTCACGCTCACAGTGGCAAATAAGAAGTAGGTTTGTTTCATTACTCAATCCAAGCAACAAAAAACGATCTTCCGTTTCAGAATTTTTGTGATCAAAAAACTGTACAGCAAATTCATCAAAGAAGACTGATTGAGCTTCTTTAAAAGATATACCGTGTTTTTTTATATTTGATGCAGCTTTAAGTGCATCCCATTCGAATTTAATCATATGTACATTGTATGTACAAAGCGCCGAGTTGTCAAAGTAGCCCTAACGCCTCATTAAGCGGAAATTAATGGTTGGCTATAATCGCGAAGCGGTGGCCAACTGTTAATTTTCCGTTTAAATGACTTGTTAGCCATGCCGAATTTATATGCTTGCTCTTAAAATTTTCATGATTTTAGTGTGGACAAGTTCTTGAGTTAATGCAATTAGAGAGCATTCCCCTGCATCGCTGCTTCCCCCGCCGTCACCGTAACCAATACCGGCAGTACTTTCTTCAAACTTTATTTTTTTTGTCGCTGTATCAGCTATAACACTTAAGTGCGGATAATAATGAGGCTGTTGATGATTTGTTTTGTAATTCAGAGTTAGCCTGATGGTAATTGAAGCTAGTTTTCCATAGTGACTGTGACGAACTTCCTCTTGGGTATCAATAACCGCGCCTAAGTTTTGATCAGATAAGTATTTAACTATTTCTTCCATTGCAGGCTTAATTGCAGAGTCTCTAATACTAATAAATTTATTCTGAAACTCTTGATGTTCAGCTTCCTGCTTATTTTCGGTTTGACGAGTGTAATTATCTTTAGCCTTCTTACCAGCTAAAATTTCGTCAAGTTCATTCTTTAAATTGGCATCCATGATATTTCCTTTGCACGAAATGGCTAACGCCTTGCTAAGCGGAAAATAATGGTTGGCTATAATCGCGTAGCGATGGCCAACTGTTATTTTTCCGTTTGAGCAACTTGTTATATTTCTAATAGCTGCGTAAAACAGGTGCACCTTTTTCTATTGATTTTTTTGTAACTTCAGTGTCAGCCTTTATTCTTTCAGTCTGATTCTTCTCCCAATCTTTTCTAACTTCGGCGTCACCTTTGAAGTATGCAATATCAAACTCCGTCTTTTTCTCTAGCAATTTCACATACGCCTGAATCAGATCTTTATTTTCAGGATTTTTGTCGATCATATACTCTAGGAAATTACGACTCTTATCAAAATCAAAATTATTCATATTTACTCCATAAAGAAATATAACGCCCTGTTAACAGGCAAAAAATAGTTGGTTATAATTAGCGACGAAGGAGCAAAACCAACTGTTTTTTGTCCTTGTTTAACAGCTTGTTATGTTTTCGATTCGTGAACAAACTTAAACGCGCCGCCTTTTTTTTCTGGTTGCCACCCTTTTTGTAGGGCAGACTTAATACAGCTTTCTATGTCTTTCGGTGTAACTGGCAATTCAGGATTTCCAATCCAATTATCACAACGAACCCAAGGAAACGTAATAGATAAAACAGTTCCCGGAGATTCAGCTAACTCTGCAGCTGCAGTCATATCGTTTCCAAAAGCTCCTTGACTATATGTAGGTTTGCTACGGATAGTCCACCGGTACTCTGTAGAATCAATAATTATTTTACGCGAACCTTTCTTCGGAATTGCCATAAATCACCAGAAAACATAACGCTAAATTAAGCGGCTAAGTACTGTTTGCTAAACTGCGCGAAGCGCGAGCAAACTGTACGTGTCCGTTTGAATTTTCTTGTTATTTGATGGTAGCGGAAAACTACTAACGAAAACAAGAGCTTTTAAAATAATGGCAGCCCGACCGTAGAACTAAAAAGTGTCCAGCGCCACGATTAACCAAACAGTGAATTTTGAGCCAAACACCAAGGCTAAAACAAGTTAATGGCTTTACCGAAAATGTCTTTAAAAGCGTAAAGCCTATTAGCGAAAACAACCAAACTATTCAGGCGAAAATTGAGGCGTAATCCGCCAAATAAATTTAGAAAACACCGCTTTTACAAATAAATATTAACGCTATTTCGTGGTGCCAAATAACGCCTTAATAAGCGGAAAATGATGTTGGCTAAAATGCGAGGAACGAGCANAGCCAGCGTTATTTTTCCGTTTGATTACCTTGTTAGTTGATTGTACCCGTAAGAGGTAAAACAACCAAGTTTACTAAAATTTAACGCGTTTACGGAAGANCCAAAAAGNACCCCGCCGCNNCATGCCGCTTGCCGTGAATTTTTGAGCCAACCCACGGAAAAAATAGTAAGGATAAAAACGGCAGTCATTTACCAATAAATACCGCGTTAAAACTACCATTAGCACCTAAAATGATTTGGCGAAAAAACTNTNTTNCNAAAAANNAAAAGCCNANTTTACTGCACTAAAGTNACCACAAAAAANAAACGAAGCAAGCGNANANNNTTNAGGTAANANANCNNANANNAGTAATNCAAACATTCAAATGCGTTGCGGCAACTAACGCCCACTTAAGCGGCGCAAAATAGTTTGCTAAAATGTTGAGGCACGAAACACAGCAAACTGTTTTGTGTCCGACTTTAAGTGCTTGTTATGTTTAAATTTAAGATAAACTAATAATTATTTTGGCAACCCATTTATCAAGATACTTACTAGGTACGAAAGATAAAAAAACACCAATAATTGGAAATAGTCCGCTAAACATGGCTGCAATAATTTTGGAGCGCTCATCTTTAGTTGGTACACCATTTATTTCAATTACGGCATTTGGATCTAATGCTGCTTGAACAAAAATGAAAACTAATATACTTCCAATGAGTATTAGAGTTCCTCCAGCAAGTCGACTTAAACCTACAACGACATCGATTTTTTTCTGTAATTCAGCGTCCATACTATCCTTTAAACATAACGCCCACTTAAGCGGCTAATAAAAGTTGGCTAAAATGTGAGGAACGAACACAGCCAACTTTTTGTGTCCGACTTTAAGTGCTTGTTATATTTATATTACACCACGATACCCAAGATAAATAATAAACAAAATAAACCAGCCTATGTAAAGCCCATAATACATAAAAAGAGGCTCGGTAAAATTATCTTTCATGCCCTTTGATCTAAAATATGAACCTTGAATATGACCAATTAACGCATTTCCAATTGTGTAAACAGCCAATGAAGGAACCAAATACTGCTTAGTATTAGTAATCAGTTCTTTATAAAAAAGCATTAATATCCCAAAAACTAAAATATTTATAATAGCAATAGAGTACCAATTAGGGTTTAATTTATCTGCTAGTGATTGATTCAATTCACTTCCTTTTAAATATAACGCCCTGTTAAGCGGAAAATAATGGTTGGCTATACTGCGCGAAGCGCAAGCCAACTGTTATTTTTCCGTTTGAACAGCTTGTTAGAGCGTATTTAAACTAGAACTCAACACTAACTAGCTCAGCAATTTTTTCCGCAACTACAGCCATTGAATCTTCTGCTGTATCTAATCCACTTCTAGAGGCAAGCAATGGACTGACATTTCGTAGTTCATCATAAGTTGCATTATGCATAATAGGAATAAGTTGGTTTCCAGCCAAAAGCGCAGATAGCTCTTTGTCGGCGACACTCTCTTTAGGGAGACGCTCCAGCATTGCCGGAGTAACAAGCACAAGACCAATTCGTGATTTTGCCAACCCTTTATCTATAGCACGCATCATTGGCACACCAAGAGCAAGATCGTTCTCGCTAAACCAAACTTTCACACCAGCCGCCACAAGCAAATCGTTAAGCTCTTTTGCTGCTTCCTTACGATCACCCCATGCGTGACAAAGAAATACATCTCGAAGATCAGGTTGTGAAGCTGCTCTAGATTCAACAGTTTCACGAATTGGTGTAAGTGACTGTATTTGTGTAGGCGTATATAAAACAGTAGAACCTGTTTTCGACCATTTTGCTCTTCTGGAACTTGATGAACCACTACTGCGACTAGTGCTACTAGAACTAGAACCATACGAGGAGTATGTCGAAGGGGAATATGATGAGTAACCACCAAAACTACGACTTCCACCACCACATGCTGGACATGATGCTCTTCCGCCCGCAGTACGATGACCATTTATTGGTGCTGTGCATTGTGCCATGTTGTAATTAACCTTTTGGTTATAGTTCTATAAATTTAACGAAATGCGCTGAACATTGCATGCGCTCTAACGCCTTAATAAGCGGAAAATGATGTTGGCTAAAATGCGAGGAACGAGCACAGCCAGCGTTATTTTTCCGTTTGATTACCTTGTTAGTTGATTGTACCCGTAAGAGGTAAAACAACCAAGTTTACTAAAATTTAACGCGTTTACGGAAGGGCTAAAAAACACCCCGCCGCAACATGCCGCTTGCCGTGAATTTTTGAGCCAACCCAAGGAAAAAATAGTAAGGATAAAAATGGCAGTCATTTACCAATAAATATCGCGTTAAAACTACCATTAGCACCTAAAATGATTTGGCGAAAAAACTGTGTTGCCAAAAACTAAAACCAATTTTACTGCACTAAAGTTACCACAAAAAATAAACGAAGCAAGCGCAAAACTTTTAGGTTAAATGCCGAAAACGAGTAATACAAACATTAAAATGCATTGCGGCAACTAACGCCTAATTAAGCGGCAAAAATTAGTTGGCTATAATAGTGAGGAACGAACGCAGCCAACTGATTTTTGTCCGTTTAAATTTCTTGTTAGAATTTGTTTTACTCATAATGCCAATAAAAAATCATTGTCATTCCAGCCAAGTACCTTTTTCTTGGTCTCCTGATATTTGTTAGCTGTATTTACAGATGCAACTCTGATTGCATTTCCCTTTTCACGACGAGAAATATGGGGATGCTCTTTGCACAATTTATCATATCCTGCTTGAACTTTTTTATGAACATTATCAAATTCTAATTGAAGAATATCTGCTACCCACTTCTCAAGTCTTATTGTTGTGAGGTCACCATTTTCGTTCTTTATTTGATAGTCAGTTTTTCCTTCTGGGTATTCCCAAAATGGAATTTCAGGGTGTGACATAAAATGAACTCCTTCTATTTATTGCGGATTGCATGGGTATTTTTTGATTAGGGCAACCATGATATTTATTGGCCCCATTACACCTTTTTGACTTTCGACTTGTTTAGTTTTGTAATGATTAGCAACAACACTTACCAAATCTTTTAAAATTACATCCTTTGGCAAACAATATGGAGCATATTCCCTGCCCAACACCCCCATAGACTTCAGTGTAGTGATAGTATCTTGGACACCTGCAATGTAGAGAATACATTCATTGATACCAAAAATCTCATTGGGCAATGTGCAAGCAGTTCCTACGTCATACCCATCTATGAAGATAACCGTTACTGGATTGATTTCTTCAGCCGAAATGTTTTTTGTACACAACAATATTAACAATAAAAATAATTGCATAATATACTTTCTAAATATCATCGATTAATACTCCATCCATCGAAAATTCTAACGCCTTAATAAGCGGAAAATGATGTTGGCTAAAATGCGAGGAACTTATTTAGTTGGTCAGCTATTGGTGCTCGTACCACTGAATCGCAAACACACCGTGAAATGGCTAGC
>JAESPQ010000057.1 GCA_016765535.1 Alteromonadaceae bacterium | reverse complement strand
AAAAGTGACAATCATTCGTCTAGGCCTTAAATCGCTCTAAGGCTCAAGCAACCTACCCGGTTCCAACGCGAGCCGCGCATTAACTCAATAAAGAGTACTGGAACCCTATTTGGTCTTGCTCCGAGTGGAGTTTACCCTGCAATTACTGTTACCAGCAATCCGGTGCGCTCTTACCGCACCCTTTCACCCTTACCTGTGCCGCGCTTAATAAAAAGAACGGTCATCGGCGGTTTTCTCTCTGCTGCACTTGTCGTCGGCTTGCGCCGCCCAGACGTTATCTGGCACTCTGCTCTTCGGAGCCCGGACTTTCCTCCCCTTTATCCGTTTATTTAATGAAAACATTAAATACTTACGATAAAGCAGCGATTGTCTAGNCAACTCAGGGCGCATTTTACCGTAACTAAAAAAAAACTCCACTTAAATAATTGTTACTTAGCAATTAACAGTAATCTTTCTGTNCTTTGCTATTGTTNGCTAGTTTNCCACTAAAGGTTTCNGTTAATTCTTCATTCATAATTTCATTNCGCTTTAACTGGTATTCTTGNTTTTCATNTTCNGTCATACTGTCTGTAGCGAGTTTATCGATAAGTTCATTAAAACGAGCGTAATATTGTGCATCCATAAGGCACTCTCCTTTTCCAAAGACTTTTAGAAGTGTAGTACAANATAGGTTNTTTTTTCAACAACACCTTTCATTTTTCAACAATACCTTTCACACACTGATAAATTATTTTTAGGGTAACTATTTTTTACTGATCATTTTTTACTGATCATTTTTTAGTGATAAGGCAAAATCGTAGAGAGTGTTTTTCTTTACACCGTGAATTTCAGCCGTAATAGCACAGGCTTTTTTNGGCGGTAATTCAGCAATTAANAANTTTAAGGTCGCAATTATATTGGCTGAAATAGCCGTAGGGTCTTGATGATAACCTTCAATAATTAGCACCATTTCACCTTTTAATTGATTNCTGTCTTCTTTTAACCAATTCAATAAGTTTTCAGCNNTGTCTGAATGTATTGTTTCAAAGGTTTTCGTTAATTCACGACAAATCACCACATAACGATCACCACCTAATACCTCAACAATATCNGCAATNGTNTCAATNGCNCGACGNGGNGCATCATAAAAAACCATGGTGCGCGTTTCATTACTTAAATTGGCTAAAGTGCTTTTACGTGCGGTTGATTTTGAAGGTAAAAAACCTTCAAAGGTAAACCTGTCGGTGGGTAAGCCGGCAACAGATAAAGCAGCAATAGCAGCACAAGCACCAGGAATAGGCGAAACACTTAAACCTAAGCTACGACAATGACGTACTAAATGAAAACCAGGATCGCTTATCAACGGTGTCCCCGCATCAGACACTAAAGCAATACTTTGTCCTTGTTGTAAAAGTTCAGCAATATATTCTTGGCGTTGGCGTTCATTATGATCATGCATTGACAGGGTTTTATTTTTTATTGAAAAATTATTCAATAATTTTTTCGTATGCCGTGTGTCTTCACAAGCAATTACATCGACTTGTGTTAACACATCTAATGCACGCTGACTAATATCCGATAAATTACCTATGGGTGTTGCTACTATATATAAGGTACTTGCATTAACCGTAAATGAGGGGTTGTAACTTTGAACTGACATAACGAATACCTTATATTAAAACTTAGCTTCCAACCTAATTAATGGTCTAGATTGCTTGTTTGATAGTAACTTAAATTAAGTGCTGGTTGAGTAAAAATCGGATGGCAGTTATTATAAGCTTATCCGCATACTAAAATGCAAAAATATCTTATTAGCGAGCAGATAAACTTTGAAAAACACCACTCTTCGTCTTATTTTTAGCTGTTGTCTTGTTTTATTGATTAACGGTTGCGCTAATGCACCTAAAAAACAGCTTAATAAACAACAAATCGACACGGCTAATAAAAACGTAACCGTTACATTATCGGTGAGTGAAAAGTATATTTCTTTAGCCCAACAAGCACATTTACANCAAGATAATAGCGCCAGCATCAATTATTTANTATTAGCAAGCGAAGCATTAATTTCGCAAAAAACAGCGCTTAAAAATGAGATTAAAAAAAACAAGATTGAACAACAAAACACCCTATTACAAGACAATTTATCATCTCAACAACAAGCATTACTACTAGCAGAACAACTAAGTGCTTTAGTCACTACCGCGAGTGAAAAATATCGTTTAACCTTAGTAAAAGCACAAGCATTNTTGTCATTAAATCACTTTAATTTAGCGTTAATGCAATTAGATAAAGCAAACGAATTAGCACAACAAAGCAAACTAAAACATTATTTAAAATATTATCAAACACTTGCTGTTATTCAACAAACAAAAGGGTTAGTGGTAGCCGCGCTTAATGCAAAAATGCACGCTTTTGTATTAAATTCTCAAACAAATGATGACGATATAGCACAAATTTGGCAGTCGCTCACTCGTTTATCTCAATGGCAACTAGCNCTATTAGCACAAAAAAAACCGCCTTATAGCAAAGGTTGGCTGGCTTTAATTCATTATGCAAATAGATATGGCAGTAAACCACAACAATTCAATCGCTATTTAATTAATTGGCGACGCCATTATAATACTCACCCAGCTAATAGCATTATCCCTTTAATTCAGCAAAAGTTATTGTCATTACAAACAACTCAGGTAAATAACATTGCGATATTACTTCCTTTAACTGGTAAGCAACAAGCCGCTGGCATAGCCGCTCAGCAAGGTATTTTAGCCGCCTATAAAAGCGCTGATAATAAACAATTATTTTTTATCGATACCAATAATCTTAATTGGCAAACGCTACCCTCACAGTTAAATGAACAGCAAATAGATCACGTTATTGGTCCATTATTAAAAGCGAATGTTAATAACTACCTTAATGACGAAACTTTATTACTGCCGACACTATTTTTAAATCTATCTAAAAATAAAAGCTTACAGGATCACCAAGCGGCTATTTCAATGAGCCCAGATGATGAAGCAATACAAGCAGCCGATACTTTAAGTAAACGCACTTATCAACATCCATTAATAATTAGTGACAGTGACAAAGTAAGTGAGCGCATTAGCCAGCGTTTTGCTCAACAATGGTTAAAACAACGTGGTAAGCTGCCTGAAATATTTTACTTACCGAAAAATAAAACCCAAAAAGCTAACGGAAAACAGCGACAAAAAAGCTTACAAGCTAGCCTTGATGTAAGCTTAAGTAAAGCACGTATTAAAAACATAAAGTCTCGCCTAAAACGTAAAATCAAAACTCAAGCGCGTAATCGTCGCGATATTGACATGATTTATTTGGTTAGTAATAGTCAAAAAACAAGACTTTTAAAACCCTATATTGATGTAAGCATTAGTCCTTTTGCAGATTTGATCCCTATTTTTGCTAGTTCTCGTAGTCATAGTAGTAAAATTGATCGCCAATCGATACAAGACCTAAATGGCCTAACTTTTACCGAAATCCCTTGGTTACTGACAAGTAAACAACAAAATAAAACCATAGCACAGCAGAGTTTGCGCTTGTGGCCACAACGCAGTGATAGTTTACAAAGCATTTTTGCGCTTGGTTTTGACAGCCTAACGTTAATAACTAAACTGCCCTTAATGCAACAAGCTCCGTATATTCACCATTTTGGCCAAACAGGCGTATTAAAATATAATAATAATAATATTTTAACACGCAGCTTATTATGGGGTACCTATCGTCGCAACAAGGTACAAGCCATTGTTATGGAATAATAGAACAACTAAAAACACGACAAAAACGGGGGCTGTAGGTGAAAACATTGCTGCACATTACCTTATTCAGCAAGGGCTTAGCGAAATAATGCGCAATTTTAATTGCCGCACAGGTGAAATTGATCTCATTATGACAGATCAGCAAACACTCGTTTTTGTTGAAGTTAAATACCGTAAAAATAGTAATTTTGGTGGTGCCGTTGCCGCAATATCAGCAGCAAAACAAAACAAGTTACAAAAAACTGCTAATTTTTATCTGCAAAAACAACAATTAAATGCCTATAATACGGCATGTCGATTTGACGTTGTTGCCTTAGACGGTAACTTAAATGATCCAACNATCACTTGGATCAAAAATGCGTTTTAATCTCATGCTATTAACTTTTATCATATTTCTTATTACGGAGCTTAGTGCTTTATGTTAGAACGAATTAAGTCGAATTTTACCGAAAGTATTCAAACCAAAATTGCGGCCAGCGAACAAATTTCATCCGCCATAGAACATGCGGGCTTGATCATGGTGCAATGTTTATTATCAGGAAAAAAGATCCTTNCTTGTGGTAACGGTGGCTCTGCGGGTGATGCCCAGCATTTTTCAGCCGAATTATTGAATCGTTACGAAACCGAGCGCCCTAGTTTACCCGCAATTGCACTAACAACTGATAGCTCTACTATTACCTCAATAGCTAACGATTACCATTATGATGAAATATTTTCAAAGCAACTTAGAGCTTTAGGTAACAGCGGCGATGTATTATTAGCTATCTCTACCAGTGGTAATTCAAAAAATGTTATCAAAGCCATAGAAACAGCAGTTTCACGTGACATACCAATTATAGCCTTAACAGGTAAAGATGGTGGCGATATTGCGGGTTTACTGGGCGAAAACGATGTAGAAATCCGTGTTCCCTCATCACGTACTGCACGCATTCAAGAAGTTCATTTATTAGTTATTCATTGCTTATGTGACATTATTGACTCAACCTTATTTCCTCAAGCTGAAACTTAATATGAAAATTGACTTAGTTAATTTGAAAACGTTTAAATTTTCAGCTCTACTCGCAATTATCATAACTTTGCAAGGTTGTGTTGCTGCGGCTGTGGTAACCGTTGGTGCAGGCGTTAAAATGGCAAACGATAGACGCAGTATTGGTAATCAAATAGACGATCAAACTATCGAATTAAATGCTTATACTCAACTTAGCGAAAACGCTTCATTAAAAGATAATACTAATATTCAAGTCATCGCTGTTAACGGTACATTATTAGTTATAGGCCAAGCACCAACCGTTTTTTTACGCGATGCCGTAATGAAAATTATCAACAGTATTGACGGTGTTAGTAAAATTTATAATCAAATACGTATTGGCAGTACCACCTCTATTTTAACTAAAAGCCATGACGCCTGGTTAACGTCAAAAGTAAAAGTGGCCTTATTAGCAGATGATAATATTGATGGNACNAACATTAAAGTGATCACTGAAAATGCTGAAGTATTCTTAATGGGTTTAGTCAATACAACAGAAGCAGCTAAAGCGGTGAACATTGCACGTAATATTAGTGGTGTAAATCGCGTTTTAAAAGCATTTGAGTATCGCTAAGACAGTATNATATTTATTTATGCTTTGCTTTTTGAGGTGAATAATGATTTGGTAATTACTATGGATAAAATTTGAAACATATTTTAATTATTTTTCAGATCAAATATATGAACAACGTTTACATTTAAGGATCACATTAATCTGAGCTATTTATTATCTAGAAAAGCCCATCCATAAACCAAGCAATAAAAGTGTGTTTACTATTTAATCCTGATTTTCTATAAATACTTGTTAATTGATTACGGACTGTTTTTTCAGATACACTTCTTAAGTTTGCTATTTCTTTACTATTAAATCCTTTCAATGTAAATAAGGCAATATCAGATTCACTTTTTGTTAATTGCCAATTTAAAAATTGTTTCGATATTTCATCACCAAAAAGCTTTTTAGCCTTAATAAGTTCCTGAGATGCTTTAGTTGACAATTCAGTTGCTTCTTCAAGAGCTTTTATAAGTTTATTATTTTTATTTTTTTCCTTTGCNGTGTGATATAGCAAAAAAANCAATAATGATAAAGCGGTACAAGCAATGATAGATTCTTGAATAATGTGGCTTGTATTGGCTCCTTGCCCAATATCAGCAATAATATCAGTAATACTTGAAATAATTACAATTATAAAAAATAACATAGACAAAATAGGAAAATCTTTAATATTAATTTTAGCTTTCATTTTTATAGCCCTGATATTTTATATATGACAATTATCCTACGATAAATAAACAGTTATTTTCAGCACAAATAGGACAAATATATCATTTCAAATCCATAGTAATTTCTCTAAGCTCCCTACAATTCATTCACACTTAAAATAGGAAGCGCCAAATGATAACAGAGAATAAAAAAGTATGGGATTTTTTTATTCGAATCTTTCATTGGACCTTAGTCATTGCTTTTATAGTCAGTTATCTCACAGAAGGTGAAATTTATCTTCATTTTTACATGGGATGGTATATTAGTATTTTACTTTTTCTACGGTTNATATGGGGATTTATAGGAACACCTTATGCCCGTTTTAGTGATTTCATAAAANCNCCTTCTGAAATAATAAAATACGCAACATCATTTAATAAAAATCATAGTTCAAATAAACAGTATATTGGCCACAACCCTCTGGGTGGATTAATGATTATAGCCTTATTACTATCGTTATCAATTACTTGTGCCAGTGGCATATTACTCTATACAGAAGATGGTAAAGTAGCACTATCCTTTATAGGCCATTCCCCTACAGAGTCATTTGAAGATAACGATAAAATACAGAAGGAAATATTTACCAATAATATCAATTCAAATGATAAGTATATTGAACGTGAAGACGATGAAGATGAAATNTTAAAAGAAANACATGAATTTTTTGTCAACATTACCCTATTCCTTATTCTTTTACATATTGCTGGAGTCATAATTTCAAGCCGATTACAAGGCGAAAACTTAGTGATAGCAATGATCACAGGTAAAAAAACAAGAAGGGAATAACATGTATTTCGCCCATTCTTAAACATACCCCATCTTAACGTATGTGCAAAGTTAGAAATAGATTTACGTTAAGCAACAAAATATAAATTATTTAAACTTTTATCTAGGAAACATAATGAAAAAAACAATATTATCAATCGCTTTAATTATATCCCCTTTCACTTTTGCTCAAAATACAATCGTTAATGGATTGGATTTTGGTCCATTAGCCCCATTAGTGGGTACTTGGAAAACATCAGCTTCAAGCATTGATGTATCACCCGGTAGAATTAATTCGAGTGTTGGAAAAGGAGGCCCTGCCGTGTCACCTTTTTATGAAATTAGAACATTTGAAGTTGCTGCTGATGCTACTAACGCCAGTGAACAATATTTAGTTGCCTTGTATTATAAACAAGAAGTATTTAGAAAGTCTGATAATAGTAAATTTCATGATCAACGAGGATACTTAATTTACGATAAGAAAAATGATATGGTTTATAATTCTTACTGTGTACCTAGAGCGGTCTGTGTTTTAGCTGAGGGTAAAGCTGGTAGTAAAATGACTTTGACAGCGCCTAAAAGAGGTGTTGCTGAATCATCTTTTATGAATAAATCTGCTACTACAACAGATTTTTCAATGACGATAGAAATCAAAGACGATACTTTTATCTACTCGCAAAAAATTGGGCTTAATATTTATGGTAAACCATTTGCGCATACAGATTCAGGTATTTTAAAAAAAGTAAAATAGAAGGTTGATTTTAAGAGTGTAAATCCTTTTATATTTGAAAAATTATTCGCCTCCTCAAATTTTCATAAAACTATATAAATAAAAAAGCAAGCATATACTCAAAGGTAAATGCTTGCTTTTTATATAGGTTCAGTTTAAAAAACACTCTATTTAATAACTTTTAAACTCGCTCTACCTTTGCTTTTAACCGCTTTAGCAGACTTAATTTTTGTATTTGTCGTTGTCGTTATACTAACACTACTTAATGTTGGAGCTGACGGTTCATTAGCACTGGTTAACGGCACATCAGTTGCATCAATATGCTCAACAGCTAATTGAGTTCCTGCACCATTTTCTTTCGCATATATAGCCGAAATAGCCGCATAGGGCACAACTAAGTGTTCTAATTNTCCACCAAAGCGCGCACTAAACTCAATATTAGCACCCGCAAGTGAAATGGCCCCAACCGATACAGGGGCAACATTAAGTACAATTTGTTCATCATGAACATACGTTAATGGCACAATAACACCATAAACGCTAGTATCAACAGCAATATAAGGGGTTAATTGGTTATCAACTATCCATTCATAAAAAGCCCTAATAATATAAGGTTTATTTGACGTCATTTGCTCAGACATAATACCAACAACCGTTGTTAAACAGACAAACCAAAGCGTAATTCACGCTCAGCTTCAGTTAATGANGCTTGAAATGATTCACGTTCAAACACGCGTAACATATACGCTTTTAATTCTTTAGCGCCCTGACCATCTAACTCAATGCCAAAAGCAGGTAAACGCCATAGTAATGGTGCTAAATAACAATCTACCAAGCTAAAATCTTCACTCATAAAATATGGCGCTTCATTAAAAATTGGCGCAACACTTAATAAACCTTCTTTTAATTCTTGACGAGCTTTAGCGGCTTTTTCAGCACTACCATCAAGGATCACTTTAGCAAGACTGTACCAATCACATTCAATGCGATGCATCATTAAGCGACTACGACCACGTGCCACTGGATATACTGGCATTAATGGTGGGTGAGGAAAACGCTCATCTAAATACTCAACAATAATTTTCGCTTCGTATAATGCCAACTCGCGATCAATTAAGGTTGGAACGGTGCCATAAGGATTCAGATCAATTAAATCTTCAGGCAAATTAGCCAAATTAACCAGATGAATATCTACACCAACACCTTTTTCTGCCAACACAATGCGGGTTTGATGGCTGTACATATTATCTGCGTGTGAAAACAACGTCATTACTGAACGCTTGTTTGCTGCTACGGCCATAATGCCTCCTAAATAGCTTATTAAAATCAAAAACCAAAAACTAACAAAGGGTTGATACCTAAGTATCAACCCTTTTCAAAGATATAGTTACTATATCAATAACTTAATGAACGTCTTTCCAAAANTCTTTTTTCAAGAAATAAGTAAAGATAAATAGAATAATTAAATACCCTAATACCCAATACCCCATACTTTGCCGTTCAAGTTTACTTGGCTCAGCAGTGTATTCTAAAAAGTTAGTAAGATCACGAACAAAAGAATCATATTCTTCTTCANTCATACTCCCACCAGTTGCTGGACCTAAGTTACCATGTTCATCTTTCGTACGAATACCTTGCAAATTTTGTAAAACATGCGGCATTCCTACATCTTTAAAGACTTTATTGTTAACACCAAATGGACGTTCAGCATCAACATAAAAAGAACGTAAATAAGTATAGATCCAATCAGGATTCCTTAATCGCGCTTCTAATGTTAAATCAGGTGGAGCATTACCAAACCACGCTGCCGCTTGCTTTTTCGGCATTGTATTGGTGATATGATCACCTATTTTTTCACCTGTATACATCCAATTAGCTAAACCATCAGCTTTACTAATGCCTAAATCTTTAAAAGTACGGTTATAACGTTGATATTGTAACTCATGACAACCTAAACAATTATTAATAAAGGCTTTAAAACCACGTTGTAATGACGCTTTATCGGTTAAATCATTGCCAGCATGTTCTAAATGAGCACCAGAATTTGCAAAGGCAAGACTTGGTGCCAGAAAAAACGCTGCAACTAATGTTATGATTAATTTTTTCATTATCCTGAAACCCTCTCTGGAACTGGTTTAGTTTTTTCGTTTTTACTGTAAAACCATAAAGCAACAAAGAAACCAAAGTAACCAAACGCTGCAACAATACCAATCATGTTATTCAGTGGTGATGGTGCTTTCGTACCTAGTACACCTAGTACAATAAAACTAATTGCAAATTGAATAAGATTAAAGGTATGAAGCTTACTACGATATTTTAATGATTTTACTACACCACGATCAAACCAAGGCAATAAGAATAAAACGATGATGGCTGAGAACATGCCAATAGCGCCAATCCCTTTACTAGGAATAATACGTAAAATAGTATAAAAAGGACCAAAATACCATACTGGAGCAATATGTGGTGGAGTTTTCAAGCCATTTGCGGGTTCAAAGTTTGGCGCTTCCATAAAGTAACCGCCACCGTCAGGATGGAAGAACATAACCCAACAGAAAATAAAGATGAAACCAACCACATACATAATGTCTTTTACTGAGTAGTAAGGATGAAACGGTATAGAATCGACGATGTCATACTTGTCAGTATAATTTTTATGAAAGGCAAACTTACTTTGCTCTTCTTCTGGCACACTGCCTTTAGGTTTTTTAATATCTGTACCTTCAGGGTTATTAGAGCCAACTTCATGTAGCGCTAAAATATGGAAGAAAACTAATATCACTAACACTAATGGAATAGCCGCAACATGCAAAGCAAAGAAACGATTTAAAGTAGCCCCTGAGATAACGTAATCACCACGTATCCACAGTGTTAAATCATCACCAATAACAGGAATAGCACCAAATAAGGATATAATAACCTGTGCGCCCCAATATGACATATTACCCCAAGGCAATAAGTACCCCATAAAGGCTTCAGCCATTAAGGCTAAGAAAATTAACATGCCAAATAACCATAATAATTCTCGTGGTTTTTGGTAAGAACCGTACATTAAACCACGGAACATATGCATATAAATAACGACAAAAAATGCTGATGCGCCTGTTGAATGCATGTAACGCAATAACCAACCGTAATCAACGTCACGCATGATATATTCAATAGAAGCGAAGGCTCCTTCACCAGATGGATTATAATCCATCGTCAACCAGATACCAGTAAGCAACTGATTAACTAATACTAAAATGGCAAGTGAACCAAAAACATACCAAAAATTAAAGTTTTTTGGGGCTGGGTACTGCGCTAAATGCTTATTCCATGCTTCAGTCACAGGTAAACGTTTGTCAATCCAAGCCATAAGATTTGTTAACATTACGCCTTTCCTCCACTGCTATCAGGACCAACACCAATTAGCAGTGTGTCATCTGAAATATACGAATGTTCGGGAACCATTAAATTAAGTGGTGCAGGAACTCCTTGAAAAACACGACCAGAAAGATCGTAAGTTGAGCCATGACAAGGACAGAAAAAGCCATTATCAAGCGCTTTAACTCGTTCACCCATCGTGTCTTTTTCATACGTGGGTGCACAACCTAAATGCGTGCAAACCCCTAAGCCAACCCAAAGATCAGTTTTAATTGAACGATTTATATTGGTCGCATAAGATGGTTGCTGTGCTTCTTCTGAATTAGGATCACGCAATTGTTCGGTCACNTCAGGCAGTTTAAGCTCTGCTAACATTTTTTCCGTTCGACGAACGATATATACGGGTTTCCCTCGCCATTCAGCACGGATCATCTGGCCTTTTTCTATTTTGCCTACATTGACTTCAACCGGAGCACCCGCGGCTTTCGCGCGTTCGCTGGGGTTCCAAGATCCAATGAAAGGCACAGCCCAACCGACAACACCTACACCACCCACTACAGAAGTAGCGGCAGTTAAAAAGCGTCTACGGCCATTATCAACTGGCACATTGCTCATTCAAACTCTCCAAAATTAGTTTTATTTAAACAAAACTCATTTTTACTAAAAAACACTAAAATTATTATTGTTGTTCAAATAAAATACACAAAAAAAATCACTAAAAAATCTTTACGATCATAAAGAAACCCTCTTATTTTTACAAGGTAATTTACTGATTTAAAGCATCCTTTTAGCAATTATTTTGCCTTTATATAAACCAATGGCTCATCAGTTCATGTAATAAGAATTATTATCATTAAATGTGTGATATTAATCACTATTTTAGCTTAACGAAAANTAAATTCTCAAATAAGATTCTGCTAAGGCTATCTACCTTGCCTCTTTTTTAATAATTAAAAGCATCATGAAATTAAATCTACTGCATCTACTACATTTTAAAGCTTTTATTACCAAATTTTCGTGCAAAGCTAGCTAACGATATACCATTACAGCTAATCGCTCGATAATAACTTATCGGTTTAGTTAACCCTTGGCGTAAAGCGTGATATTTATCATTTGAGGTTGCTGCAGCAATGCAAATGTCCGCTTCTAAATTTTTCATTTCATTATCAAAAGAAAAGACCTTTATTGAGTTAATATTGCTTGAATTATCGTGTGCACGATACATTTTAGCGAATTTAGCGATATTCATACCATTACAATTAAGTTGACTAATAGTAAGTGCTGAAAAACCATTTTTTGCTGCTACTTCCTTTAGCGCTTGATCCGATTTAATTGCCGCAATACAAATTTCTGTATGTTTAGAACCATCACCATTAACAAACTTCGCCTCTTTAGCATTGGCATGAAAACTAAGAAGCGCTAAAACCATCATCATTGTTATTTTATTCATATTATTCCCCTGTTTTGATTCTATTTAAAAGTAGGACAATATATTGAATGTGTAAAGACAGCACTGATATTAATCAATAAATAAACATTATCTAGAATATTAGACATAAAAAAACCGACACAAGGTCGGTTTTCAAATAGTGTATTTTCTAAATGCTGAGCATCGCGAAAATTAACGTTTCGAGAATTGTGGTTTCTTACGTGCTTTATGTAAACCAACTTTCTTACGTTCAACTTTACGAGCATCACGAGTAACGAAGCCCGCTTGACGTAGAGCACCACGTAAAGTTTCATCGTACTGCATTAATGCGCGTGTAATACCGTGACGAATTGCACCAGCTTGACCTGAAATACCACCACCAACAACAGTAATGTTAAAGTTAAATTTTTCAGCCATTTCAACAAGTTCTAATGGTTGACGAACAACCATACGAGCCGTTTCACGACCAAAGTACTCAGAAATATCACGCTTATTAATTGTAATTGCACCGTTACCAGCTTTCATGAACACACGAGCAGTTGAGCTCTTGCGACGACCAGTACCGTAATATTGATTATCAGCCATTGCTTAAAGCTCCAAAAGTTGTGGTTGTTGTGCTGTATGTTTGTGCTCAGCACCCGCATACACTTTTAACTTACGGTACATTTCACGACCTAAAGGACCTTTAGGTAACATACCTTTTACTGCGAATTCAATAACACGTNNAGGTGCTTTTTCAATTAGTTTTTCAAAGCTAATTTGCTTTAATCCACCAGGGAATTCAGTATGCGAGTAGTAAATTTTACCTTTCGCTTTGTTACCAGTAACTTTTACTTTTTCAGCGTTAATAACAACGATGTAATCGCCAGTATCACAATGAGGAGTATATTCTGGTTTATGCTTCCCGCGTAAGCGAGTTGCAATTTCAGTAGCGATACGACCTAAAGTTTTATTTTCGGCGTCCACTAAGAACCATTCGCGTTTTACGCTGTCTGGTTTTGCTACAAAAGTTTTCATTAAAAAACCCATATTTTAAAATGTTACATAAATAATAATTTAATAGTTAACTATTAAATTATCGGTTAATTGAGGCTACGCTATTACCCCTTCGAGTATCGAGCCCATTGTTTTAGCTTAACGCTAAAACAGTGTAACGTTGGGAGCGCAAGATTATACAGAAAGTCATTTTAAAGATCACGCTTATTTTNTAANCTTTTTATAAAAACTAGCAAATTTCAATAAAAAATCAGGGTAAATGCTCACTGGCTAAATAATCATACGATTGCATTTCTTGTAGACGTGACAAACAGCGTCTAAATTCAAAGTTTAATCGCCCCCCTAAATATAATTTTTCAAGTGCTACTTCTGCTGAAATAATTAACTTAATNTTACGTTCGTAAAATTCATCAACTAAAGCGATAAAGCGTCTAGTGCTATCATCACAACTTTCGCCCATTTGCTTAACATTAGCTAATAATACCGTGTGGTATTCACGACTAATTTCCATGTAATCATTTTGGCTACGTGCCGATTCACACAAAATAGAAAAATCAAAATGCACCACGCCATCAGTTACTTGTTCAACAGCAACACGACGATTATTAATTTCAATCGTCGTGTTTTTTTTACCTACTTCGCTAGATAATTGATTAAAATATTCTGATAAATTTAAAGCGGCTTTTTCATCAAGTGGATAATGGTAAATTTCGGCTTGCGTTAACGTACGTAAACGATAATCAATACCACTATCAACATTAATTACTTCGGTATGTTTATTTATTAAAGCTATTGCAGGTAAAAAACGTACTCGTTGTAAGCCATTCCAATAAAGTTTATTCGGAATAATATTAGACGTGGCAACAAGCGTGACATTATAGGTAAATAATTCTTCAAATAATGTCCCTAAAATCATCGCATCGGTAATATCTGAGACAAAAAACTCATCAAAACAAATTACACAGGTTTCTTCAGCGAAGCGTTTCGCAATAATTTTAAGCGGATCAGCCTGCCCAGTTAACGTTTTTAATTCTTGATGAACTCGATGCATAAAACGATGAAAATGAACGCGCATTTTATTTTCAAAAGGCAAGCTGTCAAAAAAGGTATCAACTAAATAGGTTTTTCCTCGACCAACGCCCCCCCAAAAATATAACCCTTTAATAATTTTTGTTTTTGGCTTTGAAACCACGCGAGTCCAGCGATTTAATACTTTTTTGAACCCCGTAACAGGCAAAGGCTTATTTTGTAAGTCTTCGAACAAACGTTGTAAATGCTGAACTGCATTTTCTTGTGCCACATCGTATTGAAAATCTGTGCGCTGTAAATCTTGTTTATATTTAGCAAAAGGAGAAAGCTTAATCATTTAACAACCATAAAAATAATCTTGAAAATAAGAAATTTGTGCATATATTTATTGCTAGAAGCGTTAATATATACATAAGCTACTTGATGCTAATAATTTATAGTAGCGTTGTGTATATTATCACACATAAAACGGTTCTTGTTTCCATTAACTTTAGTCTAAATAACACAAGGTAGGTAGCTTATATGACACCCGTAGCAATAGGATTTATTACATTTATTATCGGCGCAATTATGGGTTATGTTGGCCGACGTTTTTTAACTTCATCAACTAATAAAGAGCAAGATTTAGAAACAAAAATCAATCAGAGTGAACAAGCTTTGTCGCAATATAAACAAGATGTTGCCGAACATTTAGAACAATCTGCCGACTTATTAACGCAAATGAATAAAACCTGTCAAAAAGCAATGCAACAAATGGAAGAAAGCACTCAATTATTAAAAAAAGCCACGCCAATAGAACCGACAGCGATGCCTTTTTTCTCAGCAGAAACACATCAACAATTAGCTGAAACAGCCACTAAACGTCATCCTAAGCGTCAAGAAGATGAAACAGCTAACATTTCTCCTGCTGCATTAGTGCAACCACCATTAGATTATTCAGATGGACCCAGTGGTTTATTTATTGATCAGAAACAAAGTGTTACAAATAGCGACACCTAAGTCGCTGAACTTTCTAAATAACTAAGAGTCTTTAATTAGGTCTGATCTTCATTTTATACTTTATGAGGGTCAATACTTAACAGATTATTTTTGGAGTTTCATTAAGTATGAATAAATTATCTAGCAAATCATTACCAATGCACAAAAAAGCACCTAAAAGTTTAGCGCTACTAATTAGCGCGGCTTTATTTTCAAGTGGCTTAATTTTACCACCGCAAGCTCAGGCGGGTTTGCCTTTTTCTATTGGTTCTCAGCAGCTACCTAGTCTTGCACCTATGCTAGAAAAAGTAACACCAGCCGTTGTTAGTGTTTCAGTTAAAGGCACTCACGAAGTAAAACAGCGCATACCTGATGCGTTTAAATTTTTCTTTGGCCGCCCAGGACAACAAAGAGGGCAGCAAAGAGCCCCTCGAGAACAACCTTTTAAAGGTTTAGGATCTGGCGTTATTATTGACGCTAAAGAAGGCTATATTGTCACTAACTACCATGTTATCCATGAAGCTGATGAAATTGAAATCACTTTAAAAGATGGTCGTCAATTTACTGCAAAAAAATTAGGTGCTGACGCCGAGAGTGACATTGCTTTATTACAAATAGAAGCTGATGATCTTCATGCCATCAAAATTGCCGATTCAAATGATTTGCTGGTAGGTGATTTTTCTGTCGCTATTGGTAGTCCCTTTGGTTTAGGACAAACCGTCACGTCAGGTATTGTGAGTGCGTTAGGTCGTAGTGGTTTAAATATAGAAAATTTTGAAAACTTTATTCAAACCGATGCGGCAATTAACCCTGGAAATTCAGGCGGCCCTTTAGTTAATTTACGTGGTGAGCTTATAGGTATTAATACCGCAATATTAGGCCCTAATGGTGGTAATGTCGGTATCGGTTTTGCTATTCCCAGCAGTATGGTTAAAAATTTAGTTGACCAAATAATTGAGTTTGGTGAAGTTCATCGCGGCATACTTGGTGTTGTCGGTCGCAGTATTGATAGCGACATTGCTAAAGCCATGGATTTAAAAACTACCCAAGGTGGCTTTGTTCAAGAAGTAACGCCTAAGTCAGCTGCAGCAGAAGCAGGTATAAAAGCAGGTGATGTAATTACCAAAGTTAACGGTAAAACGGTTAAATCTTTTGCTGAATTACGCGGCAGAATTGGCTCTATTGGTGCAGGTAAAAAAGTAAAAATCACCGTCATTCGCCATAACGGACAAGAAAAAGTATTCACCGTAACACTTAAACGTAATGAAAGTGTTAATGTTGAAGCGAAAAATATTCATCCCGCATTCGAAGGCGCTAAATTAGAAAATGAAGATAATGGCTCTGGCGTTAAAGTAAGTGACGTTACACCAAAAACGAATGCCGCTTATATTGGCTTAAAAGCGAATGATGTCATCATTGGCATAAATCGCAAAGCAATTAACAATATAGCCGAATTACGCAAAACATTAAAAGATCATAAAGGTGTATTTGCATTAAGCATTAAACGTGGTCAAAGTAATTTATATATTATGATCCGTTAATTACTTATTCTAAATTACCTTTCGTTATAAAAAATGTAAAAAGACCTGCTTTAGTAGGTCTTTTATTTCTAAAACACTAATCTGTGTTACTCTTTATATAACCTTAATGTCGACGAACTCAAACTATTTTGAAATTATTACCTTTATTAAAATATACATTAAAATCAGCTAGCTACGGTATAGCCGTGGCAGTCATTTTATTACTTACTATCCCTAAATTGCGCAATAACAATCCTTATTTACAGCATTTATTTGCACATAGTAGCAATACTGATGCGCCATTAAGCTATGCAAAAGCCGTTAATGTGGCGGGTCCTGCTGTGGTTAATATTTATTCTGAAGCCATAGAAGCAAATCCTAATTATTATCGCCAAGCCAGAAAAATAAACAAATTAGGTTCAGGGGTTATAATGACCAGTAACGGCTATATATTAACCAACCTTCACGTAGTTCAAAATGCGGATCTTATTAAAGTTTTACTACAAAATGGCGTACATTATCCTGCTGAGCTTATTGGCTATGATAGAGTAACTGATTTAGCGGTATTAAAGGTTCGAGCGAATAACCTGCCGGTGATCCCGCAGAAATCAGATCAAATTTCTGCAGTGGGCGATGTGGTTTTAGCCATAGGTAACCCTTTTAATTTGGGACAAACTGTTACTCAAGGTATTATCAGTGCGACAGGGCGTAACGGTTTAAGTAGTACTAATTATTTAGAATTTTTACAAATGGATGCTGCCATTAATAAAGGTAATTCTGGCGGTGCTTTGGTCAATACTAATGGTGAACTAGTTGGCATTAACTCACGTGAATTTACCGAATCGAATCCACAATTTAAAATTCAAGGTATTTTCTTTGCAGTACCTTATAAACTTGCGGCAAAAGTAATGCAACAAATAATTGAAAATGGTCGAGTAGTACGCGGACGATTGGGTATAACGGCGAATACTTATTTAGCCAATATTAAAGGTTTTGTGATTGAAGCTATTGAGCCTAATAGCCCAGCGTTAAAAGCTGGCTTACAACCTAATGATGTAGTGGTACAAATTGGTAAAACCCCCATTCAAAGTATTACTCAAGCATTAGATATTGTTGCCGAAACCAAACCTAATTCCACCATAATATTTAAAATATATCGCAATAAAAAACAATTAAACATCCCTGTAAATATTACTGAATTTATTCTTAAATAACTCAATCAAACTAGTGAGATAAAGATGATAGCTAAACTTAAACACTTTTTTGCTGCACTCACAGTAGAAAATAACACAGCAAAAGACGAAACATCACTACAACTTGCTTGTGCTGTGTTATTGGCTGAAATAATGCGCGCTGATGGGCAAAGTGATAATAATGAACGAACAGTTATTATTACTCAGTTATCTCAACATTTTACACTATCAACAACAGACCTAACTGAACTATTAAATCACGCAGAGCAATTAAGTGACCAAGCTACAGANTTCTATCAATTTACCTCTAAAATAAACACCAATTACACCATTGAAGATAAAATAAAAATAGTCGAAATGTTATGGGCTGTTGCCAATGCAGACGGTGAAATTTCAGCGATTGAACAGCATACTATTCGTAAAATCGCTGACTTATTACACCTTCGCCATAATGAATATGTGCGTAGTAAACTTAAAATAACATCATAATTTAATAGACTTAGTATCGTTCAAAAAAACTCGATAAAACAGCTTAAAATCAGGTATTATGCCGNTTTATTGAAGCGGCTCTATTTTACTTTCGGAAAAAATTATGACAAACACCAGCGTAAACATTGGTAAATACAACACCCTAGCCGTTATTGCTATTACTGATAATGGTGCCTATCTTGATGCTGGTGAATTAGGCGAAGTATTATTACCTAAACGCTATACCCCTGAAAATATTGAACTTGAACAACAAATTAAAATTTTTCTTTATTTAGATTCTGCAGATAGATTAGTCGCCACCACAGAAACCCCATTAGCGCAGGTTGATCAATTCGCCTCATTAAAAGTGGTGCAAGTGAACAAAATTGGTGCTTTTTTAGATTGGGGCTTAAAAAAAGATTTATTAGTACCTTACAATCAACAACACACAAAAATGGAAGTAGGTAAATATTACTTAGTTCGAATATTTTTAGATACGCGTACAGAGCGTATTGCGGCATCAAGCAAACTCGATAAATATATTGATATTTATCCTGCCGATTACAGCGATGGTGATAAAGTTGAACTGACCATTGCAGGTAAAACAGATTTAGGATTTAAAGCCATCATTAATGAGCAACACTGGGGCTTGTTATACGACAACGAGATATTTCAACCACTGCGTAGCGGTAAAAAAATCACGGGTTACATCAAAAAAATGCGCGAAGATGGTCGTGTTGATTTAATTTTAACTCGTGGCGGTAAAGATAAAGTTATTGATTTCAAAGAGTCTTTAATCGCTCATTTAGAAGCGAACAATGGTTTTAGTTTGTTGCATGATAAAAGCTCGCCTGAATTAATACAACGAACTTTAGGTGTTAGTAAAAAAACCTTTAAGTCTACTGTGGGTAATTTATTAAAAACAGGCAAAATAAGCATCGAAAAAAATGGCATTCGTTTAAAGTAAAACGTTAATTAATAAATGTTAACATGCCTATGTAGATAACTCAGGAGCTATTATTTAATTCGGCGACCTTCTGTAGGTCGACATTTATGCCGTCAAATACAGATAAATGACATGGGTTGATGGGCTACGTTACATGGATGTAACTTATTCGACAATGCAGGAGATATTGTCCTGAAGCCCAACCCACAGGTTTACCTGAGCCAAGTGCATAGGCATGAATGTTAATGATTATTTTTATAACCGTAACTTGCTAATAATGTTTTATATTGGCCATTACTTTTAAGCTCCTTTAAGCATTGATCCGTTTTCGCTAAAAAAACTTGTGGATCAGCAATATTTTTCGACTTTTTTGACACCGTAATAAAATAATTTTTTTTCTTAATAGTAAAATCTAACACTTTAATTTTATCACTCACCCCTAATGTTTTTGCTTGCCAATAGAATGTTATTTTGGAGTCGGCCATAATGTCAAAGCGTGGTGTTGGTGCGAGTAATTGTGAAAACATCGCCGTTAAGCTATAACCTGTGGTCAATTGTTTATTTTTAGCTTTAGTCTTAATTATTTTCATTAACTCTGGGGTATATGACAACCCCGCTAAATGCCCTATTTTATACGGCGCTAAATCTGTTAAATTGGTGATTTTTATATCACTATCGGCTCTAACCATAAAACCATATTCAGAGCTAAAAAGGCTTTCTTTGGCATAAACTAAAAATTTTTCTCGGGGCTTCTGATAAGAATAAATAGTGACATCAATATCACCGTGTTCCATATAAAGGTGGGTACGTTTAATAGGCAAACGACGGAACTCTGTTTTATAACCAGCTTGCTGTATACAAATATTTAAGAGCTCTTTAGCAATACCTTCTCGTACCGCTTTATTACCAATAAAAAAATAAGGTGGCCAAGCTACATCGTTAATAATCACCGTTGACTGTGCGTGAGNAGTAAAACTAAAGTAACAAAAAATTATAATAAAAATATTTTTTACATTATTCATTCTTTACAGAAATAGAAAAGTAATACTTAATACTTAGCAGTCAGTAGNCAATAAAGCAAAAAAACGATAAAAATAATGATTATAAAATAAAGAACTCGCTAAACACTTTATAAAGCTCAGTACCTTGATTTACACTCGCTGAAGCAAAATGCAAAATGGGTAAAACCTCATGTTCGAGTGTTAAATAATGTATGGCTTCATCANTTGCTGTACTTATCTCAAGTTCATAATTATCCATTCGTAAAATACGGGCTAAGGGCTCTCCCGCAGGTAACGGTTTACCAAACTCAGCAAGATAATCGACCATACCGCCCATTGGCGAATAGAAGGCTTTATAGTCTTTTAAGTAACAGCCATAGCGAGTAATATTTGCAGGTGGATATTGCTCAGTAGCAACAATATTTTTAGCCGCTAAATAACTTAAAATACCACGAGCATCTTCTTTGGCAACCTCTAAGTTTATTTGCTCTTGCGAGCCTAACTCTACAGTAAAACTTTCTTTGTTAAAATTAAAGCTTCGCCCCAAACGCTTAAACTCGGTTTGTAGGCTCCACCACGGACAAAAATTCGCTTCATCCATAGCCCCATCAAATTCATTCGGCATTAAAATAACGTGTTCAATATTAAAATAACTGGCGCTAGCTTTAGCATATTCAGGGCAGTATAAATGTTTGCTCGAAATAGGTCCTGTATGTAAATCTAGCACAATATCAGCTTGTTGCGCCATACGTTGCAATTGATAAGCAATACGTTGACCTGTGGTCAAACCATATTGATTATGTTCAAGTTTATTGGTGATTTCAGTTTGTAATAACTGTTTAAAAGTTCGTTCAATTTCAATATCATCAGCATCTAAATACTGCTTCGCAAACGGCGTGACAATATTTTCATTAAAGTGGTACATGCGATTCCAATTAACGCCCGTAATAGGATCAAAACGGCCAAGAGTGTATTCACCATTTTTATGATTACAGGCAACGGGATTCGCATAAGGCACTAAAGTAATTTCACCATTAAATTCAGTATTTTTTAGTATTTCAAGCAACTGAAAAATAACCGCATTACCCTGCACTTCAGCACCATGCATGTTCGCTTGAATATAGACTTTAGCCCCCGCCATTTTACTTTTTAAACGGTACACAGGAATAGTTAATTGCACACCACTGGCCATTTCGCCAACATGTAATACTTGTTTAGAAAATTCAACCATGATCTTTGTCTTTTACCTTAAATACTCACTTGCTGTTTGTGACGCGCGTACTTGTGTTAACTCACCAGCAGCAAAAATATATTCTGCTGCAATGTTATGGCATAAAAAAAACGGCATGCTCTCGCTAAAACCATAAGCACCGCAATAACCAAAAATGAGTTCATCGCCGACATCAATATTTTCAGGTAATGACAAGGTGCCGAGCTTATCTAAGCTTGTACATAAAGGACCATGAACATGATAATTAACAATTTCTACCGTTTCATTTTGATTAAACAAGTCACTTTTAGTTAAGGCATAACATGGAAAAGGCTGTTCAGTAACAGCAGGACGAATAATATGGTTAATACCCGCAGCTAAAACGAGCTGTTGTTCAGCAAAGTTTGTTTTTTTATCTACCACCTCAGTTACGTAATAACCGCACTCGCCCACGGCATAGCGTCCCAATTCTAGCCATAATTCTGCAACGCCTGCTTGTTGCTTAATTCGTGCTAAATCACGAATAATTTTCGACCAAGATAAGCGGCTACTTTGTGCTAAATAGTCGAGCCCTAAACCGCCACCTAAATCTAAGATTTTCAGCTCCATNCCTAACTGTTTAGCNAGTTCAGTTAATGGCGGCACCATTTGTGACCANAAGGAATACATTTTTTCATTGCTAAGCATATTACCCCACTGAAAAATATGTAGACCACAAATATCAAGCATCGCATAATCACTTAACTGTATTGTCGCCCACTCAGCAGTCGCTAGTCCAAAAGGTGTTAAACTATTACCACCTAAAGGATTTTTTTCACCATCGGGCCATTGTAATTGCACCCGCAATAATACGGTTGGTTTAACATTCAGCTTTTGCGCACATTCATTTAACCAAGTAAGCTGATTTAAACTTTCAACCACAAAGGTATTCACACCTTGTTGTAAAAAGTAAGAAAGCTGTTTTTTTGATTTAGCAGGCCCCGTATTCAAAATACGCTCAGGGACAATATCTTGCGCTAATACCTGTTGTAATTCGCCTACACTGGCAACATCAAAATTAAAGCCTTGCTGATCAAGGGTATGAATAATATGCGATAGCGGATTCGCCTTGACTGCATACCAAAGTTTTATAACATCTTGTTGCTGTAATTGAGCTAAATGTTGCTTTAAGTTATCGAGATGATAAACAAAATAACCATTTTCATCATCAAGTTCATATTCATCGACAAGTATTTTTTTAGTTAATAAGTTCGTCGCTAAACTTTTGTCTAGCCAGTGCGGGAAGCTACTCATCAAAAATCACCTTTAAAAAAAATTCTAACGCAATACACTTTCAAGCTCTAACGAAGCATCACTTTGCTCGTCGCGATATTTCACAATTAATGCACATGCCATATTTAAACCCTGTTTTTTAGCCCATTCTCCTTTCATTGGTCGTGTTCCAGGAATAACCACTGCACGTTCAGGGATAGGAGCACCGCGTTCTAACATAAGGTTATTAACGCAATCAAATACAGGAATAGACGCAGACAACGAAACACCCGGAGCAATTACCGCGCCTTTTTTAACCACTACACCCTCAACAATCACCACACCCGCACCTAAAAAAGCATCATCTTCAATGATCACGGGGCTTGCACCAACAGGCTCTAATACACCACCAATTTGTACCGCCGCTGAAACATGCACATTTTTGCCAATTTGTGCACATGAACCAATTAACGCATGACTATCAACCATAGTACCGCTGTCGACAAAAGCGCCGACATTAATATAAGCAGGTGGCATNATAATAACNCCTTTGGCNACATAAGCACCGCGTCTTACTGACGAACCACCCGGTACTAAACGCACATTATCAGCCACAGTAAATTGACGGGCTGGTAAATTATTTTTATCGACAAAACCTTGATAATTACCCGTAAACTCAATATTCTCACCCGCTCTGAACGCAGCTAAAATGGCTTGCTTAGCATCAATATTAGCGTTCCATTGGCCTTGTTCGTTTTGTATTGCTGAACGCACGGTGCCAGCTTCTAATTGTGATAAAGTTTCTTGCCAGCTCATAATTAGGCTCCTACGACTTGGTTAGATTGAGTTGATGAAAATGAAGATGAAGAATTTCTGGCTAAGTTCTGCTCTGCAAACCAAAGATTAATTTGTTGATCAAATGACTGTATTTTAGTCGTACTTCCAAGCTCTAAATGAGTTAACGGTGCGCGTAAATTAGGCTGACTAATTTCATTTTGACAATGCATCAACACCTTAACTGGGATAGGATTAGCTACGCTAAATAAACTCGCAATAGCGTTATGCCACAAAGGAAATAGTGTTTTAATTTCACTCGCTAATGATAATTCAACATAGCGTTTTGTCGCCTCTGGCCAAGCATTAGCACAAACAGAAACTAGTCCTTTAGCGCCCGCATTAGCTAAATAAGGCATCATGCCATCTTCACCACTAAATAAAGCAATATGTGGCAAGGCTTCGCGATAAGCTAAAAACTTATTTATATCACCGCTCGCTTCTTTCATCGCCCAAAAATTTGGGTGATCTTTGAGATTTTTAACCGTTTGTAGCGGGATTTCAATACCACTACGTGATGGCACGTTATATAACATACAGGGAAATTTAGCCGCATTGAGTAATTGTGCAAACCATTGTGTTTGTCCAACAACTCCCGGTTTTGCATAAATTGGCGTGCCGAGCAAGTATGCATCAATAGCGTATTGATTACATTGATCAACCCATGCGGTTTGTTCAGGTAAATTGTGACCGCCAACAGCCACCATTAATGGTGTATTTAGGTTAAGCTGACAAACAAATTCAACTATTTGTGTTTTTTCAGCAAGGGTTAACGCTAAGCCTTCGCCAGTACTACCAAGTAAAACGATACCGTTACCTGCCTCCGCTTGTTTGACGGCGATTGCAGCTAAAGATCTAAAGTCTATAGTGTCATTTTCGGTAAAAGGAGTGACTAATGCCGTCCATAAAACGGTTTCGTTAGCCGTAACATTATTGGTTGTATTTAATGATGATAAATTATTTTGATTCATTGCTCTCGAACTCATGTCGTTCGGAGAACTTTTTAGGCGTTTGTAAATAACCGTTAAAGCAATTCAACTTAAAGTAAGTGAAGGCCAAAGTCTTTACAAAGGCCAGAAGCTCTCCACCTAAAGGTGACAGTCGCAAAAATTCAATTTTGTCGACCGATAAATGTAGCATCAAAACTACCGTTACCTCGGCGCTAATCCCCCTCAATATTCGTCAATGAAGTTTGATCTTCTCTGAATATTTACCTGGCTAACGCTCCTCTTCTGGCCCTTTTTGATATGGATTTGTTTTTTAAAGACTAATATTTAGTTATATTAACCAATTAAAAACAAACCAATCAGAATAAGGGACACGCTATTAAATCATTTTTTAGAGTTTTTAGTCAACTTAAATTTTCATATTGTTATTTATTTGCTTTAAGATAGCCTGTTCAATCTGCCACAATCTATCTTGTCCCCAGACTTTAACCCCTTGAAATACAAAACAAGGTACGCCCCAAAATGCTAAGTTCTCAAGTTCATGCAAATTATTTTGCGCCCATTGCTGCCAAGGATTTTGATGATCAAAAGCGAGAGCCGATTGATAATCAAGTTCAAGTTGCTGACAAAGATGTCGCAAGTTACTGGCTTTAGTTAAATCAACACCTGCCACATAAACACCATGGAACATTGTCGCCATAAAGNTTTCAGCTTTACCTTGTTGTTGCGCATAGGCAAATAATTGATAACACTTTTCAACACCTTTACCCAGCGGATCATGAAACTTGGCAAAAGTGATATTCTTCTGTTTTGCTTCACGTACACTATCTAAAAAAATATAACGCATTTTACTCGTCGGCACCTGATAATTTCGCATCATTAACGGCAACACGGGTTTAATAATTAGCTCAACTTGATAGTATTTTGCTAATTGTTGTGCTTGTTTAAAACCCAAATAAGAATACGGACTGCGCAACGATAAATAAACAATTAATGGTNNTGTATTCGATGCACCTATAGCAACTTTTTCTTTTAATTGAATTGTGGGCATTGTTAACTTTAGCGGTTTAGGCGCTGGCTGTGTTAATTTATGATCTTGTAAATGAGAAATTAAATAACCAAGACGGTCAATGCCGACAAACCATTCCCCCGCATAAAAAATACTCGCGGGTAAATAATGCCCCTTGGCGAGTAATTGTTGATATTTTACTGTATCAATTTGCACATTAATATCATGATTGTTACCTTGATTTTTTATCGTGTTTTCTTGATACCATAGGGTANTAAACGCATTGATTATTGTGCTTAATTCACAAGATTTTTTTTCATCTTGCCACTGTGATCTTTTTTCATTAACTGTGTCATTATCTGGGTAACATTGCGGTACAGGTAAATGATAAAAACGTGCCAACGCTTGTGCATCTTGCAGGTTCCAACTACGCCACTTGCTTGGCGAAAGCAATTCTTGTTGGTGATAGTCGGTGAGTAAATTTATTTTTAAATCGAGTAAAAAATTGTTTGCCACTAGTGGTAATTGCTGCATTAGCAACAAACTTTGCGGATCATTAAAATCGACAAAAACCTCTATGACAGCATTTTTATTTAACAGCTTACGCCAATAAAAATAACGTAAACGTAAATCAAGTAAATTACGCCTTAACTGACTCTGTAGCCATAGTGTTACTATTTTTTTTATTGTAGCGCCCAAGAGACGATTATTTAAAAGTTTTGCCGTTAATGACATCTTTGTCTTTTCTCATGATTATTTTGCACTCTTCAAAGAGAGATTTTATAGCTTATCATTTCAAAGTAACGTAGGATCAAGCCAGATACTAGCTTTTAACTACAATACCATGTCATTATCAAATCCTAGCCAATTATTATTACGCAATATTGATCTACTCAATGCTAAAAATCCTTTATTAATTAATCCGCCAGCCGATCAATTAACTAGAGAAATAAAGCAACATTATAGCGATACCAAGCTAAGCTGCTTTACCTTCAATTATGCCGATTATTGTTATTTAACAAGTCAAAATAACGCACAATGTTATTTTGCTGCTGACTATCAACCAACTAACGCCAACAAGCATGATTTAGCGGTGATTTTTTTTCCTAAATCTAAGCATGAATTTACTTATACGCTTGCGATGATCACAAATTATTTAACAGCCGATGCAAAAGTATTGATTGTTGGCGAAAACAAAAGTGGCGTTAAATCTGCGACTAAATTAACCACATCATTTTTAACGCACTGCGAAAAAGTAGACTCAGCGCGTCATTGCAGCCTCTTTTTAGGCGACTTCAATGGCATTATAAAAGCTTTTGACATGGCACAATGGTTTAAAAACTACTCACTTAAATTAAATGATATTGAATTAACTATTAGCTCGTTACCTGGAGTTTTTAGTCAAAGCGAATTAGATGTGGGCACACAATTATTATTAAATAATTTACCATATAAAATGCACAATGAAGTATTAGATTTTGGTTGTGGCGCAGGCGTGATCAGTGCCTATATTGGTAAAAAACATCCTAACATAAAACTGAATTTGCTTGATGTAAATGCCCTAGCGTTAAAATCAGCAGAGAAAACCTTAGCAATAAATGGCTTGCAAGGTGATGTATTTGCTTCTGATAGCTTAAATAATGTCAGTGGTAAATATCAGCATATTGTTGCTAACCCACCGTTTCATCAGGGCTTTAAAACTCATTATGCCGCCACCGAAACCTTTTTAGCTAACATTAAACAGCATATTAAAAATTCAGGTGACATCACCATAGTGGCAAATAACTTCTTACGTTATCAACCTATTATGGAAGACAATATTGCTAAAACAGCAAAAATAATGAATAAAAATGGTTTTGCTATTTATCGTTGTCAGTTGTAGAACTTAGAAAGTTTCTCTTGCTACCTGCGACATTATTCTAGCCTCCTGAGAGAAAAAATTAGCTTGTTGAAATACTAAACGCTTTATTTCTTCAATAATAATTAAATCTTTGTCAAATAATTCAAATTCATCAAAGCAAAGGTTATCAACTTTCTTCATTATAATGTTTGATAACCTAGCAAGTCTTTTATTCAAAAAAGAAAATGAAATACCAGCCTCATCGGCAAGTGACAATAAATCATAAGCAGTTATGCTGGTAATATCAAAATTATCACCAATCGCCATTGCTAACGAGGTGTCTATTTTTTTATTTTTAGAGGCTTCATAAATAACCGAAACAAGATCGTAAAACGGCGTAATAGTAATACCACTAGCGCCAATAAAAAAACTCACGTTTTTACCATGAGCATCGCTATTACCAATAATTAAATTGAATATCAACCAATCAACTAAATACTGAGTAACCGCTATTGGCACAGCACAACTTTTAGCAAATTTAAATAATTTATTAAGACTAACGCCATCACGAATATGTTGTACATCTTTATTAGATCCAAAGTTGTGTTCATATTTATACTCTGGTGGTAAATCTAATGCTTGGCAAGCGTCTATAATATGACGTTTTTTAACGCCCTCATGCGTACTTTTTCGATCAAATCGTTCAACAATTAATACATCATGGCACCCGAATTTGCGATAACAAACAGCGGCAACGTTCAAATTAACTTCTTTGGCTAATTTCATACAAAAGAGTTCATTAATTACAATACTTTTATATTTTTCCGATGCAAATTTTAAAATATGTGTACTCGAATACTGGCCGTTTGCCAGCATAAAACGATTATCTTCGTTAATATAAACATTTAATTTATTCTGTACACCAGCAACCGATAAACGATATTTTCCATCCCAAGTGATCAATTCTTGAATGTTATTATTTGAAAGTTTTGTAATTAATTCTTTTTCAGTAATTTCTCTAAGTAAAGTTTTTTCTTCCTTATAGTCAATATTAGTAAAAGATAAAATTCCGGCAGTATCCATGCCTAGCGTAATAAGAATGGCATATAAGTTTATTTTAGAGAGATTATTATTGACTAATAAAAGTTCAAAAGCATCCCCTTCAGGAAAAAGGTTCCGTAAAAAATTTACAATAGTCTGGGGTGAGTATTCAGCATTAAAGGGAATGCATGGCGAAATAGGAAATCTATTTTTCACCCAAAAATCATCATAAATAAAGGTGCTGAGTCTAGGTTCAATAAATTGTAGCCTACCAACTAATTCAGACTGACTAAATATAGATATAGAGGGAAAAGCACTAGAGCCAGTCATCAGTTGGCTCCTTAACTTGATGGTAATTCTCATTCTCAAACCATAAATCAACACCTAATCCATTAGTAACTTTAAATAAAGTAACTAATTTTACCGTATCTAAACCTAGTTCAATATTATTAAACGCCTGTTTAGACACGCAACACAAAGCCGCGGCATTTTCAATGGTTAAACCTAAGTTTGTCCTTTTATGACGAACAAACTCTCCTAAGCTTTTTACATTAATGGGAATATTTAAATTCGGTGCTTTAGTTGCAACAACACGTTTAGCCATAATAATTAATCCTAACATAGTAGGATTAATGGTTATATAAATAAATAATACTACAATAATCCTTATATATTAGGATAATATAGTTTTTTAAAAAATACAAACAATAAAGCCTGATACAGCAGGATTTTACAAATAGAAATGATAACAAAAAAGCAATATGGGTGTTTAAAAAAGGCAGTAACAATAATGAACTTGTTGCTGCCTTTTATTAAATTATTTAGTGAGCAAACTGTTCACTACACTAGTTAACCTGATATTTACTTAGTTAAGCAACTTTCGCTTTATGCTCTTTTTCACCAAAACCAAATACGACGCGTTTTATCCAGCGATAAACTCCACCAAAAAAGCGACGGGTATCGGCAAAAATCAAATACAAGCTTGGTGTTAGTATTAAAGTCACTACGGTGGCAAACAGCACACCAAAAGCTAATGATATCGCCATAGGAATAACAATTAATGCTTGCGCACTGGTTTCACTCATAATGGGCACTAAGCCAATAAAAGTTGTTAACGAGGTTAGCATAATAGCGCGAAAACGATTACAACCCGCCCCCACTACCGAATCAACCATGCTGGCACCAGCTTTTCTTGCTTTATTAACATAATCAACCATCACCAGTGAATCGTTCACCACCACACCTGCGGCGGCGATAATACCAAACATCGAGAATAAGTTAAGATCCATGCCCATAATTAAATGCCCAAACACCGCACCAACAATACCAAATGGGATCACCGTCATGATCATTAGCGGCTGAGTATAAGATTTTAATGGAATAGCCAATAACGAATAAATTACTAATAAAGAAACCACCAAATCGCGTATTTGGTCAGCAAAGCCTTTCATTTCTTCTTGAATTTTACCCGACAATTCGCTTTTAACTAACGGATATTTACGTAATAATTTAGGGACAAAATTATCACGGATATCTTTTGCTACTTTAAACGGCTCAACCTGATCTGCATCAACACTCGCCCAAACATTAATCGTGCGATTACCATTTTCACGGCGCACACGAGTCACGCCATCGGTAACAATGATATCTGCCAATTCCGACAAGGGTAATTCAGCCCCGTTAGGCGCTTTGATCATTACATCATCTACTTGACCAATAGAGTTACGTTGATTTTGCGGATAACGCACCATTACTTTAACTTCTTCACCTTCGCGCAAAATACGTTGAGCCTCTAAGCCATAAAAACTATAACCTACTTGCGAAGCGATATTTGCTAAGGTTAATCCCATGCTATAAGCCAATGGTTTTAAGCTAAATTGTACTTCTTTAGTGCTGGTTTGACGGCTGTCGTTAACATCACCAACTCCTTTAAGGCTTTTCAATTTATGCTTTAACTCTTTTGCCGCTTGTAATAATTGTTGATCGTCTTTACTTTCTAAACGAAAACTAATATCACCATCTTCACGCCCGCCACCAAACAAATTATCACTAATGGTTAATGACTTCATCCCCGGCATGGAAGGAATAGCTTTACGCCATAAATCAGCGAGTGCAAAAGTATTCATTGGGCGCTCTTTCGGTATAACCAATTTCACCATAATTTGCGCACTGACGCGGCTACGCATATCAACTTGCATATCGGCGATCATGCTTTTGCCATAATCAGCCACAATTTTTTTATCAACTTGATAGATAACACTTTCTACTTTTTTCAGTGTCGCCAAAGTCGCTTTTTCAGAACTATCAACATTCATTTCAATTTTTATACGCGGAAAATCGTGAGGAATTTTAGGTTGTCCAAGGTAACGAATAATACCACCACCAAACAAGCCTGCACTTAACAGCAAGACACTGATAAAAAACATTAATACCGCCCAACGATATTCAATACATTTAATTAAAAAAGGACGATAAATTTTATCGATAAAATAACGTAAACCATTATCTATAGCACGACGTAAGCGATCTATAGGATTACGAGGATTAAACACCTTAGGTTTCATATGCGCGATATGCGCAGGTAAAATCAATTTAGATTCAATGAGCGAGAAAATAAGACAAAATACCACAACATAACCAATGGCATGACCAAACGCAGAACCTTGTCCATCAGCAAGTACCATTGGCATAAAGGCGGCAATAGTCGTTAATACGCCAAAAGTAGCAGGCATAGCAACTCGTTTTACACCAACAATAACATTTTCAAGTGTGTGACCCTTTTTTTCTATTTCGGCATGAGCACTTTCACCGATAACTATGGCATCATCCACCACAATACCTAGTACTAAAATAAAGGCAAATAAACTGGTAATATTTATGGTGACATCAACAAATTCCATTGGCATAACAAATAGAGTACCTAAAAAGGCAACAGGCAAGCCCATCATTACCCAAAAAGCTAAGCGTACCCGTAAAAATAATGCCAGCATAAGTAATACTAATAGACCACCGCTCACCATATTACCAAGCATCATATCTAAGCGACCTTGCAGGTAATAAGTCATATCAACCCAAGTTTCTAACTTAACGTTGGCAGGTAATACCTTTTGTTTGTCGCTAACAAATTTATCAATGACTTTAGCAACATCAGTAATACTTTGATTATCAGCCGCACCAACAAATAACGTTACAGAATTTTTACCATTAAATTTTGAATACTGTAAACCCTCGGTAAAACCATCATGTACCGTAGCAATTTCACCCAATAAAATTTTGCTGCCATCAGCCAAGGTAACAACAGGTACTTTTTCAAATTCAAAACCACGATAAGCTTGGTTTTCAACCCGTAAGTTTATATAACCATTTGCAGCACGAATTTGTCCTGCTGACATATTGCGCGATGAATTGCGTACCGCATTAGCTACATCTTGAAAGCTTAACCCATACTCGCGTAATTTGTCTTTGCTGACCTCGATAGAAATTTCATATTGCAAACCACTAAAAAAATCAGAGACATTAATAATAGGCAACTGTTGAATTTCGTTATGTATTTTACGCCCTAAATCTTTTAATTCACGATAACTCATATCGCCATACAAGCTAATATACATTACTTCTTGACGAAATTTTTCTCGCTGCACTGTCGGACGTTCAATACCCGCAGGAAAGCTTGAAATAGAGTCAATTTGCCCTTTCACTTCTTCTAAAATGACTTGCGGATCGTAATTCTCATCGACTTCTAACCAACCATTAGAAGAGTTTCGATTAGAATAGGTGATCACTCGCTTTAAGCCTTGCACACTTTTTAACGCTTCTTCTATTTTAATGGTAATACCTTCTTCCACTTCTTGTGGAGCAGCACCAGGGTAAGGCACACTATAAGATAACCAGTTGATTTTAAACTGTGGAAACATTTGCTTATTAATGGTTAAGGCCGTTAACGCACCACCAATAATAATAAAAATCATTAATAAATTAGCGGCCACGCTGTTACGTGCAAACCACGCGATTATGCCAGTATTTGTGTCATAAACAGTATCATCTAAAAGATCAGGATCGTTGTCGACATTGGAAGCTAAATCAGCACTGCGAGGTGTTTTTTTATGATCAACCATGATTAGTTCCCTACACTTGCAACTTGCGTTGATTCAGTCGATTTTTTATCTAATTCATCACTAACAGGTTTATCGTCTTTTTTATCACTCATCAACGCGAGCTTCATGCCATCAACAGGATAATCTAACGCTGAAATAATTAACTTATCGCCATTAGCTAAACCAGCACCAATAATAACATTAGCGCCTTCTTCGCGAATAATATTTACAGCGGTATAATGTAAAGTTAAATCACTACCTAACAGCGCAACTTTGCCTTCATTGACTAAATAACGAGGAATTGACGCGGCTAATGATAAACTTATTCCTTGAATTTTAGCATTTACATAAGAGCCAAAACGTAACGTTTTTTCTGCTGTTGTTTGTGCAGTTGCTTTAGTTGATAAATGATAAGGGTCATCAACTTGAGCAACCAAATAACTCATCCGTGATTTATCATCAACCACACCTTCATCACGAGCAATATGCGCCTGCCACTGTACTTTTTGACCCGCAAAATTACCGTGTAGTATCACCTTAGCATTTTTACCTTGGTCAACTAAAAATTGCAGTTGATTATCAGCAACAGGCAAACGAACTTCGGCAATGGCTGTTGCTAATAATTTACCAATTTGACTACCTGTGGTAACAAAAGATCCCAAGCCAATAGTACGACTATCAATCATGGCATTATAAGGGGCGATAATTTCTGTGCGTTGTAAATTACGTTCTGCCCGCAATATACTGGCCTGTGCCGCTTTCACACGTGCTAATTCTTGTGCTAATTGCGGTTTACGTAAACTTAAATCGGTTGGCGAAGCATCAGTAATGCGCTGCCATTCAGTTTCGGCCACTTTTCCCTGTGCCATTTCGGTTTGTAAGGATGCTTTTGCCGAAGCTAAGGTTGCTTGTGCATCAATTAACGCGGCTTGATAATCACTAGGATCTATACGTGCTAACAATTGTCCTTTTTTAACAAAACCACCACGCACAAAAGTTTCTGATAATTCAACAATTTGTCCCGTAACTTGAGCAACTAATTGCGTTTCGTACTTAGGTTTAACAATACCGTAAGATTTAACATCTAAGTTCATTGGCGTTAAAGCTATTGTTTCTACTGCAACAATAGGTGTGTTATCAACTACTTCCTTTTCTTCTGGTGGTTTTTTCAGGCTACTAAGCCCAACCATAGTTAATACACCGCCAATTAAGATGACGATTGGCATAATAATTTGTTTTTTAGTCGCCACGAATTTCCCCTTTCATTTTGATACTGATGCAATAGTTGTAAATTAAAGCCTTATAATTGGGGTAATACTACCTAACAATAAGCAAACAACCTTGCGTAAAGATGTAACCGTGTATTACAAATTTCGTTCCACTCTACAAAATATGAATAAAAAACACCAAGACAAAAACAAAAACACTATAAATACAAGTATTTATAGTGTTAAAAAAAGTTCACTTATAAAGAAGATATTTCTATATTAATAAATGGTCGTTAAATTAATTAGTCAATTAAACTAAAAAGTTATACTTTTATAAAAATTTTTCGTTGATATAACCAATACAATACTAACCACTTAATCAACAACCCTGCTGCAATTAATAATAAACCATGCCATGCAAGCGGTGCTGCGGCAATAAAACCGCCAAATAGACTTTTAGCAGTATAAGTCCATGTCATTAAACTAGTTGATAAGTAAATAACGATAGAATTCATCCCTATAACCGCAAAAAAAGTTGCCCAACGCTGCCATTTAAGCACATCAATTAAAAAATAAAAAAGGGCTAATAATAACGAACTATAACCACAAGTCACCAATACAAAAGAACTTGTCCATAAGTTTTTATTAATAGGAAAAAACACACCCCAAGCAAAACCTAATACCAGCATAACTACACCAGCGGTTATTAAATAACTCAGTAACTTTTTCGGCTGGCTAGCAAAATTTTTCATGGCACGGCCCACAAAAACTCCAATTAAGGCATTAATAATAGAATTAACATTAGATAAAATTCCTTCGGGATCAAGCAAGGCATGACGATAAGTAGTACCAGGTAAAAGGTGTTGATCAAACCATACATTTAATGCGCCTGTCGCAGTGTAATTACCACCACCATAGTCACCTATACTCACAAAAGTGAGTAGTAACCAATAACCGACTAAGGTGCCAACTACTACATACGCTTGTGTACGAATACTGGTGTGCCAAACCAACATGGCAGCGACAAACCACGCAATACCTATACGACCTAATACACTCGCATAACGCACCTCATCTAACGCAAATGGCGCACCTGTTCCCCAGCCATGATTATAAACAACACCTAAAAACAATAATAAAAATAGTCGTTTAACTGCATGACGATATTTTTGCCTTTGCACCTCAATACTATATTCTTTAATTGCTTTTGCCGCTAAACCTAAACTGACTCCTGATAAAAAGATAAAAAGCGGAAAAATACCATCATAAGCCGTAATACCATGCCAAACAGAATGCTGCATTTGCTGTTCAAATGTTTGTAAAAATGACCACCCAGTTATGGTGAATAAAGCTGCAAAAAGTCCTTCTGCACCTAAAATCCAAAACATATCAAAGCCTCGCAAGGCATCAATTGAGAGTAACCTAACCTTAGTCTTTGATGTGGTTATAGGTGTTTTTGACTCGTTTGCTGGTATCGTCATAATATTACCTTTGTTCAATTTAATTTTTATTGTCATTTTATTTGCAGTCTAAAGCAAATCCAAAAAACAAAAAAAAGACAACGCTGTCATTCGTTAAATAATAAAGGGTTAATGCTTAAATAGCAATGCAAGTAGTTTTCAATATGACTAAACTTTAGCCAAAAGTCTAATAGCGGCATTTTGTCGACAGTTTTACACTAAGTAAATATAAACGAACATTTGAGATAAATATGATGAATTATGCTGATGAATATAAAAACTCTATAGATAACCCAATTATTTTTTGGCAAAAACAAGCTAAAAATATTGCTTGGTATAAAAGTCCAACACAAATATTGTCGACAAATAGTGATGATAATAGGCATAATTCATCACAATGGTTTAGCGATGGTGAGTTAAATACTAGTTATTTAGCCTTAGATCATCACATTGAACAAGGTCGTGGTGATCAAATAGCACTAATTTATGACTCGCCAGTAACACAAACAAAACAACAATTTACTTATAACCAACTATTGGAACAAGTCGCTAAATTTGCCGAGGTATTACAAAACCAAAAAGTTAATAAAGGTGATCGAGTGTTAATTTATATGCCAATGATCCCACAAGCTGCCATCGCTATGCTTGCTTGTGCTCGTATTGGCGCGATACATTCAGTGGTATTTGGTGGATTTGCAGCTCATGAATTAGCAGTACGTATTGATGATGCGCAACCCAAAGTTATTGTTAGCGCCAGTTGCGGCATTGAAATAGAAAAAATAATTGCTTACAAACCTCTTGTAGATAAAGCCATTGAACTTGCACAAACCAAACCGCAAAGCTGCATTATTTACCAACGTGATATGGTGCAAGCTGAGTTAACTGAAAATCGTGACTTTTGCTGGCAAACGCTAATGAAAACAGCCAAAGCAATTAAAGCAATACCATTACCAGCGACGCATCCTTTATATATTTTATATACATCAGGCACTACAGGCACACCGAAAGGTGTAGTACGAGATCATGGTGGTCATGCGGTAGCCATGCAATACAGTATGAAAACCATTTATGGTATGACTACGGGTGATGTGTTTTGGGCGGCTTCTGATGTCGGTTGGGTGGTGGGGCATTCTTATATTGTGTATGCGCCTTTAATCGCTGGCTGTACGAGTATTTTATATGAAGGAAAACCAATAAAAACCCCTGATGCAGGTGCTTTTTGGCGAGTCTGTAGCGAATATAAAGTTAACGCTTTATTTAGCGCACCTACCGCGTTTAGAGCCATCGCTAAAGAAGATCCACAAGGTGATTTTATTCAGCAATATGATTTAAGCAATTTACAACGTTTATTTCTTGCCGGAGAACGATTAGACCCTGCGACTTATTCATGGTTAAAAGACAAAACCCAATTACCTGTGATAGATCACTGGTGGCAAACCGAAACGGGGTGGGCTATTGCCGGCATTCCTTTAGGTATTGAAAATAAAACGACAAAAGCGGGTTCTGCAGGTGTACCTACACCAGGTTTTAAAGTTGAAATTCTTGATGGTTTAGGTAAACCAGTTGCCGCTAACGAATCAGGTAATATTGTCTTAAAACTGCCTTTACCACCGGGGTGTTTAACCACCATCTGGCAAAATCCAGAGCGTTACAAACTCGGTTATTTAAGCACCTTTGACGGTTATTATTTAACAGGTGATGGTGGTTATATTGATGAGGACGGCTATTTATTTGTTATGGGACGCACCGATGATGTAATAAATGTTGCAGGGCATAGATTATCAACAGGTGAAATGGAAGAAATAGTCTCTGCTCATCATGACGTTGCCGAATGTGCTGTATTTGGTATTCATGATCAAATTAAAGGGCAAGTACCATTAGCATTAGTGATCACTAAAAATGGTGCTAACATTGATAAAACCTTGTTACAAGCTGAATTAAGGCAGAGTGTCCGTGAAAAAATTGGTGCTATCGCATCGTTAAAACAAGTGCTAATAGTCGAACGTTTACCGAAAACACGTTCAGGAAAAATACTGCGCAAAGTAATGCGCCAAATGATTGATGGCGAACCTTATCAAGTGCCATCAACCATAGACGATGTTAGTATTATTCCTGAGTTAGATAAAATTTTTAAAAAAGATATTTTAGCAATATAAAGTTTAAAAATACTTTTATATCAAAAAAAAGGGGATATAAAATCCCCTCTAATCTTTATTATTACGGTTAATTTAGATCTAAATTTTGAATATGCTCATGCACAACAGTCGGCGAGGTTACGGGTGATCCTTTACGTAAGCTAGCGGCTAGTTGTCCTTTTCGATGTGATAATGCTGATTCGAGTTTTTTTATCGCGTTATTCACCGCTGGATATAAAACACGGTCTTTACCATGCGAGGCTAACTTGCCACCTTCATACATAGTACTTAATTCTACATGGTGTTCATTATTTTGTTTTGACAAGATAACATCAACATTTAACAGGTTTGGGTAGTGTTTATCTATTTTAGTAAATTTTTGTTGGATATCACTGATAACAGCGCTAGAGATGTCACTATGGTGACCAGAAACTTCAATTTTCATATTATTTCCTTGTTTATGTTCTTGTTCTTACAGAAAAGTGGTTTTGGCTAAAAAGCAAAAAACCGTTGAGTAATTATCAACTATTAATAACTACCCTTACTATAAGTCTGGGGGAAAAGCTGAAAAATTCAAGCCAGAAAATGAAAAAAAAATTTAGTTAGCATTAACGCTTATATTTATTGTGCGTTGTACGCCTAAAGTCGGTAGTAAAAAGAATAGTATAAAAATATGAAGACTTAACAACCAGAACTGATCACGACATACGCAGCAGGCACAGCTTCACTCTGTGCCTGTGTGTATTTAAAATAACAATTATCATTTTTAACCTGACCATTATTATCAAGATCATAGCCGAGATAGGTAAAGTCGATGCCCTCTTCTTTAAGTAAAAAATCATCTGAAATATCAATGCGTTTAATAATATCCGTATTATCGATATAATGATATTTAAGACGAATATCTACTTTATTCGCGCCAATAACATCAAAATTACCATCATGATCCATATCGATATCAATTAGATCAGGACGATTAAGCACCGGCTGTACCGAATAACTTGGCATAAAAGATTTTAAATACAGTAAGTCATTCGCAGTTTTAACACTAACCTTAATTTGTGTGATCACTTTAATTCTAGCGTCCGAAGATAAATTAATAAAATGCGGAAAAGCAGTTGCCGATAAAATTCCCAACAAAACAATGACAACAATTAACTCAACTAAAGTAAAACCTTGGTTTTTTTGACTATTTATAATTTCTTCCAAAATAACATTGCTTAAATAGTTACATTATCATCAAAAATAAGTTCTAATTTCAGGCTAATGTCGCGGTTTAATTTGCAACACTAACCTGAATTAATAATTACTTCGCAGCGCGCGACACATATTCGCCATTGCGAGTGTCAACTTTAATATGCTCACCAATTTGTACAAATAAAGGTACACGTACTACGGCACCAGTATTTAACGTTGCAGGTTTACCACCTGTGCCAGCAGTATCACCCTTTAACCCAGGATCAGTTTCAGTCACTTCTAATTCAACAAAGTTTGGTGGTGTTACCGAAATCGGTGTACCATTCCATTGTGTGATGGTACAAAGGTCGCCTTCAACTAACCATTTTTCATTATCGGCAACAGCTTTATCGTCGGCAGCAATTTGTTCAAAAGTGTCATTGTTCATAAAATGCCAAAATTCGCCATCGGTATAAAGGTAGGCTAATTCGCTGTCCATAACGTCAGCACCTTCAACACTTTCACCCGATTTAAAGGTTTTTTCTAAAACCTTGCCCGAAATAAGTTTACGAATTCTAACGCGGTTAAAGGCTTGCCCTTTACCCGGTTTTACAATTTCGTTATCAAGAATGTTGCAAGGTTCACCGTCAAGCATTATTTTAAGCCCGGCTTTAAATTGGTTTGTACTGAAATTAGCCATAATAATTTATCTTTTAAACTCTGATCATAAGAAGTGGAAAAACAATTGCCGCAGATAATAACCCAAATCAATGAAAATTTGCACACTTGTTGGCAAAAAGAATTAGCCAATGTAGTAACCGATCCTAAACAGTTATTAGAAATACTAGATATAGATGCAAATACGTATCAACAACACTTTAATGCACGACAATTGTTTCCTGTACGCGTACCTTTACCTTTTATTAAGCGCATGCAACAAGGTGACTTTAACGATCCTTTGTTAAAACAAGTCATGCCATTAAGTGATGAATTTATTAAAGTTGATGGTTTTAATCAGGATCCGCTTGCCGAACATGATAGCGTTGCCGAAGGTTTGTTGCATAAATATAAACATCGTGTATTGATGATAGTAAAAGCAGGTTGCGCTATAAATTGTCGTTATTGTTTTCGTCGTCACTTTCCTTATCAAGATAACAGTCCTAACAAAGTACGTTGGCAAGAAGCATTAACCTATATCAAAAAACATGATGAAATTAATGAAGTTATTTTTAGTGGGGGCGATCCATTAATGGCCAGTGATGATCATTTAGCATGGTTAGTTAAACAATTAGAAGCTATCCCTCATATCACCCGATTACGTCTACACACGCGTTTACCTGTGGTTATTCCGCAGCGCATTACTGATTATCTAGTCAATATATTAAAAAATAGTCGTTTAAAATCTACTATGGTGCTACACATTAATCACGCTAATGAAATTGATGATGACTTTAGTAAGGCATTAGAACCTTTACGTAATGCACGTATTCCGTTATTTAATCAAAGCGTGTTATTAAAAGGTGTAAACGATAATATTGAAGCATTAGCGAATTTATGTGAAAAGAGCTTTGATCATGGTATTCAACCTTATTACCTACATCTGCTTGATAAAGTACAAGGCGCGGCACATTTTGAAGTTAGCGAGCAACAAGCAGTAGGGTTATATAAAGCGCTAATGGCACGTTTGGCAGGTTTTTTACTACCTAAAATGGTGAGAGAAATTGCTGGCGAAGCAAATAAAACGCCTATTTTTTTACGAGAGTTTTAGTTTCTCATGGCAAAATTATCTGGCATAATGGCGAACAAATTTAGCTTTAAACCTGATAAAAAACCTTATGCCTGAAAAAATTAACCAACAACTTATTGATAATATTTCACAAATATTAAAACGTTCACTCGCTGCCGATGCGACTTTGGCGGATTTACGCAGTAAAAATAAAGCTAGTTTTAAAGCCATATTTATTAATGATATTGGTTTTAATTGCTCAGCGAACACTTTTCAACCGTATGTTGAAGAAGTTGCTGACGATTTAATTTCTTGGCAAGGAACCCAAGATAAAAAACTATTAATTGCTCTAGTGAAAAAAATTGAACAACTATTTAAAGTATTGGCTAATTTTGAGCAAAGTAATTCAATAACGGTGCATTAAATAAGCGTTCAAAAACGATAACTTACCGATAACCATAACGAGCGACTAGGTTGCGGTATCAATGAATTAGCAAAACCCAAACTACGTTGAGAAAAATCATTGCCCGAATCCGCTTTACCTGTTCCAGCGGTTAACACTTTATGATTAAATACATTTAATGCTTTAATAATAAATTGCCAGCTTTGATATTGATAATTAATTGCCGTATCGAAAATGACTCTAGAGCCGATTTTTATACCTTGTTCATTCAACGGGTTACGAGAATACAATGACGTTTTAGCAATATAATTAGCTTTAATATTAATGTTAATGTGTTCATGAAAAGGAATATTAATTAAAAAATTAATTTTTTGCGGTGAAATGTCTCCTAAAATAACATTTTGTTTCGTCCACTGTTGCAACTGATGATCATATTTTTTGTCCGTTTTGGCATGTGTATAGCTGTAAAAAAAATGTCCACTAATATCAGCTTGTCCTGCAATAATATTAGCAAATTCATAACTGCCTCTATATTCTATGCCCCAAATATTACGATTAGCATCATTAAGGGCATCTTCACGAATAACGTTTTTATATTGTGCTTTATATAACGAAACATCGTGTAACCAATAATGTGTTTTATACATAAAAATTAATTCTATATTTTTAGCTTTTTCCGGCTTTAAATTAGGGTTGGCTTTACGCCCAGACCAGCCGCCATACAATTGTTTCGCTGGCGGTTCTTGAAATGCCTCACCATAAATTAACTTTATTGCAGATTCGTTATCATTAAACTTATAAATAGCCGATAAACGCGGATTAACCGAACTTCCCCATAGTTGATTAACATCATAACGAACACCTACATTTAACCGCCACGGATAAGCATCATAAATAACAGAACTGTACACCCCTGTATCATTAAAATAACTACGATTATTGTTTGGTACATTAGCTAAAGGTTTAGCAAAATAATCATAATTTGCATCACTACTATGAAAAATACCCGATCCAAAACCATACGGGCCCGCTGCATCACTTGGCGTAGTTGAACTATAGGCATGCCAATAACCAGGAATATCATAAGCTTTAGTTAAGTCACTACGTTTAATTCGCCAACCACTTAGTAAACGAAATTTATCATTTATTTGGTAATCAATATCTTGCTTTACTTCCTTTGCACTATTAGTGCTATTCCAATAGGTAAAACTAATATAAGAATAATCGCTCATGCCAGCATGCCAGTCAGTTGCAGCTTCAGCCCCATACGCGACTTTCACGGTAATTCAACGCACTGGTGATATTTAATTTTCTATTTATCTGCAAGTTATGCTCAAAATAATACTGTTTTGACGATCGCAACCAATCACCATTTACTTGCCCTTTGTCGGCGGTAAAATCGGTACCATAACCTTCATCTATCTGCCACTGGCTAATACCAAAACTTATATCTTTGTATTGTCCATTAGCAAAAAAACCTCTATCGTCCGTAGGATCAGCATATTGTCCAAATTTAATACCATCATTACCAAGTGCAAGCAATGGTCCCCAAATGCTTTTATTACTATATAAATCATTCGATAAAAACCCCCAACGTGAGGATAAGTCCTCTTCTTCACTCGTAAATAAACGCAGACTAATATCATAGCTAAAATTACTATGATGCCCCCGCGCAAATAATTCGCCACCTCGAGAATTCCAACTGCCTATTTCTGCTTTAGCGATAAGTTCATCTTCGCCATCGCTCAATTCAGCACCTTTTTTAGTGATCACATTAATCACACCAAGAAATGCATTAGCACCATATTTGGCCGAAGCAGGACCGTATAAAACCTCTACACGTTTAATCATTGTAAGCGGATATTGACGACTTATAATGGCCTGCTGACTCCATAAATGGTTTTCAACTCGGCCATCAATCATAAATAAAGTTCGCGTTGTTTGCGGAGTACGATAACCACGTTGATATGTAGTAAGAGGAGAAGAACCACCGGTGACAACTGTATCAAAACCAGGTAAGTCTACGATCACTTCCATTAATGAGTTATATCCCCGCTGGCTGATATCTTGTTGAGAAATAACTAACATCGCCGCAGGTGCATCAATGAGCGTTTCTTCAATACCATTACTGCTGATCACTTTGGTATGGAGTAATTGTTCAAGTGTTAATGAAAAAATATCATCATCATCCAGCTCTCCAGCATAAACTGAAAAGTTACTAGCAAATCCACTAAAAAATAGAATATAAACAATCCTGAAAAGTTTTTTAAACATTTAATAAGAATAATAAAATTATTGTAATATTAGTTTAGTTAACATTATAAATAAATAACACCTAGATACGCGAATTTAACAAATTATATTTATCCCTTGAAATTAATTTTTTTGCGCACTTGATTAAAAAAATTACGATTTATATGTTCGTTTAATTTACAAAGTGGTATACTCGCGCGCAAATTTTTATAAATTGATTTACATAAATAAACAGAGAAACCACAAAATGGCAGATTTAGCTAAATACAGAAACATTGGTATTTTCGCGCACGTTGATGCGGGTAAAACCACCACGACAGAACGTATATTAAAACTTACCGGAAAAATCCATAAAACGGGTGAAGTACATGACGGCGAGTCAACAACTGACTTCATGGAACAAGAAGCTGAGCGCGGTATTACCATCCAGTCTGCTGCGGTAAGCTGTTTTTGGAACGATCACCGTTTCAACGTTATCGATACTCCTGGTCACGTGGATTTTACCGTTGAAGTATATCGTTCACTTAAAGTACTTGATGGTGGCATTGGTGTATTTTGTGGCTCTGGTGGTGTTGAACCACAATCAGAAACTAACTGGCGTTATGCAAATGACTCAGAAGTTGCTCGTATTATCATGGTTAACAAATTAGACCGTATGGGTGCTGATTTCTACCGTGTTTGTAAGCAAATTAAAGACGTACTAGGTGCTAACCCATTAATAATGACCTTACCGATTGGTACTGAAGACGATTTTGTTGGTGTTGTTGACCTTCTTTCTGAAAAAGCTTACATCTGGGATGACACA
>JAESPQ010000056.1 GCA_016765535.1 Alteromonadaceae bacterium | reverse complement strand
GGCGACTGAGCAAAACATGCTCTTCGTTGCATCTGTTTTTAAGGGAACAACCATTAATAAAAAGATGCGCCTTGATCATGATTCGCTCAATCGTCCTGAAACTCGCATCTTCAAGTAGTTTGGGTATAGACAGCTCAGGATCCTTATGTATACGGCATTTATGTCGTCAAATACAGAATAAATGGCATGAATTGATAGGTTATGTTAGATGGACATAACTTATTAGAGAATGCTGGAGCATATTGTCCTGAAGCCCTATATTATTTACCTGGACCAAAAATATAGGCATGTAAAATAATAACCTTCAACGCTTATTATTGGCATACCTTAACCAAATATAAAGCCCGCTTAACGAAAGCATGATCAATAATAATGCAACAATGTCAGAGGCAAACACTCCCGTTTTACTAAAAATACGTCCGCTGTGTGCATCTAACAATACTTGTTCCCACGATAAAAATTGGCCTTTAAATTGCGCAATTGCTGTTTTTATTTCACTCTTGTTAGCATCTTCAGCTTTAATCCACTGAATATTATTATCTTGTATTATTTGCCAAATAACAAAATCACTGTCAATTTGCATAATGTTATCCGCTGCTTTCACCATAAAATGTTGATTTTTTACAGCGATTTTAGAAATATTGATTGGTACACCTGAGGTACTGTCGAGTTGATCGACTAATTCACCTTGGTGTGAATAAAGTGAAATTTGGTCGCTATTGACAATAATATAAAATTGTTGAAACTTTGCAGCACTGATCACTGGCGTGGAACTTTCAAACAATAACTTGTCGTTCAACCACACATAATTATCAGTAATACTTATTTTTTTATCCGCATAAAAACGCACATCATTGGGTGATTTAATACCGTAATAATTTAATAACCAAGGCGTTTTAACGGATAAGGTGTCGAGTGACAAGCCATTAGCATGATTGATCATCATACCTGTTACCGCTAAAAAAATAATAAATATAGCCGTGATAATACCAAGCTTACGATGCCATTCACGTAAATGTCGAATAAGACGTTGATGAAGCGGTTTTTGTTTTTTTAACTTATTTTGTAGCATGAGAATATTAAAATTGATGCCTTACATTAATATGAATAATTTACTGAGCATTAATTTTATTATCTAACCATAATGCCAAGCGAGCAGTTTTAGTTAATGCTCTAACCGATAAAGTGGCGCCTGTTATACCATCTATATGGCGATCAAGCTCATTGTTTTGGGTTAATTTTGCCAAATTAAATTGTTTGGTAAAAAATGTGTGACGAACTTCATCACCACGACTCTCACGATAAGCTAATACTTTAAGCTCAACAATTTGTTGATTTTTAATATGGACACCGATGGTTATCGGTTTTTCTTTGCCTATTTCATTTAGGATCCAGACAGTATCATTTGTTGTTGCCTGTGTTTTTTGCCAATAGCGAATGCGCAAACGATTGAATTTATGTTGCATAATTTCAGCAACTATCGTTTTATCGGCCTTTGATAGCCACAACACTTGTACTTTAGGAATATTTCCATTAAAAACATGACTAATAAATTGCGCGGGTTTTTGCTCGACTCCTTTAGCATAAACATTTTTAGCATAACTATTCATAAAAAAGATAAATAACCAAATAATAACTAAGAGTAATTTATACACAAAAGCCTCGATACCTATTTATTTAAAGCAAATTATTAAAGTAAAATAGGCGAATAGTCTTACTATTCGCCTATCATTTTTATATTTTATTAGTAAAATTAAAACTGATAGCCAATACCTAAGTTAAAACCATTTTTATTTGGCTGACCTTGTTCTTCCCAATCAGCTTTCAACACTACATTTTCATGTAAATAGTAGTTAATACCAATATTAGTTTGATCTTTACTCGTATCATCACTATTACCTACGTTATTGTCGTATTTAGCATAACGAGCAAAAACACCAAACTTCTCGTTAAACTTATAAGAAGGTTCAACATACCAACCTGTTTGTTCATCTCGACCTAACGATTTTGCTTCATCGCCACTAATATCCCAACGAGCATATAATGCAATAAGTTTGAAGTTTTCTATTTGATAAATACCATGAGCTTCAAAAAGAGTGGCATCTGCTTTATCAACACCTATAGCACCTTGCGTCATATCTTGCTGATATTGCACTGTAGCGGCTAATTCTAAACCATTAATTGCAGTATATTTGACACGCGAGGTAAACGCTAAACTGTCAGCATTCGCTTTAGAAACATTTTGACGACCACTGCGAACTTTATACGCACTGTTACCATCAATAGGTGTATTTAAACCACTAGTAATAGCAAAATCAAAGCTAACGCCGCCCAAAGGGCGATAATTTACTGCGGCTCCACCTTCCCACCATGTAGTTGGGATAATATTTTTTTCGACTGGATTACGTTCAACACCATAAAAAGCAGTAGGCTCATGAGTTTCATTAATAATGCCCACAGGAACTAAGAACAAACCAAATGTTGTCTTAATTTTATCGCTATAATCATATTCAATATAGGCTTGTTCTAATTCAACTGCACCGTTCGCTCCTTCTTCGATAACCGCATGTTCAACTTCAAATTCAGAGAAAAAACGTAACTTGTCAGTAAATTCATGACTAGCAAAGAGTACAAAACGGTGAAAACTAATGGATTTTTTATCCTCTATATTATTGTAATGCATTTCACCATACCCACCCAACTTGGTTGCCCCACTATTGGTTAGTGCTGCGCCATGAGTGGTGGTAGATTCTATTTGATCTGCTGTCATTTCTAATCGTTGTTCTGTTTGGTCTAAGCGCCGTTCTAATTTTTTCAATACTTTTTGCTGTTCAGCAATGATTTTTCGTAAGTCATCAGTTTCTTGATTTGCTAATACACTACCACTAACCAATAGACCTAAAACAGCTGAGGCAATTAATGTTTTTTTCATGAGAGTTGGATTTCCTAATAAGTTCGGCTCTATCGATAATTATTTTATAACCAAGTACGATAAAACTTCGGTTGGTTGTTTTTATTGCGGCCAGTATACTCAAATCAACATGTTAACACAAATCATTCTCATTAAGTTTTTTGATTGAAATCAATTTTCATGTCATTACTTTATCTATTGCTTGTATTTTAAGGTTTTTTATTTCGATTATTACTGTATGTTTATAACTAAAAATAGGGACTACATAGCGCCAAACTCAAATATTTAGAGGAAAACATTAGGGATGCCATTAATGATCATAACTAATTCAGATATAACAAAATATAATTTTTACCATGCCATTGTTAAAAAGAAGCAGCCCGTACTGATCAAAAACTTTCTCAACAACGAAGAATTTCAACAATTAATTGCAAAAAACAAAACTGAAATGAAAGCCGATTATGGCAGAGGTGCGGTGCCTTTTCTTTATCTTTATTTTGATAATACGCTTATCCGCCACTACTTATTTAACTTGCCATTAATCAAAAATTTAGTTACAAATAAAAATACAAAATTTCGTAAAAAAATGCGTTTTTGGCAGCATAAAAAAGGCAATGTTTCACATTTTCATTACGATCAACGCAGTACAGACTTATTAAATATTTGTATTACTGGTTCAAAAAAATGGCTACTTTTAGCACCCGAAACACCATTAAAGTGTTTACCTTTTTATAATATTGTTCTCCCTTTGCAAAAAAACATTAAAGCACAAGCATTGGAAATAACCATGCAAGCGGGCGATATGCTTTATATTCCCCGTAATTGGTTTCACCGTGTTGAAACACTAGCAGACAATACCGAAAATATTAATATTATTTTTAACGACTTAGCAGACAAATACATGCAATCACGCGAACAAGAACTCGCCGCCATTAAAAACTTACTGATCCCCAATTATATTTATGGCGACAATATTGCAATGTTAAATGAGCAAATAAAGGCAGTGAGTAAGAAAAGAATTTTCAAACGTCTAATTAAAGAATTATTCTTGCGTTTGTAACCCCAAAACAGCTAATAAACTGAGAGTATATTCAACGGAATCGTTTTGTTAGTGTCACCCAACCAACGATAAGCAATGGTCGCAGTAGCCGAACAACCACAACCGCCTGAACAATCACCCGAAGTTACTTTTTCAACCACACCACGTTTTACTAATAAATTAACCATTGGCGTTAACGCGTCAATTGATACGTTGGCTTTTTTTGCTAATAAAGACTCGGTTAATACTTCATCAGTGACAAGCTGCTTTTGAATTGCTGCCAACATAACTTTGTCCTCCTGCTAACCATGTTTTAAGATAATTTGATCGCAACACGACAAATATTAAGGCATTAAACAATAACACCAATAATAATGTTAATGATTGCGAAGAAAAAACACCTTCAATGGTACTCAACTGATAAAAAATAGTGGCGGTGGTGTAAGCCAGAGCAGTGGCCCAAAGCGCGATAAATAATGCCCAACGCCCTGTAAATTCACGGGCAATCGCGCCTAATGCTGAGGCACATGGTGCGTAAAGTAAAATAAACAGCATATAACTAAATGCACCTGCTTTGCCGTCAAAATGGCTCGCAATACGCTCCATCGTGGTCATCGATACATTTTGAGAGTTTGCCGCTTCTTCTACCGAGCCAACATCAGCACTTGATAACCCTAAAGGATCAAATAATTTATCACTTAAACCCGCTAAATTAGTACCAATAGAGGCAACTGCTGCGGTTAGCTGCTCGCTTAATACAAATTTTTCATCTTGAGTAGGTTCTTGATACAAGCTATTTAAGGTCGCCACTAATACTTCTTTAGCGAATAACCCAGTAAAAATACCGACCGTGGCTTGCCAGTTATCATCATCTATACCAATGGGTTTAAAAGCAGGCGTGATCACTTGCCCTACCGTTGAAAGTAATGATTTTTCAGTGCCTGCATTACCAAAAGAGCCATCACGCCCAAGTGAGTTAATTACCCCTAAAATGGTCACCACAATAACAATGGTTTTACCCGCGCCAAACATAAAGCCTTTTAAGCGTTGCCAAGTGCGATTAAATAAATCTTTAAAATGGGGCAATTGATATTGCGGTAATTCAATAATAAACGGACTGGCATCACCAGCAAGCACCGTTTTACGAAAAACTACGCCAGTGAACAACGCGGCAACGATACCTAAAAGGTATAATAAGAATACTATTTGCAGAGCATTATCTAAAAAGAAAGCCGCGCCAAATAAAGCAAAAACAGGCAAACGTGCGCCACAAACCATAAAGTGACTCATCGCGCTCGATAATATCCGCTCACGTTTTTGCTTTAGGGTACGCGTCGCCATTACCGCAGGTACCGTACAACCAAAGCCCATCATTAAGGGGACAAACGCAGAGCCCGGCAAACCCATTTTCTGCATTATTCTGTCGGTTACCACCGCAGCACGCGCTAAATAGCCCGATTGCTCTAACGCGGTTAAAAATAAATACAAACAAAAAATTAACGGGATGAACGTTGCGACAGTTTCAACGCCAGTACCCGCGCCTTCGGTTAATAACACCACTAACCACTGTGGAAAACTCCAACTATTTAATAATTGCGCTAAACCATCAACAAATAATGCTTTGGCAGTAATATCAAAGAAATCGATAAATGCACCACCGACGTTAATAGCAAACATAAACATTAAATACATTGACAATAAAAACGTCGGAATAGCAACCCAAGGTTTTAACATCCATGTATCTATTTTTTCAGTTAATTGATGTTCGTTATTTGAGCTATTTTCACTGCATTGGTGCACTACGCTGTTACATAATTGATAACGTTTACTGGCAACTTCTAATTCAACATCAAAGCTTTCATCATGATTAAACTGACGTTCAATTAAGGCCAAAACTTCTTGAAAGCGAATTTTACCCGCTAACTTTTGATATAACTGTTCTTCTACTTCAGGGATAAAATCAACCTGTAATGGTTCAATATTGGTTAGGGTAACTAATGCGTTTTCCAGCAGTTCTATACTATTAGTTTGATTGGCATTTGAGGTGATCACGGGACAAGTTAATAATTGACTAAGTTTTTCAATATCAATATTAAGTTGTTGTTTTTGTGCTAAATCCCATTTATTTAACACTAACACCATGGGAATACCCAATTCACGTAATTGAATGGTTAAATATAAATGGCGCTCAAGACAAGTCGCATCAACAACATTAATGACCACTGCATTTTCGATATCAAGTAAATAATTTAGCGCAACACGTTCATCTTGAGAGGTTTGCTGCTGTGGTACTAATGAATAAACACCGGGTAAATCGACAATTTTTGCAGGATAACTTTTCGATTGCAGTTGGCCAAAACTTTTATCAACGGTAATACCAGGAAAATTACCTATTTGTTGTTTTAACCCTGTTAATTGATTAAATAGCGTGGATTTTCCAGCATTAGGGTTACCCACTAACAATAATTCAGGTAAGACTACATTTTTGCTCATTACTTAATTAAACCTGCCGTAGTTAAGCTGGGTATAGCTAACGTAGATTCATTTTGATCAGACAATAATTCCACTTTAATTTGCTTAGCCAAAGAATCACGTAAAATTAAGTTAGTTTGACGAACATTAATTTGCACGGCCTTACTCCAACCTAAAGCTCTTTTAAGTTTTAACTGCGTGCCAGGTAATAAGCCTAAATCTAATAATTTTGCTCGGGCATTAAAGTCTTTGCTTAATGAACTAATAACAACGCTTTGCCCTGCTTTAATATCTGCTAATGTCATAAAATATTTCTTGTAAGATCTTATTTTATCTTTTTAAAATGCTCGGTTGAAAGGATGAAAAGCAAAATAAAACTTGATAATGAGAATGATTATTACTTAGTATTAAAGCAAATTTTGACACTGAATTCTAGTTAAGAGTAGGATAAACATGATCTAGCTCATTTTTTACTAGCTGAATTCTGCCACACACGATAAAATTAAATATGATTATATCTACTTACTTTTAAAATACTGAACTATAGCCTTATGAACGCTGAATTATTATTTATTTACGACACTCATTGCCCTTGGAGTTATGCAGCAACGGCACTTATTAATGAAATACACCAACACTTACCAGACATTAAAATTCATTACTGGCATAGCGCAGTTTTTTCTGCTGCAGAATATGATATTGGTGAAAACATAACGATGGATCAACTTGATAGCGTAGAACAAGCAAGCAGTATTAAATTTTCTGCTATTTACCAGCAAACGTTAAACACCGCGAAAGATTCAACCTTAGCCGCCAACTTATTAGCTTGGACCAACCACAAAGCCGCGAACAAAACCTTGCCCTTATTAAATGCTTTACAACAAGCGCATTTTCAACAAGGAATTGAGTTAACAAATATTGAGCAAATACAAAACATTATCGATGAATTAAAATTATCGCCGCCGACAAAAGCATTAAAAACTGATAAACTCAGTAAAGATGCAGAATTTGAATTACATGAAATATTTGCCATACAAGAAATAATCACAACAAAAGCAATCCCGGCATTATTATTAGTGAATGGCGATAACTTAACGTTACTAAACCACAACCTTTATTTACCAACACCAAAGACCATTGTTGAAGCAATAGAATTTGAATTAAGAAAGACGATATAATTCATATAAAAAACTAATACTGAGAGCTAACACTGAGAAAACGATGACCATCACCATAAAAAGCCCTGAAGAAATTAAAAAAATGCGTATTGCAGGTAAACTCGCCGCTGACGTTTTAGAAATGATTGCACCACATGTCGTTGTTGGTGTAACAACAAATGAATTAGATGTCCTGTGTGCAAAATATACCGAAGAAGTTCAAAGTGCTATTTCTGCTCCCTTAAATTATCATGGTTTCCCTAAATCAATTTGTACTTCAATTAATCACGTGGTTTGTCATGGCATTCCAGACAATACCTCCTTAAAAGAGGGGGATATTGTTAACCTTGACATTACCGTGATCAAAGACGGCTATCATGGTGATACTAGCAAAATGTTCCTTATTGGTGCTGTTTCTCCCGAAGATGCTCGTTTATGTCGATTAACACAAGAAGCGCTATATGCAGGCATAAAAAAAGTAAAACCTGGTGCTAAATTTGGTGAAATTGGTACTGCCATTCAAAAGTTTATTAAAAAATCTGGCCGTTTTTCTATCGTCAAAGAATATTGTGGTCATGGTATTGGTAAGGAGTTTCATGAAGAACCCCAAGTAGTCCATTACAAAAACAACGACAGCGACAAAATTCAGGCTGGTATGTGTTTTACTATAGAACCCATGATTAACTTAGGCAAAGCAGGCACTATAACCGACAAAGATGATGGCTGGACTGTTTACACTGTAGATAAGAAGAAAACAGCACAATGGGAACATACCTTGTTAGTTACCCCTACTGGTTGTGAAATATTAACGCTACGCAAAGAAGAAACACTCGCTCGACTGCAAAATAATTAATATTTGGCACTAGCATTTGGCATTATTAACTTAAGGTGAAATTTTGAACTCTATATCAATTGTTCCTGAACATTTTTTTCAACCACTTGCGATCACCGCAAATGAAATTAGTAGTAAAGACATTTGCTTGCTCACTCAAGATTTTACCACTTGGTTAAAAGATATTTTTAACCAAGTGGACACCGCAGAGTTAATAAAAGCACGCGCCGAGTTTGTCGATCACATTCTTATCAAACTGTGGTCACAACATCATTTAGACGAATATCAAATAAGCTTAATTGCCGTTGGCGGTTATGGCCGTGGTGAGTTACACCCACATTCCGATGTTGATATTTTACTACTGACTCAAAATGCCATAGATAAAGATCTTGAAGAAAAAATATCAGCCTTTGTAACCCAATTATGGGATGTAAAACTTGATATTGGTTCTAGTGTTCGCAGTGTAAAAGAATGTTTAAAACAAGCAGTTGCTGATGTTACCGTTGCCACCAACTTAATGGAAATGCGAAAAATAGCTGGTAACGAAGCACTAACTCAACAACTACTGCCTTTGTTGCACGAAGATGTATTTTGGACTTCAAAAAAGTTCTTTATTGCTAAACGTGAAGAACAATTACAACGCCATCAACAATATCATGGTGCAGCTTACACCTTAGAGCCTAACCTAAAAGCTAACCCTGGTGGTTTACGCGATATTCAAACTATTGCTTGGGTGGCTAAACGTCACTTTTCTGCTCATTCTTTAGATGAATTAGTTGAACATGATTATTTAACCAAAAATGAATTTTTTGAATTATTAGAGTGCCAAGATTACCTTTGGCGAATGCGTTTTGCGCTGCACTTTGTCGCTGGTCGCAGCGAAAATCGCTTACTTTTCGACCACCAAGCAGAAGTGGCGTGTTTGATGGGTTTTGGTAATGAAGGAAAAATTACCGTAGAACGAATGATGAAACGTTTTTTCCGTATTATAGGCCGTGTAGCTGAATTAAATACCATGTTGCTACAACATTTTGAACAAGCTATTTTAAAAGATAAAACAACAGAAAAAGTAGAAAACATTGATAAAGACTTTTATATTTGTGACGGGTTATTAAAAACACATAATAGCCGTTTATTTATGCGCTCCGTAAAAATAATGACGATGTTTTTAACCATAGCTCAAAATAACAATGTAAAAGGTATTCACTCGCACACGTTAAGGTTATTGCGTAATGCCCGTCGTCGCCTTATTTCTGGTTTAGAAGATTATGCCGAGTGTCGTCGCCTTTTTATCGCTATAATTAAACACCCAAAAGGACTTGGCTTAGCGTTTAGTTTAATGCATCGTCACAGTATTTTGGGTGCCTACATTCCTGCATGGAAAAGCATCGTAGGGCAAATGCAGTTTGATTTATTTCATGCCTATTCGGTTGACGAACATAGTTACCGATTAATTAAAAACCTTTATCGTTTTAGTCAAACTGAGCATAATCATCAATTTCCTTTGTGCAGTAAATTAGTACAACGTATTCGCAAACCCGAAGTGTTATTTTTAGCCGGTATTTTTCATGATATTGCTAAAGGACGCGGAGGCGATCATGCAAAACTAGGCGCAATTGATGCCCTCGACTTTTGCAAAAATCATCAATTGAACGATCATGACGGTCGTATGGTTGCTTGGTTAGTAAAAAATCACTTATTAATGTCGGTTACTGCCCAGCGCCGTGATATTTCAGACGAGGCCGTTATTAATGAGTTTGGCGGTATTGTTCGCGACGAAGCGCATTTAGATTATCTTTATTGTTTAACCGTCGCCGATATGCGTGCTACCAACGAAAGTTTATGGAACAGTTGGAAGGCAAATCTACTTGAAGATTTATACTTTGCCACCAAACGTGCTTTTAGACGAGGATTAGAAAAACCAGTTGATATGCGTGCTAAAATACGAGAAAACCAACAACAAGCACTAACATTATTAGTTGAACTAGAGACAGTTAATAAGCAACAATTAACCTCATTGTGGGAAGAATTTAAAGCCGATTATTTTTTACGTTACTCGCCAGAACAAATTTGTTGGCATTGTAAAAATATTTTAGCTCATGATCGTAACCAACCTTTAGTGCTTATTAGTCCTAAACCCTATCGTGGTGGTAGTGAAGTATTTATTTTTACCAAAGAAAGATCTAATATTTTTTCAGCAACCGTTGGTTTACTGGGTACGAAAAAATTATCTATTTTGGATGCTAAAATTATTACCAGTAAAACTGGCTATACCCTCAATACCTTTGTTGTTTTAGATAATCATGGCAAAGCACTTGAAGATAATTATCGTGCCGAAACAATAAAAAAAGCATTAACAGAAAAGCTCGCACAAAAAACAAACATTCCTATACCAATAAAAGTAATCAGTAAAAAACTCACTCAGTTTAAATTTAGAACACAAGTTAGCTTTGTCAAAGCACCGGCAAAAAATCGCACCATGCTAGAATTAGTTACGCTTGATCACCCTGGTTTACTGGCACAAATTGCCTATGTATTCCAGCAATTATCACTACATATTCATTCAGCAAAAATCACCACCTTCGGTGAAAAAGTTGAAGATGTTTTTACACTTTCTAATAATGATAACAACGCGTTATCAGAGCAAGAACAACAAAAATTAACAGATAAATTAATCACTGCGCTTGACTAAAATCACTTACAAAAATATTACTAAAAAACTATTATTAGGATAAATATGAAAGTCTTACAACAAATTATAGAACAAGCTTTTGAAAATAGAAATAACATAACTCCAAGTACAATAAGCGAAGAAACAAAACAAGCAATACTTGAAGCCCTAGCATCACTAAATAACGGTAGTGCTCGTGTTGCTGAAAAAATAGCGGGAGAATGGGTCGTTCATCAATGGCTCAAAAAGGCGGTATTACTTTCTTTTCGTCTTTGGGATAATTTGATCATAGACGGCGGTGAAAGCAACTATTTTGACAAAGTACCACTTAAATACAGCAAGTACACTCAAGCAATGTTTGTTGCCGATGGTGTGCGTATAGTACCACCCGCAACCGTACGTACGGGGAGTTTTGTTGGTAAAAATGTAGTGGTAATGCCAAGTTACATTAATATTGGTGCTTATGTTGACGATGGTTGTATGATTGATACTTGGGCAACGGTAGGTTCATGTGCACAAATAGGTAAAAACGTACATTTATCGGGTGGCGTTGGTATTGGTGGCGTATTAGAACCATTACAAGCTGGCCCAACAATTATTGAAGATAATTGTTTTATTGGTGCTCGCTCTGAAATTGTCGAAGGTGTTATTGTTGAAGAAGGTGCGGTGATATCAATGGGCGTATATATTAGCCAAAGTACCCGTATATTTGACCGTGAAACGGGTGAAATTCATTACGGTAGAGTACCCGCTGGCTCAGTGGTGGTTTCGGGGACTTTACCATCAAAATGCGGTACTCATAATTTATATGCCGCTATTATTGTTAAGAAAGTTGATGCAAAAACCCGCGCAAAAGTGGGTATTAATGCCCTTTTAAGATCGATTGCTGACGAATAAATCTTTTAGATAATTAGGCTTTAACATTTAGGAGGCTTGGCCTCCTTTTCTTTATCTTAATTGTAGCACTGATGTTTTTTTGACACATATTAATTTAACGATCACACACCATTAAAAAATGTCAAAAAAGCACATGGAAACAGATTAAATATAATAAATTCAAATAGATAAAAAACAATAAACGCATTGGAACAAGACTTGCTCTATCTATATTAAGTCGCATTAATGATCTGTAAATTTATGAGCAAGCTTAACCATATCAATAAATTTTTTAGTCTACTATTTTTAGTTCTCTTTGTTAGCGCCTGTAGCAGTACCGCAGAACAGGCTAATAAGTCGATATACACCAATAAATTTTCGGTTGAAAAAAAATCGTTTTACTCAGACAGAGAATTATTATTTTCATTACTTAACCGCCCATTACCAGAAGATCAACAAATGATGCTTGGCTTTGCTCACGATCAAGACACTCTTGCCTCGCAATATCCGCAAGTTAGCTATGTTAGTATTCGTGGTGACCGTCAAAACGATAAACGCAATGTAGAACAAATTTATGCATACAGCGACTTAATTTATCAAGATCAAAATTCAGTCTTTATTGGTGCTCCTCGATAAACAAAACTCTCGACGATAAATTTGTTTATCCTTCAACTAACCAATCTAACTGTTTAAAAATATTTTGCCATTGTTGATCAAACTCAACAGAGATATTGACCTGTTCTCCTGTAACGGGGTGAACAAAATCTAATTGCTTGGCAATTAACATTAAACGCTTAAAGCCAAAATACTGAATAAAAAATGGATTTTGTTTATTATCACCATAGTTAATATCACCAATAATTGGATGGCGTAAATGCGCTAAATGGCGGCGAATTTGATGACGGCGTCCAGTTTTTGGTAATAATTTAATTAAGCTATAACGCACACTATCATATTTACCTAAAGCAACGGCTAAGCTCGCCGTAGCTATCGATTGATAATAAGTTTGTGCTGCTTGTGCTGGTTTATCACGACTGACATTTTTATCACCTAATTTATCCAACTTCTCTTTTAACGGGTGGTCAATTAAATCATCACCTAATAAATGTCCTCGAACTAACGCATAATAAGTTTTTTGTATAGTTTTATCGCTAAACATAGCACTCATTTGACGAGCAACCTCTTTAGTTAAAGCAAACAATAAAACGCCAGAGGTAGGTTTATCAAGCCGATGTACGGGATAAACGTATTGCCCTATTTGATCCCGTACTAATTGCAACGCAAAATATATTTCATTTTTATCCATAAAACTGCGATGCACAAACAACCCCGCAGGTTTATCTATCGCTACTAAATATTCATCTTGATACAAAATATTCAGTATTGGCTTTTCTATTTGTGTTACCGCTGTATGTTCAAAATTAGTTAAATTAGGCAAGGTAGAACTCTTTATTTACAATCTAATGGATCAACAGATCTATTATCTCTATAATGATCACTTAATTCGAATACTATTTTGACTATTATTTTCAACTATGAGCACTATTGATACCATTTCTGCACTCCTCTCCCTGTCTGATTCACAATTTAGAATTTATGATATTGGTAGGGTCATCACAAAAATCAGTAAAAATAACTTTAGTAAAATTGAATTAAATCAACTACCTTATCCTTTTCCTTCGCAAGGCCATGCTTGCATAGCCATTGTTTTTTGGCAAAAAAAATCAGCAGAGCCCTATTTATGGTTTGTAAAAATTCCTATTGATGAACGTGGTTTATTAAACCAAGGTGCACAAAATCATTTTATTGAGATTATTGTTGAAGCATTAGGGTTAGAGATAAATAGTAAGCATAGTAAAAATGATTTAACGTTAACACCGACGGTACAACAAGAAGAATTGTTAAAAAGTAATCCTTATCATTTTACCCCCGCACAGTATAAATTAGCTGCAATAAATAGCATTATAAAAGTTGAGTTAAAACAAGCGCCAAGCCAACATTATCAACAATGTGTTGATTATATTAACGGTACTTTAGGCTGGGATAATTGGCATGATGTTGCTATTCAAGGTATTGCTGATATTAGCGCTCGATTAAAGCAAGATAATAATGCACAACTATTAGCGCAAAATTTAGCCCACTTTCCTGAACAGGTATTATTACCTTTATGCGGAGCATTAGAAAATCAATCACTATCACTTGAATTGATTAATGCATTAATTACATGCTTTAATAGCAATACAGAAAATGGTCTATTACAACAACATTTATTACGAGCTCTAGCTACCTCTAGCACTCATGTACAAGTTAAAGTATTAATTAGTCAATTACTTTTAAAACCAAGTACATTAGATGATGATTTACTTATCGTTATAGCAACTCGTTGCTGGTTTTCCTTGCAAGAAAGTGATTTATTAATGTGCTTTTTAGAAAAACTAATTCAAGCCCAAGATAACACGCTATTTACCGCTATTTTTAAAGATCTTATTGCAATACCAGCAATAAGACCCATGTTATTTACTTGTATGCGTCAACCCAATAGAAGCGATGCATTAGCGCAAGCTATTGGACAATTATTTAATCAATTAAGGGCATAACTTGGAAAATATTTATATTTTACTCGCGTTTTTTTTAGTGCTTTGGTACTTTATTTATTTACGAAAAATAGCCGAAGCGGCGAGAAAACAAGCAACAAATTATTGTAAAAAAGAAAATTTACAATACATCGCCATTGCTCGCCGTTCAAGTCGATTGCGATTTAATAAACAGCTTGGTATTTACTGGTTGAGTATTTTTGATGTTGAATTTAGTAGTGATGGTGAAGCAAGTTATCAAGGCGTGATGATTTTACACGGCTTAAAGCTAGTAGATGTGCAATTACCCGCTTATCGCATTAATAATAATATTATAGACTTACATTAACGTTAGGAATGTCTTTGCTTTTTTTAAATACCTTATTATGTAAACAAGGTTGTGATAATCGTTTACGCTTTTTACTGATTAACTGCATTAGTTATATTAGTTTTTTATTCATTAATAGTACAACTGATCATAAATTTTTAGCTCTCATGGTGTTATTTATTTCAGCATATTTTTCAACCATGAGCGCGTTACGCCGTTTAAAAGATGCTAATTTAAACAACAACTGGCTAGCCATTGCTGTCATCACCTACTTATTAACAGGGTTAGCGATAATATTTATTACTCTTGGTGTGATTGATTTATTATTATTAATTCCTGCAACCTTATCCGCATTATTACTCACTTACCCAAGTAAAAATCAAAGTAAAAATCAAAGTAAAAATAATCAAAAATATCATTGGGGCTATAAAGGTCCCATTGATTTATCTCGCTACAATTTATCCGCTTATAAAAACAGCAACATTGAGCACCAACAAGTTAGAATTGAACCTGTATTTAGCGCTAATGAACAAAATATAAGTGCTACATTTGAAAAAAACGAATTTGAAAAGACAAAACATGAACAAACGGGCTTTATTCAAGAGCAGACAAGCACCACACAAACAGAACAAGTAACGAAAACAACAAGTTCAACTAATAAAACAACAAAAGCAGATTTAGGCGAGACTATACGTCAATATATCTTTAAATATAAAAAAATAAACTTAATATTGATGGCTATATTGTTAAGTCTATTAATTATTTTTAATATTCACCAATCAACTAACTTTAATAGCCCAAATAAAGCAACTCATTCTGTTAAGCTCATAAAACCTAATGATTTCATATACTTTGAACGCACAAAAAAGCTCGATATGCCTGATAATTTTACCTTGTTTTTTAATCAATATGGCGGTTTAATCATTCATTGGCAAGCAGATCAGCCTAGCGCGACCCAAGAGTGGTCACTTATTAACGCGAAAGGTGATGATAGTTGTCAGCTAATTCACTTTAATAAAGGTGAAACATTTAGAACGTTAACCGTCAGGGTTGAAAATAACATAAACCATTATGCTAATTTTTCCCCTTTAGACACACAGAAATTACTACAAGCGATTGCTTTTCGTGGCAATTTTACTATCTGTGACTTTAAGTTTTCATTAAAAGGTAGCCAAGCTGCATTAAATAAAAATAGTAAATATGCAGAGCAAGTAAATTATTAATATAACTTTAAATTAACAAATGACTTTATTCCAGTTAATATATAAAAAAAACGCGATCAAACGATCGCGTTTTTATATTACATGTATGCATCCTGCATTAATTCGTTTCTGTCTTTCATCCTTAAAACCCCCTTAAAACGATGTCCTCAGTATCATCCTAACACTGTTGATAACTCCATTTATCATCCTTTGCCCTTCCTAGGCTGTACACTATCCTAATGTACGCAATTGACGCCCTATAATATGCTATCCCTTGCGATCATCCTGATCAAAATTCCATAATATTGCGTTATCCATAACAAAATCCTTTTTTACTATTCCTTTAATCCTTTAAAATATACTTTATATAGCCCATTCCTATGGTGTTAGCAGTCCTTTACTAACAATAGCTTCCTTCGCTAGCTATTAACATCCATTGTTGTACGCTTATTTAAGTTATTGTCCATTAACCATTCCATTGGTCGTTTCATCCCTATGCTTTTACTCATCCTAAGTAAATTCTTTAAACGATCCTTCGTTGAAATTCCTTTTATATCCTTCTTATATTCATATCCATTAAATATTTCTTAATAAGCTTTGCCGTCCTGACAAATTAATAATAGCGAAATAATGCAATAAAATGACAAATGAAAAACAATAGTTTTTACTTTTAATTTTTACAAACAACGCAATATAAAAATAAAACATTAAAAATCAACAACTAAAAATTTTCATTGGTAAGATAACGACTCAAAATAACAATATATCGTACAGTTATGTGAGAAATGTCTCACAGCTAAACTAGTGATAATTAACTCCCCCGTGCCAAGGCTTTTTGTTTTAGCTCAAATTCGCTACACGAGTATATACCCAAGCTACTTGAAGATGCGAGTTTCAGGACGACTGAGCGAATCATGATCAAGGCACCTCTTTTTATTAATGGTTGTTTGAGTATAGGTATATTATGACGTTAAATGTAGGTTCGCATCTTTTTTTAAAGAGCTGCCGTCAACTAGATAGGCTAGCCTAACTTACAAACGCCGCAAACAACGGAGAATTAACTCGCTCAGATTAAAAAATACTTTTTCAGATAAGTAAATGATCAATGATTATCTAGGAAAAATGAGCGAGAGAATGGCATTTTATTGAGTAATAGCCCGTTATTGCGATTGAAAACAACGCAGCTATTATTTATTTTAATCAGCAGACAGAGAAAATATTTATGCGGGGATTGGTATAAATATGACGAAAGCCGATGATCAGCAGTAAGTTATTTTTAAAATAAAATTTTAAAAATAAACGCTCAAATAAAAAACGCGACTCATCGAGTCGCGTTTCTCATATCTAGCTTAAAACTAATGCATCCTGCATAAATTTAGTATTACAATTTTATCCATAAAAGTCGTCCTGCAGAGTTATCCCTTACTGCTGATAATATTTCCATATATTGTCCTTTTATCCATCCTAGATTGCACATTATCCTAAACATGCGTAGCGCTCCTAGCTTTAATTATAATGATATAAAATCGCTATAATTAATGTTTATCCTTAAACAATTAAACGTCGTCCTTAGCTAACATCCATATTTCAACGGTTATTCCGTTAACCTTTCTTTCCTTAATGTGCTCCGTGCATTTAGTCCCTTAAAAATTATCCTGATAAAATCCATTTTAGCTTTATCCTTATTGCTTTGTCCTAATAAAATCCATTTTATCTATGCATCCCGTCTTAGTATCCCTACCACACATTATCCATAATGTTATTTCCGTATCTTTATTTTCCTTAATAACTATCAGCCCCCTGATAGATATAGCTTGTCCTAGCAATGTCCTCATGTCGTCCTGACAAGGTAATAATAGATTAAAACGTTATTTAACGAAGTAGCTATAATTAAAAAATAATTTAACAAAACAAACAACAACAAAAATAAAAATATAAAAACATTTAATATCAACAATTTATAATAAAAAAGTAAGATTAAAGCAAAGTAAAAAGCATAATATCCTACAATAATGTGAGAGATATCTCACACCAACACAAGAGATAGTTTTTTTAATAATTTGAAGGATAGTAACTAATGATGACTTGCTAGTGTAAATAACAAACAAATGGTTTAAAAACTATTCTCGCATTTTAGTTAGGGTATAAATTACCCTAACTAAAACGCTAAATATTTACACCATAATACGCTATTTATTTAACATGCCTATGCAGATAACTCAGGAGCCCTTATTTAATTCGGTAATTATTCTGTAGGTCGACATTTATGTCGTCAAAGGCAGAGTAAATGACATGGATTGATGGACTACGTTACATAGATGGTATTATTCGACAATGCAGGAGATTGTCCTGAAGCCCAACCAAGTTTATCTGAACCAAGTACATAGGCATGTTATTTAATATAAAAAAAGAGCGAAAGTTAACGTTTGTGAACCATTAAAGAACCAGAAACACGACCCACTTGTAGTTCTTTAATAACCTCATACCCAACATCTTTAAAAAATTGCAAATATTTATCTGTGGTAGCGTAAACAACCACACCCTCACTAGACGGATGTTCATCAAGCATATTATTGACTGCCGCCATTAAATAATGTCCTAAGCCATGATGCTGATGTAAAGGGTGAATAGCGATAAGAGAAAGCATATGATATGAATTTAAAGGCACCGCTTGAGCGATAATTTTTTCTTTTTCAATCATTTGTTTAGTACTAAAATAACCTGCACTAAGCATCATTTTTAAACGCCAGTGCCAAAAACGATCTGATAACACACCTTGTTCTGGACTATTTAAACAAGCAGCGCCAACTAATGTTTCACCTGAATATAGCCCCACCATAGGTTGCTTAGTTTGCCAAAAAATGCTTAATTCTTCACGGATCAAAGCACGTAAACGTTGTTCATAATCTGGCTTATCACCATTAAATATTTCAATAAAAACAGGATCATCTTGATAAGATTGATATAACAGTGATGCCGCCAGCTTTAAATCTTCGCTGGCTAAATATTCAGCCCGTATATCCAAACTAACTGCTGTATCTACAATACCTGCCATACAAATTCTCTCGTATTTTTTTATTTATGGGCTGGTAACAATAACAATATTTTTTGACTTAGGTCAAATTCTATTCATTAAAAACATAAACCTGACCTAAAAACATTAACAGCTTATCAATCTTATACTTTAAAAAAAATTAACAATTAAAGTTGACTATAAGCAGTATCACCCCAGCTAATTAATTGGTTATTTTTAAAAATTAATGGCGTACATTCGTTTTTTGTTGTTAATCCATCTTTAGTAGTGCGTTGAGTACGGTAATACAGCACTTGTATTGGCGTGTCATTTTTATCATAGCTTTCATTAAAATCAGGTATTCCCATAAGACTTTTTACATGCCCAAAACTCATATCTCGTTGCAATTTAGTTAAGTGTTGGCGGTTTTCCTGTTCTTTACTTTCATAATCAAACGAATAGCCGCCTTTATCGTCACCACCAACAGCAATAACACAACCGGTCAATGTTGATGCTAATGGTATGGCGATTAATAATGCTAATAATGATTTTTTCATGTTTTTCTCTCTTATTGATTGTTTATTGGTTTAAATGGGCAGTTATGCAGTTTAGTGCAAAGTCTAAACCATAATTACAACTGATTGATATTTAAGTAAAAACAATATTATTATAATAATACATTGGTGACATAAACTAAATATTTTGTTATTTAACCAATGTGTGTTAATTAAATTAACCACAACAGCACAATAATAAGACAAATACATAATAAAAAATTTATTCATAATAAGCCCTCATTAATAAAATGAAATCTGCTATTATCTCACTACTTTTTAGCTTTAATAACACTCTCTTTATACTATGAAAATTATAAGTTTTAACATTAACGGCCTGCGCGCTCGCTTACATCAATTACAAGCCATTATTGACAAATATCAACCCGATATTATTGGCTTACAGGAAATAAAAGTGCATAACGATGCCTTTCCTGTAGAAGCTGTTGAGGCAATGGGCTATCACGTTTATTTTCATGGTCAAAAAGCTCATTACGGTGTGGCGATGTTATGTAAAAAAGCGGCTGATTCAGTTCAAATGGGCTTCCCTAGCGATGATGATGAAGCGCAAAAACGTATGATAATGGTGACTACAACCAATGATAACGGAGAAAAAGTTACTGTACTTAATGGTTATTTTCCGCAAGGTGAAAGTATTCACCATGAAACTAAATACCCTTATAAACGTCAATTTTATAAGGACCTAATGAGTTATTTAGCTGAAAACCATACCCCTGATGACAATGTAATTGTGATGGGGGATATTAATATTTCTCCTACTGATCTCGATATCGGCATTGGCGAGCCTAATCGTAAACGTTGGTTAAAAACAGGTAAATGTAGTTTTCAAATCGAAGAACGCGAATGGTTAGCAACCTTAATGAAGTGGGGATTAACTGATACCTTTAGAATGCTAACACCTGAAAAAACAGAACGTTATTCATGGTTTGACTATCGTTCACGCGGTTTTGATGACAATCGCGGCTTACGTATCGATGTTATTTTAGCAACAAAAAAATTAGCACAACAATGCACCGGTTCTGAAATAGATTATGAATTACGCGCCATTGAAAAACCCTCTGATCATGCGCCTATTTGGGCTACTTTTAAGTAATGAATAACTTCTCTGGCAACAAAACGGATAGTGTTCACTATTTATGCCCTTTATGCAGGCAAACTTTATCACTTGTTGATAAAAGTTATGCTTGTATTAACAAGCATAGTTTTGATCAAGCAAAAGAAGGCTATGTTAACTTACTGCCAGTACAGCATAAACATTCTAAAGATCCCGGTGATAATAAAACCATGGTAAATGCTCGTCGCAGCTTTTTAGATAACGGCTTTTATCAACCATTAATTGCAGCATTATTGAGTTTATACCAAAAATACGGTGATCATAACCAAGCTTTTTTTGATGCGGGTTGTGGTGAAGGTTACTACACCCATCAACATAAAAAATCGAGTAATTATGTTTATGGTGTCGACATTGCCAAAAATGCAGTACGTATCGCCGCAAAACGTTATAAAGAGTGTTTTTTTAGCGTAGGTACCTTAGCACAATTACCTTTTGAGAATGACTTTTTTGGTTGGATAATTTCTATTTATGCCCCTATTTTAGAGCAAGAATTTTCACGAGTGCTAAATGATAATGGTTATTTAGTCACAGTAACGCCTGCTGAAAATCATTTATATGAACTTAAACAATTAATTTATCGTGACGCCAAACAACACGATACCAACAAAACACCGATAAAATCATTAACATTAATTAACGAACAACGTGTCAGTTACTCCATGAACTTTAATAAAAGTGATGATTTAATTAATTTATTAGCAATGACACCTTTTGCTTTTAAAGCCAGTGAAGCGCTTATTGAAAATTTAAAAGCAAAAAATTCTTTTAGCTGCCAAGCCGACTTTTTGATCAGACTGTACCAAAAGCAAGAATAAACACCAATGCAAAGGGCAAGAGCTAAAAGAATAATAAAGATCAGTGTAAAAAATAAAAAGTGAAAGCAAAGCTGCTTTTACTTAAACCCGTTGATAACTTAAATTTAATAACTGGGCAAGATCTAAATATCTAGGCTTGTTAAGCGATAATTTTATTTTTCCACCCTGCTCATTTACCCGTGCCACTCCTTCTTTATACCAAGAAGCTAATGACGGTGGTAAAAACTTATCCGCTTTTACCCCTAAAATGACCAAGGCTTGTACCGGAATGCTGGCGATAAAAAGTGCGTAAAAAAAGTTTTGTGGATAAGCGCCTTGCACACTAAAAATTATCGGTAACAGCAAAGTAAAAATAGCAAGCGCAGGAAAATAGCGAAAGACAAATCGACTAAAGACAATAATTTGATATTCGCTGAAATAACTAGATAACTCCGCCTTATGAGGCCAAAGTTGCAAATATTTACGACCTAATTGTATTAATTGAAAAACACTCATCACTATATTTATACTACTAACGATTAACTAACCTTATAATTAAAGATAGCACAAATTAGCCTAACAACCTTAATCTAAAATTGTAATTTTTTGCATTACATCAATATTTACTTAACGAGCAAAGACTATACTCATGATACTTCAAAATGTCTGTTTCAGGATTTCGAGGTAACATGAGTATATAATAAACAAAATTAAACTTTATTTGGATACAAACTAATTATGTTCGCAAATTCGAATATATTAGTGATCAACTGCGGTAGTTCATCACTTAAATTTTCTTTAATGGATGCTATAACAGGAGAAACCTTCGCTGATGGTATCGCTGAACGTCTAATGACCGCCGATGCAAGCATCAAAATTAATATTACAGACAATCATCATCAATTATCATTAAATGCACCTTTTGATCATAAAATGGCTATCGAACAATTAGTACATGCACTAACCCAAGCCAATTTAATCAAACAAATTAGTGCCATTGGTCATCGCGTAGTTCATGGTGGCGAGCAATATTCACAACCCATTTTAATTACTGACAGCATTAAACAAACCATTACCGAGTTAAGTAAATTAGCTCCTTTGCATAACCCCGCCAATTTAATTGGTATAGAAGCTGCACAACTGACATTTAAACAGCTTCCTCAAGTTGCTATTTTTGATACTGCTTTTCATCAAACTATGCCCGAAAAGGCCTATATGTATGCCTTACCTTATGAGCTTTATCAACAGCATAGTGTACGCAAATATGGATTTCATGGTACTAGCCATTATTTTGTTAGTAAACAAGCGGCTAAGCAACTAAACAAACCGATTGAGCAATGTAGTTTCATTAGCGCTCATTTAGGTAACGGCTGTAGTGTTACTGCAATTAAAAATGGACAAAGCGTTGATTCTAGCATGGGTTTTACACCACTTGAAGGGGTAATGATGGGGACTCGTAGCGGTAGTATCGACCCAGGCATTATTTTTTATTTGGTTGATCAACTCGACTATTCATTAAATGAAGTCAATCAATTATTAAATAAAAAAAGTGGTTTACTCGGTCTTTCAACATTAAGTAATGACTGCCGTACGCTTGAACAAGCAGCAACGAGTGCTAATGACAAAAAGTCACGTTTGGCGACCTTAGCACTAACGGTGTTTTGTTATCAAATAGCGAAAAGCATTGCCTCTTTTTCAGCAAGTTTAACTAACTTAGATGGGTTAATTTTTACGGGAGGAATTGGTGAAAATTCAACCTTTGTACGCGAACAAGTTTTAACACATTTATCATTATTAAACTTCCACATAGACAATAGCAAAAATAAAATTATTCGCTTGGGGGGGAGTGGTAATATATGCCAAACAAATTCGCGCCCTTGTTTGGTTATTCCCACTAATGAAGAATGGGTAATAGCCGAGCAAACCTATGCCCTTTTACAAAAAAATATTCAAGGTTAAATTCATGTCAAACAAAATAATGTTAGTTCCTGTTGGTTTTGGTGTTGGCTTAACCAGTGTTGCTTTAGGTTTATTACATGCCTGTCAGCGTGAAGGGATCAAAGTAAGTCACTTCAAACCTATTTCTCAAGCCTCTCGTAATAGCATGCATACGACGAATTGCGAGCAAATTATTAACACCGCAGATAACCAGCAAAGTTCAATTTCACTCGGTTATGTCGAAGATAAATTGGCACATGGCGAACAAGAATTGGTCTTAGAAGAAATTATTGCCAATTTTAATCAACATGCACAAAATCAAGATGTCGTGATCATTGAAGGTTTAGTGCCGACCACTCGCCAACCTTATGCCGTGCGTATTAATCGTGATGTTGCTCGCGCATTAGGGGCTAAAATCATTCTGATTGCTAGCCCAGACAATGATAACTTTGAACAATTTGAAAATCGTATTGAAGTTACCGCAGAAACGTATGGCGGTATAAAAAACCAACGCTTAATTGGTTGTATTATTAATAAACTCAATGCCCCCGATCAACATGAATTTGGTTTGTTACCGCAAGAAAGTGACTATAAAACACAGACAAAAGTAAGTGATTGGCAAAATATTCCTTTATTTAAAAATAAAAGTTTTCAATTACTTGGCACTATTAGTTGGGAACTTGATCTGATCGCCCCGCGTGTCATCGATATTAGTAACTACCTTGAAGCATCCGTTATTAATGCTGGTGATATGTCACATCGTCGTATTCGTAGCATTAGTTTTTGCGCACGCTCTGTCGGGAACTTAGTTAGCCATTTACAACCAGGACGGTTAATTGTTACTCCAGGTGATCGCACCGATATTATTATTGCAACCTGTTTATCCGCTTTAAATGGCACCAAAGTAGGCGCATTACTGTTAACTAATGGTTTTCAACCCAGTGAACAAGTGCTTAATTTATGTAAACAAGCGCTTGATGCGGGTTTACCTATGCTTTCTGTGCCTTGGGATACATGGCGTACTTCACGCCATTTAATGAATTTTAACCCTGAAATACCACAGGATGACGAACAAAGACAAAACCGCGTAAAAGACTACATTGCCGACTCTTTAAACAAAAAGTGGCTTGAGCAACTACTCAATAAAGTTGAAAATACCAACTTACTTTCACCACCCGCATTTAGACATCATTTAACTCAACTGGCTCGTCAAGCGAACAAACTCATTGTATTACCCGAAGGTACAGATGTCCGCACCATAAAAGCCGCAGCAATTTGTACCATGCGTAATATTGCGCGTTGCCAGTTATTAGGTAATAAAGAAGAAATACTGCGTATTGCTGAGCAGCAAGGTATTGACTTGCCTGAAGGGTTACTCATTACAGATCCAAGTGACTTACTGCGAAACTATGTAGCGCCTTTAGTTGAACTTAGAAAACATAAAGGTTTAACAGAGGTTGTTGCTCGCCAAGAATTAAAAGACAATGTAGTGTTAGGCACTATGATGTTGCAATTAGGGCAAGTGGACGGTTTAGTTTCAGGTGCGGTTAACACCACAGCAAATACCATTAGACCTGCTTTACAACTAATAAAAACCGCCCCCGGTAGCTCATTAGTATCATCAATATTTTTTATGCTATTACCTGATCAAGTATTAATTTATGGCGATTGTGCGATTAACCCAGAGCCAACAGCCGAACAGCTTGCAGATATTGCTATTCAATCGGCTGAATCTGCCAAAAAATTTGGCATTGAACCTAAAGTGGCGATGATAAGTTACAGCACAGGTAATTCTGGACGTGGTGCCGATGTTGAAAAAGTATCACTTGCCACGCAACTTGCCAAACAAAAACGCCCAGATTTAATCATTGACGGTCCTTTACAATACGATGCGGCGATAATGGAAAATGTCGCTAAGAAAAAAGCACCAAATAGCCCTGTTGCTGGTAAAGCCAATGTCTTTATTTTTCCGGATTTAAATACGGGTAATACTACCTATAAAGCAGTACAAAGATCAGCAAACTTAGTCAGTATTGGCCCTATGCTGCAAGGTATGCGCAAACCCGTTAATGATTTATCACGAGGCGCGTTAGTTGACGACATTGTTTACACCATAGCGCTAACCGCTATTCAAGCAAACATGTAGCAATATCGCGCTATATATTAGCAGTTTATTAATAACTTTAGCATCAACTAAGCGTTTAAAATATAAAACAGCTGTTTTAGACAAGTAACCTATAAAAACCAATAAAAACAAAACAGTGTCAAAAAACAGCTTGTTTTATTTATTTTATATAACAATGGGTTACATAGATAGGCACTCGTTACTAACAAGGATATCCACAGTTATTGTGGATATCCACAGAACTAAAATACAATTTAACTCCCACAAAAGCACGTAAAAACATCAAGCTTTGTTAGTTTTTTCTGCAATGTAAATGCATTTTCAGCCACTAACAACCATTTTTACGTACATATCAATTAAACCTGATACTATTTAACGCATTCACTAGAGTTAAGAGCAAATAAACGCTATAGTTTTATTACGTTTAAACTCTAATATAAACACTTATGCCTAAACTAACATTACAGTTATTGTCAGATACTTTTTCAATTCATAGTCTACCGGCACACAGTAAAATTCCCGAGCAAGTTTTTGCGGCTGATATTTACTTTATTGGCAAAACTAATGACGAAGTGTCTATTGTCATACCCGATCATATCAAACTTGAAAGTAATGATACGGAGCCAGACTGGCGAATATTAGAAGTTATTGGACCATTAGGTTTTTCACTGACAGGAATTTTAGCCAGTATTGCCACGGTATTAGCCAATGAAAAAATTAGTATTTTTGCGGTTTCAACATTCGATACTGATTATATTTTAGTAAAAAACAGTAACGTTCCTCAGGCAGTAAAAGCATTAAATAATAATGATTACCGCGTGCTCGGCTATTAAATTTTACCTTATAACTTTTCTAATTTTAATTTTTCAGGAAAATAAATGATCACACTTTACGGCATTAATAATTGTGACACCGTCAAAAAAGCCCAAAAATGGTTAGCTAAAGAAAACATAAAAGTTGAATTTTTTGATTTTAAAAAACAAACTTTAACCACTGAATTACTTGAACAATTTGTACAATTATCGTCATGGGACAAATTGATTAATAAACGCAGCACCACCTACAGAAACTTAAGCGATAGCATCAAAAACAACCTTACGGATGAAATTGCATTTGCAACCGTACTTGCCTCACCAACCTTATTAAAGCGACCATTACTGATACATGATCAGCAATTACATTTAGGTTTTAAAGACGCACAATACCAAGAGATTTTTTTCCATGAATGAAGTCATAAAGCTCGCCAAAGCACTTATTGCTCGCCCATCGATCACCCCAAAAGACGAAGGTTGCCAAGAGTTAATGGCTGATAGATTAGCCAAATTAGATTTCAACAACGAAAGTATGGTTTTTGAAGACACTACTAACTTATGGGCGCGCCGCGGCACCAGTAAACCTGTTTTTTGTTTTGCTGGCCATACCGATGTTGTGCCAGTGGGTAACTTGCAGCAATGGCATACACCACCTTTTGAGCCAACTATAAAATCAGGCATGTTATATGGACGTGGCGCTGCCGATATGAAAGGCTCATTGGCAGCAATGTTGGTTGCTACTGAAAAATTTGTACAAAACTACCCTGATCATCAGGGCTCAATTGCCTTTTTAATTACCAGCGATGAAGAAGGCCCTTTTATTAATGGTACTACCCGCGTTATTAACACTTTAGAGGCGCGTAATGAAAAAATAGATTATTGTATTGTTGGCGAACCGACCAGTAACAAAACGCTTGCTGATACCATTAAAAATGGTCGTCGCGGCTCTATTTCTGGCGAATTAACTATACAGGGTGTGCAAGGTCATGTTGCTTATCCCGACACAGTTAAAAACCCAATACATATGGCAATGTTAGCATTAGAAGAATTATCGCAGCAGCATTGGGACAATGGTAATGAATATTTCCCCCCCACTAGCTTTCAACTTACTAACATTCAAGCCGGTACAGGCGCGACTAATGTGGTACCTAGTCATTTAACGGCATGGTTTAACTTACGCTTTAGTACCGAATTAAGTTTTGCGGTGATCATTGCTCAAATTGAAAAAATACTCACTAAACACCAACTCGATTTTGATATTAACTGGACATATAACGGTAAGCCTTTTATTACAAAACCGGGTAAATTATTAACCGCCACACAAAAAGCTATAGTTCAAGTTATGCACCAAGAAGCCGAATTATCAACCTCGGGCGGCACTTCTGACGGTCGTTTTATTGCACCTACAGGCGCTGAAGTAATGGAGTTAGGCCCTTGTAATGCCACTATTCATCAAGTAAATGAATGCGTTAATTGTGATGATTTAATCGCACTAAGCGCTATTTATTATCAAACCTTAAAAGCGTTATTAGTCGATGACAACTCATAACGTTATCTCGCCCCCCGCGTTACTAACAGGACAAACTAGCGATCATATTATTTGGTTAACCAAGCGTATAGGCATTCATCAAAAAATGATCGGTGCTTGGCAGCACATGCAACATGATGCTAATAAGGCCGGCTTTGATCTACAAATTGCCAGTGGTTTTCGCAGTTTTGAACGGCAACTAACACTTTGGAATAATAAATTTACGGGTAAAAGCATTGTTAACAATAAAAACAACCAGCCTATTGATTTAAGCCAATATAACGAATTAGATAAGATTGATGCCATTTTACTTTTTTCAGCATTACCAGGAGCTAGTCGTCACCATTGGGGAACAGATATTGATATTTACGCACCTAATTTGCTTGATAATAACCAAAAATTACAGTTAGAGCCGTGGGAATATCAACAAAGAGGCCCTTTCGCAGCATTATCACAATGGCTTACAGCAAACAGCCAAAAGTATGGATTTTATTTCCCTTATGATATTGAGCGTGGCGGTGTTGCCATAGAACCTTGGCATTTATCTTATGCGCCATTGGCAAGTAGGTACCAGCAACAGCTTAATTTAAAAACATTAACTAATACAATTAAGCACAGTGATATTTTATCTAAATCGTGTATTTTAGAAAATCTAGCAAACATTTATAAAAAGTTTATAATAAACGTTAATAACGCACCAGACTTACTTCAGTGAAGTGAAGTTAAGTTAAATAAAGTAAAATAAAGTAAAATAGGAAATCAGATTGTACAATTGGATCGCCATTGCCATTATTGTTATTGCTTTTGTTTCTATTATTGGAAATTTCAGTACCTTTCAAAAGAACAGTAAGCAAAAGTTACGCCCTAAAGGGTTAAACGATTTGAAAGAAACCCTACCACGCACTCACAAAAGCGAACATAAAATGCCAACCATGACTAATACTGATGATAAGTAGACGTTGTTGACTGGTATGTTTTTTCAGAGAATAATAAAGTGATAAAACAAAAAAACTCCACATTATGTGGAGTTTTTTAATAGTAGATCAGTTTTTACTAACCTATAACTATTAATCTCTAAAAGAAAGCGCGGGCTCCATTACATCAAAAATATGCAATAAAGTTTCCGCAGATAATGGTTTACCTTCTTTATCGTATATAGTTAGTGCTGTTTTTTTGCCAACCGCAGTCAATTTAAATTGATATTGAGCATTAGTTAGATCGATAATAGCTTTACTATCTCCCCAAATACTGTCCCACAGACTATTTTCAGGCTTAACAAAAGTGACATAGTAAATGCTTTTAGTTTCATTTAAATCATCAAGGGTAAAACCATATTTTTCAAAGAAAGCAGGTAAATTATCCCATAAATAATCTTTTTCTAATTCAATAATATAGGATGATTCATTGGCTGAATTTTTACCAATCGTCACGATTTTTTGCGTTGCTAGTAGTAAGTGGTGCTCACGTCTGTTTTTACGATACATGTAATCTACATGACCAATAATACTATTTAGCATCGCCACTTCAGCGCGCTGTTGTTCAATAGGGTCCATCTTAGTTGAACCATCTTTATCTTTAAAGTCAATTAATTTGACTAAAAGGGCAACACTTCGCCCATGTGGTTTAGTTTCTAATTGATACTCAAAGCGCATACTTTTAAGCGTATCAGTATATGACCATAACCAAAAACCTGATTCTTTAGTTTTATGATACCAAGAAGACTCATAAAGGTTTTTCTGCTCATTAACAACGTCAAATTCAACACCATCATCGATAACTTTTCCTTTTAAAGCGCCAAGGATAAAGTCTTTCAAGTCTTTATCTTCTATAGCTTTATCAAACCAAATTTTTGCCGTGGTAGAGTTTAATTCTACTCGGGATGAAGCTGCGGTAGGTAAAACTAATGAGGGCGCTCTAATATCAACCTTATCGCCTACAGGCCCATTAGTATTTATGTCAGTTGCCAAAGCATACTTGTTAGCATAAACAGGCTTATCAAGGCCTTTTGGCACAATAAGTTCTTTAGCTTCAGAGGCTTTTGCATAATCAAAATCGCCAAGGGCTCGTTTAGCATTATCAACCGACGAGCAAGCTGACAGCGATAAACTTAATAATAAAAAAATAAAAATACGACGACTCATTAATTCTCCTGAGGGTATTGTTGAATACCTGATTTTTCTAAAATTTGTTGTAAACTTAACCGAGCTGTTGTTGATAAACTCAGTAGAGGTAAGCGTAAATTAGCATTATTTAATTTATTCATCCAAAACAAAACCCATTTTACCGTTATAGGGTTCGATTCAATAAATAACGCTTGATGTAATTCTTTTATTTGCGCATTAATTAATTTTGCTTGCTCAATATTTTGCTCTTTATTTAATGACTGTTTTTGTATTAATCGCTGTATTTTTGCTATTGCCTCAGGCATCACATTAGCCGTTACCGAAATAACCCCATGCCCACCCGCTAAACAATAATCTAACGCACTAGCATCATCACCACTGAGTAAGGCAAAATCTTTTTTATTATTTTGTTTTAACTGAGTGATCAAATTGGCTAAACGCGATAAATCAGCGGTAGCGTCTTTGATACCAACAATATTATTTAGTTCCGCTAAACGAATAATTATTTCATTACTCATATCGCATAAAGTACGACTTGGCACATTATATAAAATAATAGGTAATGTTGTCGCTGCAGCAATGGCAGAAAAGTGTGCTATTAACCCTTCCGCCGTTGGTTTATTATAACAAGGTGTTACTGTTAAATAGCCATCAACACCTGTATTATTTAAACGTTTAGTTAACTCGACACTTGCTGCCGTGTTATTTGAACCATTACCCAATAATAATTTAATACGTCCATGAGCAATAGCTACAGCACTACAGGCTAAAGCAACTTTTTCATCATCACTTAATGTTGCAGATTCACCCGTAGTCCCCCCTAAAACTATTGCTTGAGTTCCTGACTCTATATGCCATTCAATTAGCGAGGCAAGTACCTTAAAATCAATTTTATTGTCAAGGGTGAATGGGGTCACTAAAGCAACTATACTGCCTAAAAATTTTGCTGAAAACATTTCTCTGCTATCTTTATCTAAACAGCGGACAATGTTACTGCCCAGCCTAATCAAACACAAGAAACTTTAAGTAAAACTTTTATTAAAAAACTAAATAACCGTTAGGAAAAATTAGAGCCTTTCCATTTTTTGAGGCAATCGGTTACAATGGCGCGCTTTTTTTCATCAACTAGGTTCAATTTATGTCCCAATATTTAGTATTAACTGCAATAGGTGCCGATAGAACAGGGATCGTTAGTGAGTTAACTAAATTAGCCTGCGAATGCGGCTGTAATATTTTTGATAGTCGAATGGCAATATTTGGCAGCGAATTTAGTTTTATCATGTTGCTCAATGGCAATGCCCGAGCCATTAACCAAATAGAGTTACGTTTACCTAAATTAGCGCAAAATCTTGAATTACTCACCATGATGAAACGCACTACAGGTTATAAAAAAAGAAACTTAACCCAGCATTTTGAAGTAACCTACGCAGGTATCGATCAACCCGGCGTTTTAAAAGCAGTAACTGCTTTTTTTGCTGCACGAAAAATTGATATTTCATCCTTAAATTCACAAATAGAGTTTAAAACCAATCAAACTAACTCTCATATACTTATTGCACTTACCGACAAAGTGAGTATTAAAGAGCTAGAAAATGACTTTTTACAATTATGTGATCAAATAGACGTACAAGGTTGTATCAAACCAGTGCAGTCAAACTTACTCGGCTGTTCGTAGCCTTATCGTTATTATTTTAAAGAGAAATGAAAAACATGAATACATTAACTGTTGGTGATAACACCCCCTTATTTACTTTATTAGATCAAAATGAAAAACAAGTTGCGTTAGCTGACTATATAGGTAAACAACAAGTATTAGTTTACTTTTATCCTAAAGCGATGACACCTGGTTGTACCATACAAGCGCAAGGGCTGCGGGACATACAACAAGAATTAGCTGCTCAAAACACCGTTGTTTTTGGTCTAAGCCCAGATGAACCTAAGCGCTTAGCTAAATTTTATCAGCGTGATCAATTAAATTTCACCTTATTATCAGATGTTGATCATAAAATTGCCGCTGCTTTTGGTGTTTGGGGATTAAAAAAGTTTATGGGACGAGAATACGATGGCATTCATCGTTTAAGTTTTTTAATTGGCTTAGAGGGTAAAATTAGTCATGTATTTAATAAATTTAAAACCAAAGATCATCATCAAGTAGTATTAGAGGTATTAAAACAGCAAGATTAAAATTTTTTATTGGTCAAAGTATTGAAGTTAGGTTCAATAATTATTTACTGAACCTAATCATTAAATAAAGTGAATAGTGTTATTCATCATCTATTTCATCATTAAAAACGCGAATATCAGCATTGCGGCAACGAGGACAACAGACAAACATCATTGCTTTATCATTACCTGAATGCGTAATTAATTCAGACTCGTTACCATCCCAATCACAGATAGCACAGTAAAATTTAATATTGGTGATCTTTTTTAAATCGGCAAAAAAAAAAGTATCCATACTGACATCCTTTTAACACACGATAATAGAAAACAGAGATGAATTAGCTGATAGAAGTAATCTAGTAAAAACTCGAAGCCATCCTTGCATTAGCATAACCCTCAATTTCGTTCATTTAAAATAACGAAACAAATCATCTCCATTGATTTATAGTCATTGTACAAATAAAAGAATGTCAATGTAAACAAAAATACGATTTTAAAATACAAACACATTACATTTTTGTAACGTATTTCATCATAACTATATTTATGACTACCATTTTAGCATTGCTCATTTATAGTAACAATCTCATGATAATGAAGTTGTTTCTGAAGAAGGCCAAGCATTAATTACCGCTTTCACTAAAGTAGCTAACGGTATGGCAAAAAATACGCCCCAAAAGCCCCACAAACCACCAAAAAATATTACCGCAATAATAATGGTAACGGGGTGTAAGTTTACCGCTTCAGAAAATAACAACGGCACAAGTAAATTACCATCAAGTGCTTGCAATATGCCATAGGCTAACATCACATAACCAAATTCAGGTCCAACACCCCATTGAAATAATGCCACTAAAGTAACTGGTATTGTGACTATAGTTGCGCCAACATAAGGCACTAGCACAGACAAGCCAACCAGCACCCCAAGCAACACCGCATATTCTAATCCTAAAAACACAAAAGCAAGTGTTGTTGAAATACCAATAACTAATATTTCAATCACTTTTCCGCGAATATAATTCAATATTTGTTGATTCATTTCACTGGCAACTTGCTTAGCTAAACGGCGCTCTTTTGGAAAAAAACGTTGTAAGCTCGCTAGCAAAAGTGTTTTATCTTTCAAGAAAAAAAAGGTCATTAAGGGAACAAGTATTAAATAAATCATTAAAGCAACAAGGTTAGAAATAGAGCTCAATGACGCTTTTACAATAATTTCACCCCATTCTAATAATTTGGCATTAATAAGATCAATAAAAGTTTCTATTTGGCTTTCTTGAAATATTTCTGGATAAGTTTGCGGTAAAGTAGACAAATAATCTTTACCTTGAGTCAACATTTTGGGTAACTCTTGAAATAAATGGCTACTTTGCTGCCAAATAACGGGCATTAAACCTAAAAAAGCAATTAATGACAAACCAACAAAAGTACTTACTACTAAAGCAACGGCAGCAGTATGAGAAACGCCCATTTTGGTCAACTTGTGTACCGGTAAATCTAGTAAAAAAGCAATCGCTAAAGCCACAAAAACAGGCATAAGCAAACCACTTAAAAAATAAACAAAAGCAAATAAGGAGGTTAAAATGACTACTAGTGTAACCACATGCGGATCTGAAAATTTACGTTTATACCACTCGGAGAAAAATTGCACCATACTTTATACTCTTTAACCTTTTAAAATGAGCCCTAAAATTAATTACTTGGTTATTTCTATTTCTAACCCATGATCACTAATTATTTTCTGGCTATATGACCAAGCAAATTTGGTTAAATAATTCAGGATATTTTTTTTTGAACCTTGATCATAAATACGTATCAGACATATGTCACCCGCTTGCATTTTTTTTAAAAACACACGTGTTTTAACTAATGGTAATGGGCATTTATCAAGATAAGCATCATAATTGTATAACATTTAATTTTTTGCCGTCTTTTTTGTAGCTTTTTTTATAACTTTCTTTTTTTTATAACTTTTTTTTAACATAGTTAGCTAAATTTTACATTTATAAATAATTCAGAGTATACCTAAAATAATCAGCATAATGATCATTTTGTTAGCATAGCTAACAATTAAATAATATACTAAAATTAGTTTTCAATTTTTCACCTTAATATAATTCAACTTAATGCGGCAAAATGGTAATAATATACTTATGAACATGCTAAATGAAAAACCAACATTAAAAGAAATTCACGCTTTTAAAAAGAAAATTTGTTGGGGAGACTTGCCGACAATTTTTCACATGGCGTATAATTCTGTCAGTGATGTTGATAATATTTTAACCCATGGTTTTGACAGTTCTTACAAGCAGTTATTTAACATTAACAATTGGAATTTAACCTTTCTTGGCAGTCATAAAGACGACAAAGGTAATTTAATTATTAATTCTCGTCCACAAATCGCTTTACAGCACGTATTTAACGAACAACATTATGAGTTACATTGTTATCCTATTCTTAATGGTGAAAAAACCAATTTACAAATGTTAAAAAACCCACACTCGCCATTTATTAATTGGTTACCAGAGTCAATGCAGATTTTATTTCGCATTAGTAGTTTTGTTTCATTTATGACTTACCATGCTCAAGGCGGTGACGAAGCCGATGTAGCCTTAATTAAGTTTACCCATTTAAAAGTTGAAAATTTAATTGAAAAATTAAAAAAAACATTTGATGTAACTGAAACATCAGGACGCAGTATTAGCGATTTTTATCATGAAATACAACAACGCAAAAGTAACATTATTTAATTTTACATTGCTATCTTTAATTTTTGCCTAAAAAACATATTATCTAAATTCAGGTATTTAATGAAATTATATTTAAAAAAATCTAAATTAGCCTATTTTGCTATCGCGCTATTATTAGCGCCTTTATTATCGTTTAGCGCAATAGCACAAACGCAAGATAAAAATAAACTGCCTGAAATTGGCACTGCAGCAATAGGCTCTTTATCATTAGAGAAAGAGCGACAAATTGGCGACATTATGATGCGTCAATTACGTGGTTCACAACCCGTGATCAATGATCCTGTCTTAGATGAATATATAAATCATTTAGGTAACAATTTAGTAAAAAATGCAGACAACGTTAACTATCAATTTAAATTCTTTTTGATTAATAAAAAAGAAATTAATGCCTTCGCTTTTTTTGGCGGTCATGTTGCTATTCATACTAGCTTAATAACTTTAGCAGACACAGAAAGTGAACTTGCCTCAGTAATAGGCCATGAAATATCACATGTTACCCAACGCCATTTAGCACGTAGACTAGAGTCTCAGAGCCGTAAACAACCTTTAACTACCGCTGGAATGATTTCTGGAATATTNCTTGCCATGATCAACCCCACAATTGGTTTTGCCGCCTTAAGCACATCAATGGCTGCCTCACAACAAATGAGNATAAATTACACCCGTGGNAATGAAAAAGAGGCTGATCGTGTTGGTATNGCTTTACTTGCTCGNAGTGGNTANGACCCNCAAGGNGCACCAGAATTTTTTAATAAATTAGCCAACAAATTTCGTTANGCCAGTAAACCGCCTGCNATGTTATTAACNCANCCATTACCCAACTCTCGTATTAGTGATGCGAGAACGCGCGCNCAAAATTTNCCTTTAGTGCGCTTACCACCTAATTTAAATTTTGAATTGGCTAAAGCGCGTATCAAAGCGCGTTATCAAAACAATCCCAAAGACAATATTGCTTTTTATCAAAAACAATTAAAGAAAAAACATTATGTTTTAAAAAGTGCCGCGTTTTATGGTTTAGCCTTATCATATTTTGAAAACAAACAATACCAACAAGCGCAGCTGGTATTAGAAAAATTATTAGTAAAAGATAATAAAAACTTATTTTATGTGGATGTTTTATCTGATGTTTATATTCAAACAAAACAATATAATAAAGCTATAAAAATGTTAGCTGCACTCAATTTATTAATGCCAAACAATCAAATAGTTACCTTAAACTATGCCAATGCTTTAAGTGAATCAGGTAAAACNGCGCCCGCAGTCGANTTGTTACAAGATTTTTTATTGGTNAAACCTGATAACTTTATCGCTCATGATTTACTCACCTCTGTCTATAAAAAACAACATAGCAGTGCACTTATGCATACCTCAAAAGCCGAAGTATATGCTCTACTTGGTGCTTACCCGCGTGCAGTCGATGAATTACAAACGGCCTATAATTTTGCCAAAAACAAGCCTTTAGTTAAAAAACGAATTAAGGCGAGAATATTACAATTTCAGGCACAACAAGATAAAATAAAGCGCTTATAATCAAGACTAAGCTTAAAAGCGATTAACTTATTTTTAGAAAAGAGACCAAAACAACTATGCTAACTATTTATCACAACCCTAGATGTTCTAAAAGCCGTCAAACATTACAATTAATCGAACAAGCTAATGCTGATGTCACCATTGTTGAATATTTAAAAAACCCCTTAAACGCAGAGCAAATAAAAACGATTATTAAATTACTTAATGTTTCTGTCATTGATATNATGCGTANNAAAGAAGNNGANTTTAAAGAACAAAACTTAAAAGATGCNGATNACNAAACCTTAATTCAAGCNATAGNGAATACGCCTAAATTNCTTGAGCGNCCNATCGTTGTTAAAGNTGAACAAGCTTGTATNGGTCGTCCTCCTGAAAACGTTTTAGCGTTATTAGCTTAATTCTCTCAAACNAAGTANANAACCTAACAACCATAAACATAAACNATAAGTAATAGNATNAATANATCATGAAAAAAACACCATTATTTACCACCAANCANCTNAATAAAATNGCNNTAGTNAGNTATTTTNCCNTNTTAATTTANATGCCNCTTTGGCTGATTTTTTTAAGCCCTAGTGAATTATCGCCCTTGCTTGCTTTAGCATTGTTTACCCTGCCGTTACTACTACCAATAAAGGGTATAGTGCAAGGTTCACCTTATACTTATGCCTGGACAAACTTTATCATTATGTTGTATTTTTTACATAGCTTAACCACCTTATGGGTTTTACCTAAAGATATTATTTGGGCCAGTATAGAATTCATCCTCGCAAGCACTTTTTTCTTATCTGCTACCTATTTTGCGAAATATCGTGGTCAAGAACTAGGTCTTAGCATAAGAAGAAAGAAAACAACCATACAACAATAACCAGATCACTTTTTAAAGCGCTTCAATAAATACACTTACAAGGATGCAGTAGAGAAAAATTATGATTTATACAATAAAGAAAAATATAACTATATTAAGCTTAATAGGCCTTTTTACATTTGCACTATTAGGCTGTGGTGGCGGTTCATCAGCAAAATCACCTATTACCGTAATTACTCCTGCCCCCTCAGTTACGGTTAATGACAATAGTATTGTGGTTGGTGATAACGATATATCAAGCCAACAAGCAGTAGAGTTAGTATTGTTTTATCCTAATGAAATAATTAGTAACATTAACTGGCAGCAAAGTAGTGGCAGCAGCGTTAACTTTTTAACTAAACAAAGTAAAGTGATCGCTTTTACACCACCTAATGCAGGCGATTATAGCTTTACTGCAACATTTACCGTTAATGGCGAACAAAAAGAATTAAGTAAAACTATTACGGTAAATAGTAACAACAGTATGCTCAGCGCTCGTTTAGGGCATGCGGTCATTGAAGGTAATAAAGTGTCTTTGCGTGCATGGTTAAACAACAGCCTTAATAAAGACTCATTAACCTGGCAACAAATAGCTGGCCCTACAGTAACGCTAACTAATTATAAACAGGGCGATAAAGCAATATTTTTTACAGCTCCTAGTGTTACCAAAGACACGGTATTACAGTTTAGTGTACAAGCTAATAATGGTTCAACAACCTATACCGACACCGTTGCGGTACTCGTTGAAAACGGTAGTAATATTAACACTAATGCTTATTTTGATAACCGAGTCGCTAAGGTTTTCCCCTATCAAGCCAACTCAACCTATGCTAACAACTTAGTGGCTTGTGTTTATAATAACAGTTTGACTAGTTCGTGTACGTTAGGCACTTTACCGTTAATAGCTCAACAAACATCAACACCAACGGTTGACGACATTATGTCAAGAGTGGTCGTTTCTCATCAGTGGATGGGCGATAGATTTAAAGAATTTTTAACGCAATACGATACTAACAACGACTTTAAAAATTTATTACGCGCCACTACCGCTATTGTTATTTCTTATGATGTACGCCCTTCTTTTTATTGGGCAGCAACGGGAGCCATTTATTTAGATGCCAATAACTTTTGGTTGACTCCTGATGAACGTGACACGATTAACGAAGCGCCCGATTATCGGGCTGCTTTTGGTAACGACTTGCAGTTTGTGATGCCTTGGCGCTATGTTATAAATAACGATTATGCCTCAGCTTATATTGCTAGTGACTCACGCGTAACCCGCACAGGTCAAGATGGTTTATATCGTTTATCTTCATTACTATTTCATGAGTTAGCTCATGCCAATGATTTTCTCCCCAGTACTGAATGGTTTTCTTATAATAGTAATACTCGAGTATTAGATGCCGCCTGCACAAATCAACAATGTTCAGACGTTGAGTCTTCAATATTAGCAAATAGCTACCCACTACAAAGTGAAACTATGCGTCAATTAGCGAAAGTAAGTTTTGCTGGTGCTAGTGCAAATGATACACAAAAAGCTTTTTTACCTAGTGATATCAGCAGTTTTTTCAGCCCAGATGGCGCAACAGACTATTATAATTTTTCAAGTCTACGTGAAGATTATGCGATGTTATTTGAAGAAGTAATGATGTACACCCGTTATAACATTCAACGCGATGTTGCCGTCACTAATCAACCAACAGGTGATGTAGTATATGCCAATGATTATATTGTAAATTGGGGACAACGTGGTCGTGCTGGCAATAACAATATAAAACCGCGTGCTAATTTTGTGGTGCAACGCGTGTTACCAGAGCTAGATCACGATAGTATTATTAATGCGTTACCTCAACCCGTTGAAATGATTTCTGGGAATGATTGGATTAAAAACTTAGTGTTAAGTAATGCACCAAAAACAATTGCCAAGGCCTTAGTTTCAGCAAAGTCGACCAATAACAATTTAACGCCAATTCAGCAACATCGCTATTTTCATAAGGCATTACCTAAACATTAGCTTGGTGATTGTTGCAAATAATAAGAGAGACAACAAATTTTTAAGCGCGCCTAATTAAGATTATTAATTAGAGTGCTTAATTAAGAGCAAGAACTTCTTTGATAAAAGGAATAGTTATTTTTCGCTGTTCTTGTATCGACGCTTTATCTAATTGATCTAAATAAACCAGTAAATCACCTAAATCACGACTTAAGCGGTTAAATAAAAATTTAACCGTTTCATCTTGTAATAACAAACCACGCTGTTTAGCACGAAATTGAAATGCGATCATTTTATCATCATCAGATAAAGGTTTTATTTGTGCGACGACACCCCAACTTAAGCGTGATTCAAGATCAGGTAAACTCAAGCCTAAATGCGATACGGCTTGTGAACCGCTAATGATCAAACAGCGATCTTGCTCAATCATCCGATTAAACAAATCAAACACCGCCTGTTGCCATTGAGTATTTCCCGCCATAAATTGAATATCATCTAAACAAACCACATCAATTTGTTCAAGCCCATCGAGCACTTCAACCGAAAGGTGTTGCAACTCAGAAAATGACAAACATAATGATGATAACGATAACTCGCTAGCATATACGCAACAAGCATGTAATAAGTGTGACTTACCACACCCTAATTGCCCAAATAAATAACAAGCTTTATTGCTACTTACTTTGATTTTTTTGACGCTTTTTAACTTTTGAGTCTTAGCATTAGCAGCAACAAGTGTTTTTAACTGTACAATTATATGTTGATTTTGTTCGCTAATATAACTAGCAAAAGTTTCATCATCCGGTAATTGTACTGCCAAAGGCAGTTGTGATATTTGCTTCATTATCTTTGCCAATAAAAAATAGGAATAGCCTGTTCATCAATCTCGGCAAGTGGATCAACATATTGCTGTAACTGTTTATTTAGCTTTAATGACGCTAACAATGCTTTAGGCGAACCAACTAATGTTAAACGAAAACGCCGTTTTTCACCTTGTGCCCAAATCAACTTAATAGAATCTACAGACGATAGGTTAGTTAAAAATTGACTAACATCGACATAACGTTTAAGCGTATTAATATTCGCCACATCAATATCTAATTCCCTATTATCACTAACATTTAATGCGTAATATTGATAAATTTCTTGTGTAATATCAGCCAGCGCTTGCTGCAATAATAACTTGCTATCATGTCCCTGATATTTTTGGCTAACCGATGATTGTGCTACTTGTTCAGACTGAGTAAATAAGCGCCAGTCTAAGGCAAAATTATTTTTTCGGCATAAAATACAACTCAATTTATTAAGTCCCTCTTTCATTCCAATGCCAATATCACTTTTACTCGCAGACAAGTAAGTAGAGTCATCTTCATTTTGTGCTAACAAACTTATTGCCTTACTTTCATTATTTTTACTTTTTTTGGTAACCTCGGTAAAATCTAACAAAGTTGAATTAGACAAACGAATAACCACAAAAGCTTCCGCATGATAACGCGCAGAAGCCGCGGCAATAGGCTCTTTAAATCGACCCCAAGTATCCGCTGTAGTTAGCGCATTTAAATCGGTTAAATCCATTAAAGGTAAACTCATAGGTAAACCACGCTGCTGAGAAAATCGTTGAATAACCTGAGGAAATTCAGTACTAGATGATTCAGCAATGACTCGTCTAGCAAAACCTTGCTCTTGCACTAACCACAATAAAATTTGTGGACGTAAATTGCCCCACAAGGGTAAATCTGCTTGATGAAATAAACGATTAATTTTTTCTTCATTAAAAAGTGCGGTTAACAAACGCTGTTTATTTTTGTTTTGATAACTAAATTGTACCAAGTATTGTTGATAATTTTTTAGCCCTTGTTCAATTGTTTTATTCGTTAAAACACTTTTTTGACCACCTACTTTCAATAAAACTGCTTGCATAGCGTTTTTGATTGCTTGATTACGATCGTTTTTCGCTTGTGAAACCACCGCAACTTTTGCCTGATACAAATCAGTCACTTCCACCGCATTAGCGCTAAAAACAACCATCAGAACTATTAACAATCTAAACAATTTCAATAATCTAAGCATAAAAAAATTACAATCCTCTCTCGTTATTAAATATTAACATATTCGCTTGTTTCAACCTATAGCCAAATGATGAGAAAAATAAATAATCAAGAAGTTGAAAATATTTGCGTTTAAATATTTTATCCAAACGCCTGCACTGGTAGAATATGCGCCTTTAGTACCCAATTTTAATCAAAAGCCATATTTGAGGTTTCCTGTGAGCGAACAAAAACAGTCGTTAAGCTATAAAGATGCTGGTGTCGATATTGATGCTGGTAATGCCCTTGTTGAAAAAATTAAAGGTGCAGTAAAACGCACTACTCGTCCTGAAGTTATTGGTGGATTAGGTGGTTTCGGCTCAGTTTGTCAATTGCCAACAGGCTACAAAGAACCCGTATTAGTTGCTGGCACAGATGGTGTTGGTACTAAATTACGTCTTGCCATTGATTTAGCTAAGCACGACACCGTCGGCATTGATTTAGTGGCAATGTGTGTTAACGATTTAATTGTACAAGGTGCAGAGCCTTTATTCTTTTTAGATTATTACGCCACCGCTAAATTAGATATTGATGTTGCCTCATCGGTGGTTGAAGGTATCGCTGAAGGTTGTATTCAAGCGGGCTGTGCACTTGTTGGCGGCGAAACTGCTGAAATGCCGGGGATGTATCACAAAGGCGATTATGATATTGCGGGCTTTTGTGTTGGTATAGCAGAAAAATCTCGTTTACTTGATGGCAGTAAAGTAGCCGCAGGCGATCAATTAATCGCCTTAGGTGCTTCAGGTCCTCATTCAAATGGTTTTTCACTTATTCGCAAAGTATTAGAAGTTAATAATACCGATACTAATGAATTACTTAACGGTAAATCCATTGGTGAACATTTATTAGAACCAACTAAAATTTATGTTAAATCAGTGCTTGNATTAATGAAAAATGTAGATGTACATGCCTTATCACATATTACAGGTGGAGGTTTTTGGGAAAATATTCCCCGCGTTTTACCTGCAACAGCACAGGCGGTAATTAACGGTAAAAGCTGGCAGTGGCCGAGTATTTTCAACTGGTTGCAAGAAAATGGTAATATTACTACTCACGAAATGTATCGCACTTTTAACTGTGGTGTCGGTATGATCATTGTTGTACCAAGCGACAAAGTAGNGCAAAGCATTNANATTTTNACNGAGCANGGTGAAAAAGCNTGGCATATTGGTGAAATAGCTCAATTACCGACAGATGCCGAACAAGTTATTTTTGCAGATAAAAGCACCGAGGCATAATTCGTGACAAACTCTGTAAATATGACAAAAAAGCGTATTGTTGTATTAATTTCGGGTGGTGGTACTAATTTGCAGGCGATTATTGATACCTGCAAAAATGATTATATTCAAGGTGAAATAGTTGCGGTAATATCCAACAAAGCCGATGTTTATGGTTTAACTCGTGCCGAACAAGCTGATATTAGCCACGCGGTGTTATCTCATAAAGATCACGACTCAAGAGAGAGCTATGATCAAGCATTAGTGAGTAAAATTAATANTTTCATGCCTGACTTAATAATACTTGCTGGCTTTATGAGAATACTCACCGCTGGTTTTGTGCAACAATACAGTGGAAAATTATTGAACATTCATCCATCTTTGTTGCCCAAGTATCAGGGGTTAAATACCCATCAACGAGCGATTGATGCAAAAGATAGCGAACATGGTGTTAGTGTACATTTTGTTACTGAAGAATTAGATGGTGGCCCTGTTATTTTACAAGCAAAAGTGCCAGTATTTACTGAAGATACAGCTGATGATCTTGCCAGTCGCGTTCACCAGCAAGAACACCGTATTTATCCTTTAGTGGTAAAATGGTTTTGTGAAAACCGTTTAAGCATGCACAATGAGCAAGCAGTGCTTGATGGTAATACATTACCAGCCAGTGGATATGCTAACGAATAGTTAATACTAAACAGATAAAACGAATAAGGTTGATTTTTTATTATGACAAACATGCAGTTAAAAAAATTCATTAATAATAAACGATTAACCTTTTTCTTTATTTTTCTCCCTTTAATATTACTCAATACTTATGCTAATGCCTCAGCTAAAGAAATTAAAACAGTAAAACAACAAAGCACCAATCCCAAAGGTACTACTCCCTTTTTAAAACCTTTTATTGCCAAATACTCTATTTTACATAAATCGAAAAAAGTTGGGGAAGGCACACGAAAATTAGTTTATTTAGATGACAACACTTTAGAATATAGCTATAAATCTGATATTAGCTGGCTTATTTTTTCAGATACTCGTACTGAAAAATCAACCTTGAAATATCATGGCGATGTCTTAACCCCCCTCAAATATGAATACAAACGTGAAGGCACAGGACGAGACAAACATTATTTATGGCAATTTGATGCTAAAAATAATACCGCGACTAATTTAAAAAAACATAAAACTGTTGATGTTGATTTTTCACAGCCCTTACAAGATACTCTGAGCTATCACTTACAACATCGTTTAAAAATGATGGAACACCCAGAACAAAAACAATTTGTTTACCCTGTCATTAAAACCTCAGGTGAAGTAAAAAATTATGTTTATCAATACGATGGTGAAGAAGAACTAATGCTACCTTATGGTTTAGTAAAAACTATTCGTTTAAAGCGTGAAATAATAGAAAAGAAAAGAATAACCTACGCATGGTTTGCNCCTNAACTNGATTANNTNTTAGTNAANCTNTATCAAGTTAAAGGTGGNACAGAACAATTTGAAGCACAATTAACTTCATTAACAGTCGATAAAAANAAATAAAACTAAAGNTGTGTAACTGGATTTTGTTTCTTTAATATTGCCATTATNTCAACNGTATCACCATTNAGGCGATAATATATTGCATGTTTGCCACAAATGCTTCGCCGATANCCCCTACGAATACCATCAACGCGAGTAAACAGCTGTGGTGATTGTTGTAATAAAGTGAAATGACAGATTAAATTGTCATAGTATAAGTCAGCTTGTTCAGCCCCCCAGCGTAAATAACCATCAAGGTACAATTCTCTTAAATGTAGCTCTGCATTTATGCTTATTTTTAATTTGAAATTATCCATTTATTTTAAATTTTTTAACGCTTCTTGGCGTATTTCAGCAATATTTAAACGACTAAAACCATTTTTTTCTGCTAAAATTAATTCCGCTCTTATCACATCTAGCTCATCCTGTGCTTTACGTGCCTGACGGATAATATCATTCACGACTTCTGTTTTAGAATTATATTCTTTACTATCTACTTGTGCTTGCAACCAATGATCATTAGGTTGTGAAAACGTTATACTTTGTCTAGGCATGATAACCACCTCATACAGTTCCACTAGGTTCAATAATGAACCTATTTTACACCTGGCGCAAATATTTTTTAAACTAAAATTTAACTAGCTCACCCAAATGAAACAATTGCCATTGTTGTGACTGCATTTTTTGCCAGTGTTCATCATCAGTTAACGGTTGGGTGGCGATCACGGTAACTATATCATTTTCAGTCGTTTCTTGGTGAAAATCCACTTCCATCTCTGCATCAATTAAACTGGCTTTACCAAAAGGTGCACGCCGAGTTAACCAATGTAACTTGGTTGAACAAAAAGCAAATAAATACTGACCATCGCTAATAATGACATTAAACACCCCAAACGCATTTATTTTTACCGCTTGCTCCGCAATAAAACCAAATAACGTTTTAGTATCAGGTTGCTCACTACCAAACTGATAAAATAACTGATCAAGTAAATAACAAAAAGCATGCTCGCTATCCGTTGTACCAATGGGAAGATGAGCTTTTACCGGCAATTTTTCAGCAAAATCGTTAAGTTGACCATTATGTGCATAAGTCCAATTTTTACCCCATAATTGGCGCGTAAATGGGTGAGTATTTTCTAAGCAAATCCCCCCCGAGTTTGCTTGGCGAATATGACAAATAACCGCTTTGCTTTTTATCGGGTAATTAGTGACTAACTGCGCAATAGGTGATTGTGCGCTCGGTAGTGGATCTTTAAAACTACGACACCCTTTACCTTCATAAAAGGTGATCCCCCAACCATCTTTATGCGGACCTGTATTACCACCACGTTGCATTAAACCACTAAAACTAAAACAAATATCAGTGGGTACATTAGCGCTCATTGCTAATAATTCGCACATTTACTTTCTCTTTTATTAATAACTTAGCTAGAATTATAACTGCCAAACAATAATTTAATAAGGAAAAACGATGGAATTTTTTTTATGGCTACTTATCGCCATTTTTTTAAGTGGCTTTATGGCTTATCACCGCGTCTCATTAAAAGTTTATAGTTATTCATTTGCATTATTAATGGTCGCTGGCACCGTGCTAAACCTTATTTCAGCACTTGCTTGGCTAGTATTTTTAATTATCGCCCTGCCCTTAAATATTGACGGATTGCGCAAAGAATATATTAGCGCGCCATTATTAAAATTATTTCAAGGCATTATGCCCGACATGTCTAATACCGAAAAAGAAGCCCTTGATGCTGGCACAACTTGGTTTGAAGCCGACTTATTTCGCGGCGATCCTGATTGGCAAAAATTACATAATTATCCCGAACCTAGATTAAGCGCCGACGAACAAGCCTTTATCAATGGTCCTGTTGAAAAGGTTTGCAAGATGATTGACGACTGGCAAACCACGCATACAGATGCTGATTTATCTCCTGAAGTTTGGCAATACTTAAAAGATAATCAATTTTTTGCCATGATCATTAAAAAAGAATATGGCGGTTTAGAATTTTGCGCTTATGCACAATCACGGGTATTACAAAAACTAGCTGGTGTCAGTACGGTTTTAGCTAGCACTGTTGGCGTACCTAATTCATTGGGGCCAGCCGAATTATTACAACTTTACGGCACCAAAGAGCAAAAAGATCATTATTTACCGCGTTTAGCCAGTGGGGAAGAAATCCCCTGTTTTGCCTTAACCAGCCCAGAAGCAGGATCAGATGCTGGCGCCATTCCTGATTTTGGTATTATTTGTCATGGTGAATACCAAGATGAAGAAGTACTCGGCATGAAACTCACTTGGAACAAACGCTATATTACTTTAGCACCTGTGGCCACGGTATTAGGCTTAGCCTTTAAACTACGTGATCCTAATTTTTTATTAGGCGACAAAGAAGAATTAGGCATTACTTGCGCTTTGATCCCCACTGATATTGATGGCGTTATTACTGGTCGTCGCCATTTCCCCTTAAATATCCCTTTTCAAAATGGTCCAACCCAAGGTAATGAAGTTTTTGTACCACTCGGTTTTATTATTGGCGGCGTAGATATGGCTGGTCAAGGTTGGCGCATGCTAGTTGAATGTTTATCGGTGGGTCGCGCTATTACTTTACCTTCAAATAGCACTGGCGGCATAAAATCTATTGCTCTAGCAACAGGTGCTTACAGCCGTATTCGTCAACAATTTAAATTGCCTATTGGCAAAATGGAAGGCGTTGAAGAAGCATTAGCGCGTATTGGTGGTAATGCTTATTTAATGGATGCTGTCACCACCTTATCAACAGGCGCTATTGATTTAGGTGAAAAACCATCGGTAATTTCAGCCATAGCAAAATACCACTTAACGGAGAAAATGCGCCATTGCATCAGCGATGCAATGGACATTCACGGCGGTAAAGGTATCTGCATGGGACCGAATAACTATTTAGCCCGTGCTTATCAAGGTGCGCCTATAGCGATCACGGTTGAAGGTGCAAATATTTTAACGCGCAGTATGATCATTTATGGTCAAGGTGCTATTCGTTGTCATCCTTATGTTTTAGCCGAAATGGAAGCTGCACACGAAACAGATAAAAACTTAGCATTAAGTGATTTTGACCATGCCCTTTTTGGCCATATTGGATTTGCTATTAGTAATATAGTGCGCAGTAAATGGTTTTCATTTACCACAGCACGATTATTATCAACCCCTTATAACGATAAAACGCGTCGTTATTATCAATTAATGACACGTTTTAGTGCTAATTTGGCGATGCTATCAGATATTGCCATGTTAACGCTTGGTGGAGATTTAAAACGCCGCGAACGCATTTCGGCACGGTTAGGTGATATTTTAAGTTATTTATATTTAGCCAGTGCCTGTTTAAAGCGTTTTAACGATCAAGGCCGCCAGCAAGACGATTTACCATTATTGCAATGGGCGGTTGAAGACTGCTTATATAAAACACAACAAGCAATTGATGAACTACTCAGTAACTTTCCTAATAGAATTATCGCGATTATGCTGCGCACTATTATTTTTCCTTATGGTACTTGGTTAACCAAGCCTAGTGATCAACTAGATCATCAAGTAGCGCAATTATTACAAACGCCATCGGCTGCAAGAAGTCGCTTAGGTGAGGGACAATATTTAACCCGTGAAAAAGATAATGTACTCGGCATGCTTGAACAAACGCTTGAAGATATTATCGCCGCGGAACCAATTTTTGTAAAAGTATGCCGTGCACTAGACAAGAAACTTTATTTTTACCAACTAGATAAAATTGCTGAACAAGGTTTAGCCATAAACGCAATTAATGATGATGAAGCCGCTCTATTAATAAGAGCGGAGCAAGGTCGTTTAGCGGCAATTAATGTTGATGATTTTTCTGCCGAAGAACTTAAAGCTGGAACGACAATAGCTAATGAAAAATTGTAAAAACAAGCATTCTCATCTATTTTACTAGGGGATCTTATTTTACATATTAGTCTTTGTGGATCTTTAACAACACAATAAGGCTGATCACTAAAAACTAAATTGTAACAAATTCCTAATATTACAGATTTTATACTTAAATTTAAGTAAAGTATCGCACTGTTAGATGTAAAATAAATGTAACAGATAATCTATATATAATATAGAGAGTATAAAACTAAAATGGACATTAATATGATCAAAAAAACAACCACGCCATGGTTAACAGGTTTATTGATATTACTCAATATTTCTTTGTTATCTGCACAAGCAAATGCTAGTGATAGCGTTCCTACGGGACAACTTCCTGACAATGTAACCCCTACACACTATCAACTTAATTTAAAAATAAATCCCGAAAAAGCACGTTTTTCAGGACAAACAAGTATTGATATAACAATCAAAAAAGCAACAAAATCGTTCTACCTTAATGGTAAAGAATTAACAATTAATAGTGTCAATATTACTGACCGTCAGGGTAAAAAAATAACCGCTAAAGCAGAAAAAACTACTGTTGAAGGTGTATTACGTGTTAGCACTGATAAAACCTTAAGTGCAGGCAACTACCAAATAACCTTTACTTACAACGCCCCTTTTAATGAAAACCTAGAAGGTTTACATCGCGTTAAAGATGGTGGCATTTATTATGCTTTTACGCAAATGGAATCTATTTCAGCACGATTAGCGTTTCCATCATTTGACGAACCACGCTTTAAAACCCCTTATGATATGAATTTAACCGTTCCTGAAAACTTAATTGCGGTAGCTAATACTGAAGAAACTCATACTAGTAAAGCAAGTAAAGGTTGGAAAACCGTTACCTTTGCGACCACTAAACCCTTACCGACGTATCTTGTTGCCTTTTTTGTTGGTGACTTTGATGTAGTAGAAATGCCTGCAATGCCTAAAACTAGTGTTCGTGATCGTGAAGTACCGTTACGTGGTATTGCCGCAAAAGGTAAAGGTAAACAATTACAATATGCTCTTTCACAAACTCGCTCGGTAGTTGAAGGCTTAGAAGATTATTTTCAAATTGCTTACCCATATAGTAAATTAGACGTACTTGCCGTACCTGATTTTGCTGCTGGCGCGATGGAAAATGCAGGTGCCATCACCTATCGTGAACAATTATTATTGTTAGATGACAAAGCCTCTATTGGTCAAAAACGTAGCTCTATTTCAGTACAAGCACATGAATTAGCACATCAATGGTTTGGCAACTTAGTAACACCAGTATGGTGGAACGATATTTGGTTAAATGAAGCATTTGCGACTTGGATGGCTGCAACCTCATTAGAACGTCAACACCCTGGCGAACAATGGCAAAGACAGCAAATAGCGAGTTCAAAACGTGTTATGGATTCTGATTCAATACCTTCGGCACGCAAAATTCGTAACCCTATAAAAAGTAATAGCGACATTATTACCGCCTTTGACGGCATTACTTACGAAAAAGGTGCTGGTGTATTATTTATGGTAGAAAACTTTATGGGTAAAGAAAATTTCCGTAAAGGCGTACAAAAATACATGACAAAGTATGCTTGGGGTAACACCACGGCGATTGACTTTTTTGAAACCATTGCAAGCGTATTACCCAAAGATAAAGCACAAAAAGTAGTCACTTCTTTTAAAAACTTTGTTGAACAAGCTGGTGTACCGTTATTAAATATCACACAAGCGTGTAAAAATAATCATACTGTATTAACGGTTAGCCAACAAAGATATGCTCCTTTAGGGCTTAACTTTAAAAATAAAACCTTATGGAACATCCCAGCTTGTATGAGCTATGAAGTAAAGGGTAAAATTAAACAACAATGTAATGTTATTAGCAAAGCCTCACAAAAAATAACCTTAGCAGGCAAAAGCTGTGCTAGTTGGGTAATGCCAAATTCAAAAGCAGCTGGTTATTACCGTTTTAACTTTGATTCAAATGGCTGGAAAAATTTACTCGCTAACTTAAGTAAAGTAAATGCGCTTGAAGCAAATGCCGTATTAGACAGCATGAAATCATCATTTGACAGCGGTAATTTAACCGTACAAAACCTTATTGATGTTATTCCAACAACCGTTAATTCAGACTCTTGGGAAGTTGCCGTTTCTGGTATGGCAACGCTAGGTAAACTAATCACTTATGCTGACGAACAAGAAAAAGCTAAATTACGCACCTTAGCCGGTAATTTTTACCGCGCTAATGCTGAGAAAGTAGGCTTTACTGATAATACGCCATTAGATAAAAAAGATCCTATTGGTACTAATCAGTTACGTGGTCGTTTAACTCAATTTATGGCTTTTACCGCTAAAGATAAAACTTATCGTAAAGAATTAACTGACATGGCAATTGCCTATACAGGTTATAAAGCAGATCATAAATTTCACGACGAGGCGATCATTCCAGCATTACGTTCAACTGCTATGTCAGTTGCCGTGCAAGAGCTAGGTCAACCTTTTGTTGATGAATTAATGACTCGTTTAAAGGCATCTACTGACGGTACTATGCGTGGTCGCTTAATTGGTGCGTTAACTTCAACTGAAAATAATAAAATTGGGCTAGATCTTATCAACTTTAGTTTAACGCCAGCTATTCGTGATAATGAAAAAACTCAATTTTTATTCAGTTTACTCAATAAAAAAGAATTAGATAGCGTGATGTGGCCTTGGTTACAGAAAAACTTCGACCAGTTAATTGCAGGTTTACCCAGCAATTATCAAAGTTATGCCCCTTACTTATTTATGGGTGACTGTAAAAAAGAGCGTGAACAGCGTTTAGATAGCTTCTTAAAACCACGTTTAAGTAAACTGGTTGGTGCAGATCGTAATTTTGTTAAAGCAAAAGATTTTTTGAAAAAATGTTTTGCACAAAAAGCAGTCATAAAACCACAAATTACTAAATTGGTAATGCAGTTAGCTAAAAACAGCTGATTTTATAGCACCTAGAGCCTAGGATTCTAGAAATCTAGGTTCTAGGATTATAGGTTCTAGATTCTTCGCCACAATGCGCGCGAAATCATCCGTACTTTAGTTGGCAACTTCATTCGATTTAAATTCGTTTTAATAATTCCTTGAGTAAAGCGCGTACGCTTTGAATAATCAATATTAACATCCAAAACGACAGGAATATTTTGAGCGATTAACTCAAGTGCTTGTGCTATTTTATCACTTATTTCATCATTATTTTCAAGACGAATATAGCGACAACCACTGGCTTCACTTAATGCTTTAAAACGCACATTGGGCAGTACCGAACAAGCCTTTTTATTATAAGGTGTTTGCTGTGCTTGTGATATTTGCGCTAACTCTCCATCATTAAAAATAATAAATACTGCGCCAATATTGCGATCACTGGCCGTAAACAGCTCAGTTTGGCTCATTAAAAAAGCACCATCACCAATGATCCCAAGCACTTGTTTATTGGGGTTTGCCAATTTAGTACCAATAACGGCAGGGATCGCATAGCCCATACAATTAAAATCGGTCGGGCTAAAAAAGTGTTTAGGCTGGTAGCAAGGCATTAATTCTGCAGTTAAAAAGGTATGATTACCATCATCAGCAACTACAAACGCGTCATCATCAATAGCACCACGTAAATGTTGAAAAAACAAAGCAGGATTAACTCTATTTTTTGAGTCATGTTGTAACCATTCATTAATATAATCTTGTTTATCTTGTTTTATTTGTTCTTTAATATCAGTATTTTGAATGATTATTTTTGATTTTTTTAATGCTGCTAATAGCTCAGCTAACACTAATTGCGCATCACCTTCTATCATCACTTTTGCTGGATAATTAGCATTAAACACCTTAGGATTAATATCAATATGAATTAAGTTTTCAGGTACAGTTACGCCAAAACTACCCGTGCCAATTTCAGCAAAACGTGTGCCTATGGCGAGTAAACAATCACAATTTTTAAAAGCATTCGTTGCTGCTGGTACGGCGGCATTACCAAAACCCATACCCGTATGTAACGGATGTAGAGCAGAAAATGAGCTTAACCCTTGTAGCGTAGTCGCCACGGGCGCATTAATTAATTCAACTATTTCAGTCACTACATCGTTTGCCTCAACAGCCCCCCAACCAATAAACAAACCCGGATTTTTTGCTTGTGTTAACAGCATTGCTGCTTGTTGAATTTGCTCACTAATACCGTTTTTTAATTGTACTGGTACTTTTTGATAAATAGGCAAGTCGGACACTTCACCTTTATCTAATTGAAAATTAATTGGCACTTCAATAAAGACGGGACCTGGTTCACCCGATGTGGCGATATCATAAGCCTTAAAAATAGTACTAACCACTTCATCATGGCTAGCTATTTTAAAACTCGCTTTAGTAATAGGTTCAAGCATTTTATGTTGATCCATATCGTGCAATTGATATGAAAAATCAGAATCGGTGCGTACACCACCGCTAATAATTAACATTGCAATACCATCTAAAAAGGCTTCGCCAATACCGCTAGCCGCATGAGTAGCCCCTGCCGCTGGCACAATAACTAGTGTACCAATATTATCGCTACTACGGCTGATCGCATCAGCCATAAATGCGCCATAACCTTCATGAGTAACCAATACTGGTTCAATCAATGCTGATTTATCTAATTCATCATAAATTTCAGTATTATGTACGCCAGGAATACCAAAAGTATGAGTAACACCTAATTGTTCAAGCGCGTAACGTACTAACCATGCTGCTGTTTTTTTCATTGTTAATAATCCTGTTTATGATTGTTGTTAATAATAGCTGCCGCCGCATTACGTGCGGTTAAAATACAACCCGATAAAAATGTCCCTTCTAATGAGCGTTTACCGCTCGCACCACCACCACCAAAACCTGCGGCTTCGCCCACACAATATAAATTTTTCATTACTTGACCTTGTTGATTTAATATCTGCGAGGCTAAATTAGTTTGCAAGCCGCCTAAACTTTTACGGCTAATAAGATGTAATTTTATCGCAATTAGTTTTCCACCATATTTAAGTATTGGTGCTGGTTTACAAGTCCGTAATTTATCTACTGACCATTGCCTTGCATGATTTATACGTCTGATTTGTTCATCATTTTGTAAACTCTGACCGTTGCTAAAATTTTGATCAAAGGCTCTTAATTCGGCTTTAATCTTTGCTGTTTTAATATAAGCTTGCTCTGTATGCTGATTCATTTTTTCAACTAATTCTTCTAAATCATCAGCCACAATAAAATCATCACTTTCGCGTTCGAGCTGTTGTAATAGTTTTTGATTACCAAACAGCAGTTCTTTTAATAAGCCAAAAAAACTTTTATTACGAATACTAGGATTATGTTGTGAACCTGATATCGCCAATTCTTTTTTAGCAATACGCCAATTAAGCACTTGCCATGTCCATGGTTTTTCTTGTTTCGCCACTTGTTCACATAAGTAATGCGTATCAAAGCCAGTGACTAAGGGCATTGAACCAATACGCTTGCCCGTATGATCTAACCATAATGCAGATTTACATGGGATCAAGCTTAAGCCATGTCCAGTAAATTCGGCTTGCGGATGATTAATACCTGCCGCGTAATTCCACATATCACTAAGGTGAGTTAATTTACCGCCCTGCTCAGCAATTGCATCATGCAATAAACCATCTGAAATAGGATTTGCACCATTGAGTAATTGCTCTGGTGGTTTACCCCAAGATTTTTGCCAATGTTTTTTTACTTTTTCTGTACTGCCATTAATACCACCGCAAGCAATCACCACATTATTCGCATTAAGAGTAAAAACATTCTGCTCACTTTCATTTTTACTTTCATTTTTACTTTCATTTTTACTTTCATTAAGAATATCAACACCCACTGCCTTATCAGCAATAAAATTAACATTGAGTACTTTATGTTGATGATAAATAACTAATTGTTCAAGCTTAATAAAAGACTTTAGATTAGCGATAATAACTTCAACTAATTCCCAGCCAGTCCCCCACAAAATATGATAACGTGGCAATGAATTACCCTCGCCAAATAAACCACGTTCCACCCAATTTACCGCAGGTAAAAATTTAAGTCCTAAAGCAAGTAAATATTGATACACCTTATCAGTGTTATGCTGGGCATATTCTTGCGCCCATTGTTTTGGCCAATGGTCTTGCTCGCTAAACTCGGCAAAACTGTGCCAATCTTGTAACAAACGTTCACTGTTATCGGCTATTTTTAATTTTTTTTGTTGTTTGGTATTGCACAACGCCATACCGCCAAATGCCCAACGGGCTAAACCACCTAATCGTTCAGGTGTATCTCTATCAACAATACATACGCTTTGACCTTGCTTTAATAATTCTAATGCAGTGACTAAACCAGCAATACCACCACCTGCGATCAACGTATCAAAAGTTGCTTTATTTGCTGTATTACACTTTTCTTTCATACATGATCACTTGTGAGCAGAAGGTTATTCATTTATCTTGTGCTAGAAACATCAAAAAAACTATAGTAAAAATTACCTAATTTAGCAGAAAAGTATGACACCAGATCAATTTATCAGCCGTATTTATCGAGAATCATCACAAGTTACCTTGGCAAATTTTCCTTGCTGGTCGCTAGATTTATTACAACAAGTGATTTCGTTTGATGGCGCTATTTGGGGCACAGGCCATACTTCCACACAAGCTTTTCATACCCAAGCCAGTGTCGATGTTGATCAAAAAATATTTAGCCGCTTAAAAGACACCCTAAATATTAATCCTATTTTTGCTCAGTTAATGCTAAACCCAAGTAGCCCTGTTGATATGGCTGATGTTATTAATGATGATGATTTTTATCAATCAGATATTTATCAACAATGTTTTCAGCCTTTTGGCATTGAACGCATTTTAAGTTCTATTCATATTGACGATCGCAGTGGTATTTTCACCCTATTAACCTTATATCGTTATGATCGCCAGCATACTTTTAGTAGCCACGAAAAAGCCATTCAGCAGCAATTGTTATTTCATTTATTATCAGCGAGTAGTCATCGACAGTTTTTAGCGTTAAAAGAAACCTTTTTAGAGTCAACCGCAACACCTAACCCGCAAGACAAATACGCGATTTGCGATAGCGCAGGTATTTATCATGCAGTAGAAGCGGGCTTTTTAGATATTATTGAATGTTATACCAATACTCAGCAAGGCCAGAAATTTCCTTTTGCGATTAAAAACCACGATTGCAGTTACAATGAAGGCAGTTTACATATTAACCTTGCCAAACTAGGTGACTTATACCGTATTTCAATACGTTTAAAAAATCAGCTTGATGACTTAACTGACAGAGAAAAACAAGTCGTTGCAGGAATTTGCCAAGGTAATACCTTTAAACAAATTGCTAAACAATTGGCTTTATCACCGTCAACAGTATCAAATCATTTATATCGAATTTATTTAAAGCTTGGTATTAACAGCCGTAGTGAATTGGTGAGTTTGGTGAAACCTAGTGTTTAGTTTAAACGAGCTTATTGCGCGCTAAACTTCGATGTGATTTTTTAGCAATCAGTGCTAAACGACTAATATCCCCAAGCAATGGGGTTTGTTTATCATCAAGTTGAGCTTGATAATAATCGACTTCAGACGAGACATATTCTAAAACTTTTTTTGGACAACCTGTGCATTTACCCGCACAAATCTCTGCTTCGGGTTTATCAAAAGGAAATGTATCGTTTATTTGTTGTAGCAATACTGTCATTGCCGTTGTTGGATCAGGCTTCATAATGCAATTTATAACAAAATTAGAGTTAATACTCTTTAATGTAGATCAAGTTTTTGTCAAAAAATCGCTACAAATTTATTGATGCTTTTTATTCAATTTTAAAGATCATTGCTGACATTAAATTTTTTAATATGCTACAAATTAGTTAATAATAATATTATACCAAGTTAATCAAATTGGTATTAGCATTTAGGAATAAACAGCTGTGGATATTAATTTAAGTGGTAAAAATGCGCTAGTTTGTGGTTCTAGTCAGGGTATTGGTAAAGCTTGCGCGTTAGAACTTGCCAGTTTAGGCGCTAACGTTACCTTATTCTCACGTAATAAAAAGGCGCTTGAAGCGGTGAAAGCTGAACTAGATCATAGCCAAGGACAACAACATAGCGTGTTAGTTGCTGATTTTTCTCAGCCCGAGCAAGTAAAAGCAGTCATTAATGATTTTATTGTTGCAAAACATAGCTTTGAAATACTCATAAACAACACTGGCGGCCCAGCTCCCGCACTTGCCATAAATAGTGATAGCAGTGCCTTTGTTGCCGCTTTTAATCAGCATCTGGTCACTAATCATCACTTAGTACAAGCATTAATCCCCAACATGAAAAACAAAGCTTATGGCAGAATTATTAATGTTATTTCGACCTCGGTTAAACAACCCTTAAATGGTTTAGGGGTGTCTAATACTATTCGCGGTGCTGTAGCGAGTTGGGCGAAAACCCTCGCCAACGAATTAGGTGAATTTGGCATTACCGTCAATAATGTTTTACCGGGCGCTACGGCAACCGCCAGACTTGATGCGATTATCGCGGGCAAGGCGAAAAAACAAAACATTTCACTTGAGCAAGCCATCATTAATGAAAAAAGTATTATTCCCATGCGCCGTTTTGCAAAATCTGAAGAGTTTGCTGCCGCCGCTGCTTTTTTAGCATCACCAGCCGCAAGCTATATTACGGGAATTAATCTCCCTGTTGACGGTGGCAGAACATCGTGTTTATAACACACGCATTGAAAACATTGTCGTGCCTCGCTTCGCTCGTGACGACCTACAATAGTTAGGAGCAATTAATGAGGATCAATAAATGGAAACTTTAGCTAACTTTATTAATGGAAAATACTGTCCACCAGTTAATCAACGCTATATCGATAACATGGAGCCTGCCACGGGCTTAGTTTACGGACAAATCCCTAACAGCGATGCTGATGATCTTGAACTTGCTATTACCGCAGCAGAAATGGCATTACCCGCATGGAGAGAATTAGCACTTGAACAACGCGCTGATATATTAGTAAAGATAGCGCAAGGCATTGAAGATAATCTAGATAAGTTAGCATTAGCCGAAGCCATTGATAATGGCAAACCAATAAGTTTAGCAAAGTCTATTGATATTCCCCGCGCGGCTAGTAACTTTAAATTTTTCGCTCATGCTTGTTCACAATTTGCCAGTGAAGCGCATGCGATGACAAATTCAGCGATTAATTACACGTTGCGCCAACCCATAGGCATTGTTGGCTGTATTTCACCGTGGAATTTACCACTATATTTATTTACGTGGAAAATCGCCCCTGCTCTTGCCGCAGGTAATTGTGTCATTGCAAAACCATCAGAAGTAACGCCAAAAACAGCGTATTTATTGGGTGAAATTTGTCAACAAGCTGGCTTACCCAAAGGCGTACTGAATATTTTGCACGGTACGGGAAAAAACATTGGTAGCGTTATTTGTGCTCACCCTAAAGTAAAAGCTATATCTTTTACTGGTGGCACAAAAACAGGTGCTGCTATTGCCAGCCAAGTCGCCAGTCAATTTAAAAAATTGTCATTAGAATTAGGCGGTAAGAACCCTGCTCTTATTTTTGCTGATTGTGATTTTGATAGCACCCTTAATGAAGTGTTTCGCGCTAGCTTTGCTAACCAAGGACAAATTTGTTTATGTTCATCACGGCTTTATATTGAACACTCAGTTTACGATAAGTTTAAAGCCGCTTTAGTTGAAAAAGCAAAAGCGTTAATACCGCAAGATCCCTTATTGGAAAACAGCAAAATGGGGGCAATAGTCTCATTAGATCACTTAAACAAAATAAAACACTCAATTGAGCAGGCCAAGCAAGCTGGCGGCACTATTTTATGCGGTGGTGAGCAAGTGCAATTAACAGGGCGTTGTACGCAAGGTTATTTTTTACAGCCAACCCTTATCGAAAATTTAGCCAATGATGCGCTTTGTAATCAAGAAGAAATTTTTGGCCCCATGATCACCTTACAGCCCTTTGACAATGACAAACAAGCATTAACACTCGCTAATGACAGTCAATACGGTTTAGCGGCTACCGTATGGACAAATAATTTAACACGCGCGCACCATTTTGCCGAGCAATTACACACTGGCATAGTCTGGATAAATTGTTGGTTATTACGCGATTTACGCACCCCTTTTGGCGGTATGAAACATTCAGGACTAGGTCGCGAAGGGGGCAATGAAGCCATGCGCTTTTTTACTGAAACAAAAAATGTGTGTATTAAATATTAATCAATTGAGTATACCCTATTAGCAGAGCATAAAATGACTAAAACAATTAACCGTATTATCAATAGCACAATTAATAGCGAAAAAGCACCAAAACCCGTCGGCTTATATCCACATGCAAAAAAAGTGGGCAACTTACTATTTTTATCCGGTGTTGGCCCACGACAAGCGGATACTGACAAAATACCAGGGGTTGAGCTAGACAATAACGGAAATATTATTAGTTACGATATAGAAGCGCAATGTCGTAGCGTATTTGCCAATGTTCGCACTATTGTTGAAGCCTCAGGTGCAAGTTGGCTTGATATTGTTGATGTCACGGTATTCTTAACCAATATCAAGGATGATTTTGCTACTTATAATCGCTTATATGCTGAATATTTTCATGACAATCAACCCTGTCGTACCACCGTTGAAATAAATAAATTACCTACGCCGATAGCTATTGAACTTAAATGTATCGCCGCTCTACCTAATATTAATAAAAAGCCTTTAGCTAATAAAGAGCCTTCAGCCGATAAAAAATAAGGAGCATAAAATGAGTTTTTCTTTTACACAGCCATTTAATTTACATGCTTGGATAGATGAACATCGTCATTTACTCAGACCTCCTGTGTGTAATAAACAAATTTTCACCCAAGACGACTTTATTGTTATGGTCGTTGGCGGCCCCAATAATCGCAGCGATTATCACTATAACGAAACCCCAGAGCTTTTTTATCAATTAGAAGGCGAGATGGTGCTAAAAGTTATTGATAAAGTTGATAACAAAAACATTTTTAATGATATTTCGATTAAAGCGGGAGAAATTTTTTTGTTACCTCCCAAAATGCTACATTCACCCCAACGTTTTGCTAATAGTGTCGGTTTAGTGGTTGAGCAAAAACGTTCAAAAAATCAAAAGGATGCTTTATTTTGGTTTTGTGAAAAATGTCACACTGAGCTTTATCATGAGCATTTTTTATTAGCCAATATTGAAACCGACTTACCCGTTATTTTTAAAAATTTCTTTGAAACGCCACCACATTGTTGCTGTAAACAATGTGGCTATACAGCGGTAAAAAATTAAGGCGAATAAATGAAGATCACTATTGAACTTTTAAATAACCATTACCAAGTAAATACTGATTTTAGTTGGTCTTTGGCTATTCCATTAGCGTTTAACCATCAACAGCCCAATCATTTTTCTGCCGATATAGCGATGGCAAAAACCATGCAAGTTGGTAGTTTTATTGGCGATACCCAACAAGGTGGCAGTTGTAATGTGAATGAACTGAGTTTAAATCCACATTGTAATGGCACCCACACTGAAACCATAGCTCATATTTGTAATTTTAGTGCGCCGTTAAGCAAGATGATCAGTGAGATAGATTTACCCACATTAATGCCAGCGGTATTAATTACTATTACACCTGAACTTGCTAACCAAACAAATAATAGTTACAGCCCAGATTTGAGCATAACCGATTGCATTATCACCCGCAGCGCGCTTGAACAAGTATTGAACCACTATGAACAAGAACAATGCCAAGCGGTGATCATTCGTACTTTACCCAACGAGCTTGATAAACAAAGCCGACATTATAACCAAGATAATCAACCCGCTTTTTTTAGTCGCGAAGCAATTTTATACTTAAATGAACTAGGTGTTGAACATTTACTGGTTGATCTACCTTCGATTGATCGCTTACATGATGATGGTTTAATGACCTGCCATCACCTTTTTTGGCAAGTTATCGAAAGCACGCACCAACCCAGTCCAAACAGCTTAATTAATAAAACCATCACCGAAATGATTTATGTAGATAATCAACTCAGTGACGGCTTTTATTTTTTAAATTTACAAATACCTGCTTTTGTTAATGATGCCGCGCCAAGCCGTCCCGTACTCTATAGCGCGAAGAATATAAAAATTAAATAGAATAATTTAAACATAAGAAGAATAACAATGAATAAATACTCTTTAAATTACGCTCAACAGCTCGATAAACAAGATCCGCTCGCCACCATGCGTGCGCAGTTTTGCATCCCAAAACAAGATAATAGTGAAGAAGAATATTACTTCACAGGCAACTCGTTAGGCTTGCAGCCTAAACTTGCCCGTGAATATGTACTAGAGTTTTTAGATTCATGGCAACAACGAGGAGTAAAGGGTCATTTTGAGGGAGATCATCCGTGGATGCCTTATCATGAATTTTTAACTGAACAAGCGGCACAGTTAGTCGGTGGCAATAATAATGAAGTAGTGATGATGAATTCACTCACCGCTAACTTACATTTTATGATGGTAAGTTTTTATCAACCGCAAGGCAAACGTACAAAAATATTAATTGAAGATCACGCTTTTCCCTCTGATCATTATGCGGTTGAATCGCAACTAAAACATCATGATTTAAACGAGCAAAAAAACTTACTACTATGGCAACCACGTCAAGATGAAGAACTATTAAATCATGATGATTTATACCAATTAATTGAACAACATGGTGATGAAATTGCGCTGCTATTACTACCGGGTGTGCAGTATTACACAGGGCAAGTGCTAGACATGAAAACCATTACCGAAAAAGCGCATGCCAAAGGCATTAATGTCGGTTTTGATCTTGCTCATGCGGTAGGTAATATTGAGTTGTCTTTACATGACTGGCAAGTAGACTTTGCTTGTTGGTGCTCGTATAAATACTTAAATGCGGGGGCTGGCTCGGTCGCTGGCTGTTTTGTACACCAACAACATGCACAAAATACAGAACTTAATCGTTTCGCTGGTTGGTGGGGACATGATAAAACCACACGTTTTAACATGGTCAATAATTTTCAGCCAATAGCAACAGCAGAGGGCTGGCAATTGTCTAATCCGCCCGTTTTATCCTTAGCGGCTATTCGTGGTTCTTTTGACACTATCAAAATGGCAGGGGGTATTAAAACGTTACGTAAAAAATCATTAAAATTAACGCAATACTTGTTAGATTTACTTAATCTAGAACTTAATGGCAAAATTACTGTAATAACACCGCTTGCTGAACACCAACGAGGCTGCCAATTATCGTTAGTGATCAACAAACAAGTCATTAATGATCTTGGTATTAACGGTAAAACGCTATTTAATCGTATTGAAGCCAAAGGCGTCACGACAGATTGGCGCGAACCTAACGTTATTCGTATTGCCCCTGTACCTTTATATAATTCTTTTAGTGATATTTATCATTTTATACGTATTTTAAAGGCGTGTTTAGTATGAATAACAATCATACACAAAAAACTATCACCCTTGCAGGTGGCGGCTTAGTCGGTTCGTTATTGGCACTAGTATTAGCAAGAAAAGGTTATCAGATTGACGTGTTTGAATCACGCCCTGATTTACGTAAAGTCGATATTAGCGCGGGTAAGTCTATTAACTTAGCGCTGGCAAATCGTGGCATAAAACCCCTGCAAGAATTAGGCTTAATGAATGACATTGAAAAAATGCTTATTGCTATGCGTTGCCGACTAATACATGTTGATGGACAAGCAGATAATTTTCAAGCTTATGGCCAAGGTGCTCATGAAGTTATTTATTCTATTTCGCGCGGTGAACTTAACGGCTATTTAATGACTCAAGCTGAGTTAACAGGCAAGGTTAATTTTTATTTTGAACATAGACTAACCGAAGTTGATTTAGCTAAAAACCAGCTTAGCTTAAATGTTAATAATAAAAACGTCATTCATCATTTTCAGCAATTAATGGGCACCGATGGCGCTAATTCACTAGTTAGAAAAGCGATACTTAAGCAGAATAAAAGCCATACTAATTATCAAAATGATGAACAGTTACTCGACCATAGCTATAAAGAATTGGTGATAAAAGCCAATACCAAAGGGCAACATAAACTTGATAAAAACGCGCTTCATATTTGGCCGCGTGGTAATTTTATGATCATTGCCCTACCGAACCTTGATGGTAGCTTTACGGTGACATTATTTTTACCTGCTAAGGGTTTAAAATCAAACGCTCAAAAAGATAACATCAGTTTTAGCGAATTACTGAACAACGAGCAGCTTAATATATTCTTTGATGATAATTTTAGCGAACTAAAGCCTTTTATCAATAACCTAGAAGACGATTTTTTTACCAACCCTATTGGCCGTTTAGCAACAATAAAATGCGCCCCTTGGTCATTTAGCAACAAAGCGCTAATTTTAGGCGATGCTGCTCATGCGGTAGTGCCTTTTCATGGTCAAGGAATGAATTGTGGTTTTGAAGATTGTGATTTAATTAACCAATTATTACCCAATGCTAACGATTTAAGCTCAGACTTTGACTGGCAACAATTTTTTCAAACCATAGAACAACAACGTAAAATTAACAGCGACGCCATTGCCGATATGGCTATTGAAAATTATATTGAGATGCGTAGTAGTGTATTACAAGCAGATTTTTTACTGAAAAAACAATGTGCCTTTAAAATTCAGCAATGGTTTCCTAAACGTTTTAGCCCTAGATATGCCATGGTAATGTTTGAACATCGACCTTATTGTGAAGCCTTAAAACTAGGTGAAATCCATAAAGAAATGCTGAATGAATTGTGTGACAATATTAATGATGTTGAGCAATTAAACAGAGTAATGGCAGAAAAGTTGTTAGATAAATATCAGTTATAGGGAATTAAAAGCATTATAAATCCAAAGTGCTATATATTAAGAGATCAGTAGTAAATCATAAAGCAATTTTTGCATACCTTGGCGACTATCCATCACTAATAACAAAATGATTTTTGTTTGTTGCTTATTTGTTTGTTGATAGTTTTCTTGTTCATCAATTCGATAAAAAACAATATTATGCTCATCTACCAGCCATTGTCGATAGTCACAAATACCTAACTCTAGCAGACGTTCACTAATGGGTGCAATATACGGCTGTTTAGTCAATAACATTAACTTTTGCTTAAGCTGTTGTTTGTTTTTTTGTGCTAATTGACCATTAAATTTTCTGGTTAAAAAATGACTGAGGCGTTGTAGTGATAATTTAAAAACAGGAGTAGCGATTAACCGATAACTATTTTCTTTATTCATCAGCAAAAGCTTGATCTAATGATAAAAAACCATTTTTACTAGCCGATTTTTCAGACAAATTAATTGTTTTTAGTAACGCTAAATTATCCTGCATATCTTGATAAGATTGATACGATTGCACTACAAAACTAGGTTTACCATTTTTTGTAACGGTAAGCGCTTCATCTAATTCAAGCTGATTAGCATTTTCTTTTAAGTAAGTAATGGTCTCAGTATTCATGGGGGATTCTCTCTTCTCTGTTAACTTTTGCCAAAAAACTCATGCAAAAAATTTGTCCAAAACCTAGCACAACAGCCTTACACAACAAAGCTTTTAAAAGTCTTAATTAAGTCTTTTAACTATAGCAGACTTTATCACCACTAAAACTGTAATTTAAACAACAACTCATCAATGCTGGGTTGCCATTGAAAGTTTTTTAATTTTATTCGGCAGCCAGTCACCACCACTTGCTCGTTTTGTAATAATTGTTTTTGCTGTTCAAAACCTTTACTGCCAAATGGTAATGATATTTTTCCTTGCGAATTAATCACTCTATACCAAGGTACTTTTTGCCCTTGCCAGCCTGATTTAGGAACATAACCGAGCGCTTTACCCACTAATCGTGCGCGCCCAGGCAAACCAGCTAAGTCGGCAATTTGCCCATAACTGGCTACTTTTCCAACTGGAATAGTTTGTACCGTTTGCCATATTTGTCGATATTGCGGTTTAATCGTTTCAGTCACAAAAGTTTGCCCGTTAAAAAAATGATAAAAAGAAACTTGTAGTTATGATCACTAAGGTTGAAAATAGTTACCATGTTAAACATTCTACAATTAAATGTATTGAGTAACGATGAAAATTTGGGTAGATGCTGACGCTTGTCCTGTAGTGATCAAAGATATTTTATTTCGTGCCGCACAACGTACACAACTAGAAATGACCTTGGTCGCTAATCATGCTTTGCGCATACCGCCAGCACGTAATATTACCATGTTACAAGTAAGTTCAGGCTTTGATGTTGCCGACGATGAAATAGTAAAACGTTTAACCACGGGCGACTTAGTGATCACAGCTGATATTCCTTTAGCAGCCGAGGTGATAGAAAATGGCGGGCAAGCGCTAAATCCACGCGGTGAGCTTTATACTGAGCAAAATATTAAAGCGCGCCTTAATATTCGTGACTTTATGGATACCATGCGTGCCAGTGGCGTACAAACAGGTGGCCCCCCACCTATAAGCCAGACTGACCGACAAAATTTTGCTAATGAATTAGATAAAATATTAACAAAGCATTTAGCTAAAAAGTAGTTAACTATCTTAACTAAAGCAATGAATAGTTAGCAAAAAAAAAGAGTTATGCCAACACATAACTCTTTTTTAGCGCTTTCAATAAATTTATTTTACCCGTTAAAAAGAATAACTAATTTGCGCAATTACAGCATCTATACCTTGAAAAACGGGTTCATTAGCCAAAATACCGGGTGTTGAAAAACCAGAATTTTTGGCGTTTTGCATATAATACTCAAGTCGAAGTGTCATACCTTGCCCATTTTTTTTCGGTGTTCCAACTTTAATGCCAATGGTATAAGTATCTAATGCCCCTAAACGATAATCGGCACTCGCATATTGTGGAATAACGTCACTATTATTTAAATAAGGTTGATAAAACTCAGCAGCCGTTTGTGTATAAAAACGCAGATGAGGTTCAATATAAAAACCATGTATTAAATATTGATGATAATGAAAATCTACAGTACTTGAGGTTATTTTCCAGTCATCGGTCATATAACGATAAGACAAACTCATTATGCCACTATCAAAATGATATTTACCTTGCATAAAAAATGCTTGTTTTGTTCTATTTCTAGGACGATTTTCGTAACGATACTCTTGAGTTTCGCCATTATTATTAATAACACTTAATATTTTATAAGGATCATTCATATATCCAGAAACGGCACTATATGAATAATTAAATTGCATCAACATGCGTCTATTAATAACTTGAGTTAAGCCAAGCAAAAGATCTTGATTATTTTTGTTATCCGATGTGGCAATAATTCCGCCATTAGGTGGAACAACTTGACTATCATTATAATCAATGCCATCTCCTTCGCCACCTTCATAACCTCCGTTAGATGGAGCTAAAGTTACAGCGCGTAGTGTTAATGGGTCATGAATGCCGCCAATAGGTTTTACTTGGTCATACGATGAAGCTACCCCTAACGATAACGTGGTATTTTTTTTATTAAAATCTATTGCCCAATTGGTATTTGCACCAATAGATAAATAGTCTGTTTCTTTTGAAAAATGACTACCGACACTAAAGGTATTATTTTTAAATAATGGTTTTATCCATTGTACAGAAGCCTGTACGCGAGTATCTTTAAAAGAATAATCTAAAGGAATATCTGATTGTTTAGACGGTGCTTGAATTTTACCTGATGAGGTTGTAAATGTTTGTGCGGTGGGCTGAGCAACAGCACCATTGGCAGAAGCACCCGTTAAAGAATCGACAACAAAACCGAGATTTAAAAATTCACCGCCATTGAGATCCTTACTTGCATCTAAGATCCCTTCTGTTGCTTTTACTCGATTAATTTCGCTATAATACATTAATGCGGTATCAAAATTCCAATCAGGTAGAGCCTTTGCATTAACGGGTGCATTCATACCTAAAAGAGCGCATGTCGCTGTACTTAAACATTTTTTTAATGAGGGTTTTATTAATTGCATCCGCAACCTCCGCCACCAAAACTACGTCCACCACTTGAAGCCTCTTTACTAAAATAAATATGGTCATCTAGTGCGCTATCGAGAGGAGCGCTATTTAATGCCATTTCTTTTTTAGCTAATAAATCCCGTTGCCAAGGCTGAACGCCAAGTGTACTGCAACCAGAAAGGCCTACAACTAACACGCAAATAGTCAGTTTTATCAATCGATTGTTTTTTTGGATATATGTCATCTTCAGATTTCCTATTCATTATCCTACTTATGAGAATAATGATATTTAATCAAAAGAAGCTTAATGAAAGCTTAATAGATTATGACTATTTTATGAATGCTATTGAAAAATACCGTAAATTATAAAGATAGCGCATAAGCGCGCGCTTTTTCAAGATCTTCTGGGGTATCAACACCTTCGACAGGAACATTACTGTTAGCAACAGCAACATGAATTTTTTCTCCTTGAAACAATACCCGTAGTTGTTCAAGTGCTTCAATATGCTCTAATTCACTAGTGGGCCAATTAACATAATCTTTAATAAAACCCGCGCGATAAGCGTAAATGCCGACATGACGAAGATAATAATCACCTATTTCACTAATCGTTTTTGCATTTAAAAAACGATTGCGATCATAAGGAATAGTGGCACGCGAAAAATACAGTGCATAGCCATTTTTATCGGTTAAAACTTTAACTGCGTTAGGATTTAAAGCTTCGGCCACAGAGTTAATATTAATCGCTAGTGTTGCCATACGCGCACTTTGCTGACTCGCTAAATTGTTCGCTACTTGGGCAATATTTTCAGGAGGAATAAAAGGTTCATCACCTTGTACATTCACAATAATTTCATCGTCACTAAAGTTATATAATGTCATTACCTCGGCTAAACGCTCAGTACCTGATTGATGATCACTACGCGTGCGACACACTTCTCCACCAAAGTGAGTAACGACATTAGCAACTTGCTCATTATCGGTCGCAACAATCACTTTTTTTGCACCGCTTAATTGTGCTTTTTCAACCACCCATTGGATCATGGGTTTGCCATTAATATCAGCAAGCACCTTGCCCGGTAAACGCGATGATTCAAATCGCGCGGGAATAACCACACTAAAATTTGTCATAATTAGCTCTATTTAGTTCGTATTAAGCTTAGTCTTGCTCAATTTCAATACGGCGTGCTTCGGTTTCTAATAATACAGGAATATCGTTATCTATTTTGTAGGCTAAACGGTCAAATTTACAAATTAATTCTTGCTGTTCTTTATCGTAATCAAGCTTACCTTTACACACGGGGCACGCTAAAATTTCCATTAGTTTGGTATCAAAAGCCATAATATTCTCTTTGTTTTATGAGGGGTGGAAAATTATTTATTCTCACTACTTATCTTAATTATTTGTCTAAGTAATGGCATTATTTGTTCATCATCAAAATTTGTATCAACAGGTACATACCACCAATTGTCTTTAGCAAACTGCTGACATTTAACCGCATCTTTTTCGGTCATTAATAGCGGTATAATAGCAGAAAAACCACTAAAATCTTGCGTTTGATAAGCATAATGGTCAACAAAGGCTTGTTGTTTATTAAGATTAAATTTATTCGCAAGTAAAGTATCAAAAAAACGTTGCGGAGAGCCGATCCCAGCAATGGCATTAACGCAAGGATGTTGCCGAAAAAAAACACTAAGATTTAAACGTTCACCTGATACTATATTTACCACGTCATTTGTCGCTAATTTCATTGTTATTAATCGACTATTTTTTTTGGCTAGTGAGCTTATTTGTTGAGATTTATGTTCGCCATTGATAATAAGATGATCGACTGTTTTTAAACGCCATAAACCTTCACGTAATGGCCCTGCTGGCATTAAAATACCATTACCAAAGCCACGTTTACCGTCAACAATCACTAGTTCTAACTCTCGTGCTAAACGATAATGCTGTAAACCATCATCACTGATAATAATATCACAGCCTTTACTTATTAATTGCTGAGCACTAGCAATGCGATCACTACCTACAGCAACAGCAACACCAGTACGCTGATAAATCATTACGGCTTCATCACCAGCCTGTGCTGGTGTAGTATTATTATCCACCACCAAAGGATAATGTTTCGCCTTACCACCATAACCACGGCTGATCACTCCAGCCGTTAAGCCGAGTAACCGACATTGCTCAATTAACCACAACACCATTGGCGTTTTACCATTACCACCAACACTAATATTACCAACCACAATCACTGGTGCATCAAGTTTAATACTTTTTAAAAGTCCTAATTGATAACTTTTTCGACGTATTGCACTAAGTAGCCAAAATAACAAACTAAATGGCAGCAACAATAACTTAATCGCTATGGCTGTATGCTTATTAATTTTAGGATCATTAAACCATATTTGTTCGATTAAGCGCATGTTATAAACCTTTTAGTCAGCTTTAATGTCCAAATTGATAATTATGTAATTGTGCGTAGGCACCACCTTTGGCTAATAAAGTTTGATGATTGCCTTGCTCTACTAATTTGCCTTGATCAAGCACAATAATGTTATCGGCACTTTCTATAGTAGATAAACGGTGCGCTATGACTATGCTGGTACGATTTTTTTGTAATATTTGTAACGCATCTTGAATATGACGTTCAGACTCGGTATCTAAAGCACTGGTTGCTTCATCTAAAATTAAGATTGGAGCATCACATAATAACGCTCGTGCAATGGCGATACGTTGACGTTGTCCACCCGATAACATACTGCCATTTTCACCAATATTAGTGTCTAAACCTAATGGTAAATCATTAGCAAACTCTAAGACATGCGCACTTTTAGCAGCTTTAACAATGGCTTCTTGACTTGCATTAGGATCACCATAAGCAATATTATTGGCAATGCTGTCATTAAAAAGCACCACCTGTTGAGAAACATAAGCAAATTGGTTGCGTAAATCTTTTAATTTATAATTTTCTATATTTTCATCATCAATACGTACCTCGCCTTGTGTGGCGCTGTAAAACCGTAACAATAATGAGGTCATGGTTGACTTTCCGCTACCAGAACGGCCAACAAAAGCAATAGTTTCACCTGGTTGCGCGCAAAAATCAAGATTGGTTATGGCAGGTTTAGCTTTATTTTTCTGTTCAGTATTGCCTTCATCCGTTTGTTGCTGATAACTAAAAGTAACGCTTTTAAACTCAATTTTACCCTTAACACGCGTTACCGCTTTTGTACCCGTATCTTTTTCAATTTTTCGATCTAATACAGAAAAAATACTTAAACAAGCTGCCATACCTTTTTGAAATTCACTATTAACATTAGTCAGCAACTTTAAAGGCCGAAGAAGCATTGTCATATAAGTAATAATTCCGACAAAAACCCCAGGAGAAAGTGTTGCTTTCATTTCAGGTGTATTAGCAACATATAATACAAATGCTAATGCAAAAGAGGCTAATATTTGAATAACAGGTACACTAGAGGCTTGTGTTGCTATCATTTTCATTCGTTGTTGACGATTATGATTATTAATTTTAGCAAAACGTTTATTTTCGCGCTCTTGACCGCCAAAAGTTAACACCACTTTATGCGCATTAAACGTTTGCTCAGCAGTGCTGGTAACTTCACCCATTGCATTTTGAATACTTTTACTGACGCTTCTAAAACGTTTTGAAACATAAGTGACTATACCTGCAACCACAGGAATAACTAATAAAAATATTAAGGATAATTGCCAACTGTTATAAAACATAATACCAATTAAACCAACTACAGTAGCACCTTGTTGTACTAAAGTTAAAATAGAATTACTCGTTGCCTGCAACACTTGTTCAGTGTCAAAAGTCACTTTTGAAATCAATACTCCTGTTGATTCATTATCATGAAACGCCACAGGCATTGCCATAATATGCTTAAATAAATGTTGTCGTAAATTAGCAACCACATGATTACCAACCCAAGCTAAACAATAATTACCTATAAAATAAAAAACACCTCGGGCAATAAACATTACCACTACAAACACTGGAGCCCATTTCATAAAATCAGGGTTTTTTCCTGATAAACCTTGATCAATTAAATCAGGGAGCTTAGAAAAGAAATAAACGTCAATTACCGCATAACCTAACATGCCAAAAATTGCGGCAACAAACCCTATTTTATATGGTTTAGCATAAGCTAATAGACGTTTGAACGTTTGCCATGTTGATATGGCTTGGGTTGGCGCATTTATCGTAACTTTCGTTATATTAGTTGACATTAAATTCTCAGTAAAACGGCTTATTTCAATAGTGGCATTTTAAATGATGGTATTTTAAATAATGGCAGTATTTTACTTGTCTAATAGCTAGTTAGCAAACCAATAAGGAAAGAGATCAGTACGATAATTACTTAACGTGAGTTTATTAGCCGATATTTTAATGGTGATCATACCATCATCTGCTGTCGTAAAAGTTTTAATTCCAAGCTTGTGATAATTTAATAACACACTATTTACTGGCATTTTCCAACGGTTTAAATAACCACTGCTAAAAATAGCATATTTCGGTTTTACCGCTTGTAAAAACTTAATGCTTGAAGAACTTTTAGAGCCGTGATGTGGCGCAATAAGCACATCAGCATTAATGTGGTTAAATTTCAAAGTGTTTTTTATTAACTTTTTTTCTCCTTTTTTAGAAATATCGCCCGTTAACAATATGCTCTGTTGGCCATCACTAATACGAATAACGCAAGAATCATCATTATGTTCTGCCACTTTAGTTTGCGGCCATAATTGTTCAATGGTTAACCCTTGCCACTGTATACGTTGACCTTGTAAGCATGCTTGTTGTGCTATTAATTGTTCAGTAACCCCTTTATTCGGGAGCTTATTATAAATAAGCTTAGCTATCGGCATTTGCTGCGCTAATTTGTCTAAACCACCAAGATGATCATTATCATCATGGCTAATAAAAACCATATCAATTGTATTAATACCGCGTTGTTGTAAAAACGGTAAAGTCACCGCATCGCTAATATTAAAACCACTCGGGTACCTAGCCCCAGTGTCATAAATAATAACATGATGATTTTTCTCAATAACCACGGCTAAACCATGACCAACATCAAGTACATTAACTTGCCATGTGGTTTTATCTACAAATAAAACATTTAGTATTAGCGCTAAAAAAATAGGTAATGTATAAAAATAATAACGCCATGGTATGCTGAGAAAAAACGTCAAGGCTATCATAATAATCGTTACGGCAATAATTAAGCTTTGTGAAAAAGATAAAAGCTGTAACGACCAAGATTGCTCAGCCAAAAAACTTAGCCATTGCCATAGCATGTCTAATGTTCGTAAACATAAATCAAATAATAACCGTGCTAAACGTTCACTAAAGGGTATCGCTAACATGCCAGCTAAACTTAAAGGAATAGCGGTAAAACTCATCCACGGCACCGCAATGATATTGGCCGCAAAGGCTACTAACGATATTTTTTGATAAAACAGCACGGTAACGGGTAATAAAAACAACGACAATCCTAGCTGCAAAACAATTAATCCTTTGACAAAAACTCGCACCTTATAAGTAGTTGATTTTAACCAAGTACTATTAACAGCTAAAGGCGTGTTTACAGATAAAAAATAATGACAGCGCCACAACAATAAAAAAATCACCAACACTGCATAAAAAGACAGCCAAAAACTTGCACTTAAAATACTCATAGGAGCAGTTATCAACACAAAAAACACCACTAATAACAACCAACGTTTAAGAGATATGTTTATCGCTAATAGCCGTGCAAGCCAATATAAATTAAGCATAAACAACGCGCGTAAGGTTGGAATAGCAAACCCCGCTAACGTAGCATAAACCAAAGTAATGAATAAGCTTAACGCAATAGCCATGTAAATAAGATTATATTGGTTTAAGCGGTTTTTAATAACGGTTGGTAAAAGAAAGTTTAGCGGTAATATTTTAATCACCATTAGCAGCAGTAAAAATATACTGCTAGCGACCAAACCTAAATGTAACCCTGAAATAGCAATTAAATGCTGCGTACCTGTGGCTGTAAGTATTTGCCACTGTGCTGGTGTAATAGTGCTGCGTTCACCTAAAGATAAAGCGATAACTAATGATGATAAAGGGTGTTTCGGTATGATCTTATTTATATTTTCAAGTTGCTGCTGACGAAAAGACACTTCATCACTAAGGATCTTATTTTCTTCACTGGTAAGTACATAGCCTGTCGCAATAATATTTTTAGAACGCAACCATAACTGATAATTAAAGCCACCGCTGTTAGCTAAACCATGAGCGGGTTTTAATTTTACTTTTAGACGAACTTTATAACCTTGTTTAACTAAAAAACTGGATTTTTTCCAGCTTAAACGCACAATAAAAGGTTGTGCTAAAGGTTTATAATCAAATGAAGTCACCTTAAAATTAAAACGCTGTGTATTCTCATTTTTGGTGTTTGTATGTGTAGTTATCAAATTTGTAGCATTAGCGGTTAACGTAAGTACTTCACCTGTAATAATATGACTGTGTTGATGTAAGTTACTTTTAGATAAATCATTGAAACTTAATTTTGTCTGATATAAATAACCTTGTAGTAAAACCCAGCAACAGCCAAGTAACAAACCCGTTAAAGCATATTTTTTAATGATAATTAATGCCACAACCAGCGCTAAAAGCAGTACAATATAAAAAAGCGCTGGCACTATAGGTAAAAATAGTGACAAAATAGCGCCAAGAAAAAACAGTAGTAACCACTTATCCATTGTGCGGTAAAATCCCTTTAGATTCGGTTAAACTCAATTAAAGTAAGCTTTATTAACGTGTTTTTTATTAAAGCAAACAACAGAAGTACAGCAATTAACTATGGCTAAAAAACTGATTAAACGCTTCATGCCAGATCATGACAGCATAAAAAATAATAAGCATTTACAAATATTTGGCGATTTATTACATAATCCGCATTTATGGCACTTAAATCGCCACTCTATTGCCAAAGCCTTTGCTGTCGGTTTGTTTTTTGCTTTTGTGCCTGTACCATTTCAAATGGTTTTAGCGGCTGGTATGGCAATTATAGTACATTCTAACTTACCCTTATCTATCGCCTTAGTTTGGTTAACTAATCCATTAACTATGCCTGCTATTTTCTATTTTTGCTATGTTGTAGGCACTTGGGTTTTGGGCGTTCCTACACAGACTTTTGAGTTTCAATTAAGCTGGCAATGGGTAGTTGAAAGCATTTCAACTATTGGGCCTGCATTTTTGTTAGGCTGTGGTATTTTAGGTGTTATCTTTGCTATTTTAGGTTACTTAGGTATTCAACTATTATGGCGTTACTCGGTGGTAAAACAGTGGCAAAAGCGCAAAGAAAAGCGCACAAAAAACTTATAACTAACCTTTATATTTGCCCTAACACTTCTGCTGGTTGTATTTTGGTTGCTTGCCAAGCAGGGTACAAAGTAGCTAACAAGCTCAACACTAACGCAATAACAACGGTAACAAGCACATCGCGGTATTCCAATTGACTCGGAATAAAATTAATAAAATAAACATCACCTGACAAAAATTGTTTATGGAGCAAGTCTTCTAAAAAACGTACCATAGCGGTTAAATTTTTCGCCATTATAATTCCTAAAGCAGCGCCAACAAAACAGCCTAAAACACCATTAAACAATCCTTGGATCATAAAAGAGCGCATAATAGTACTGGCTTTAGCACCCATAGTAATAAGTATCGCTATATCACCTTTTTTTTCATTCACTGTCATAACCAAAGTCGAGACAATATTAAAACTTGCTACCGCTATTACCAAGGCTAGAACAATAAACATTACCATGCGTACTAATTGAATATCGTTATATAAATGACCTTGAGTATAGGTCCAATCATAAATATACACATAGTAATTAAAATGACTGGCGACTTGTCGTGCAATTTTAGGCGCATCAAAAGCATTATTTACTTTTAACCGAATACCATGTACTTGATAAGAACTTTTGCCATTTGCCAACGTCACTTTTGCTAAGTCAATTGCTTGTGCCGCTTGTGTTAATGACATATAAGCCAAAGTATCATCAATAGTCCCGCCAAATTTAAAAATACCAACAACTTTAACATTGCGCTTTATTGGCGCAGAAAATTGACGTCGACGTTGGTTTTTATGATGCTGTTTCGGTAATAACAGTTGTAATTTGTCGCCCAATGACACCTTGAGTTTTTTTGCCACGCCTGCACCAATAATAATACCGCTTGCTTGATTACTTTGGGTGCCTTGCTTTAACGCTTGCCAACTACCTTGAATAACATAAGTAGCAATACTTGAAACTTTTTCTTCTAAATCGGGATCAACTCCACGAATTTCTAACGCTTTTAGCTGGCTACCTTTTTGCAATAATCCTGTCATTTTTATTAAGGGTGCTGCCGCAACAACCGACGGGTTTTTTCTAACTTGTTTAATACTTACTTGCCAATCATTTATCGGCTGATCTACCGCTATAATTTCAGCATGCGGAACAATTGATAATAAACGTTGTGACAATTCACGTTCAAAACCATTCATTGCCGACAAGGCAACAATTAAGACCATAACACCTAACGCAATACCTATAGTAGACGAGGCAGAAATAAAGCTAGCGAAACCGTGTTGCTGACGACTGCGCACATAACGCCAACCTAAAAAGAGACTTAAACTATTAAACATTAGCGTCAGCACATTCTTTAGGGGTATTAAGCAATGGCGTTAGATTGCCATGATCTAAGGTTAGTTGTCGGTCAAGTCGCGCGGCTAAGACCAAATCATGAGTAACAATAACAAAGCTCGTTTTTATGCTTTGGTTTAATTCACGCAGTAATTGATAAATTTGCTCGGCACTGTCAAAGTCTAAATTACCAGTAGGTTCATCAGCTAACACTAACGAAGGTTTAGTCACTAAAGCACGGGCAATAGCAACTCGTTGCCGTTCGCCCCCCGATAATGCAGAGGGTCGATGTTTTAAACGATGCGACAGCCCTACTTGCGCTAGCATAGTTTGCGCTTGTGCTAATGCCTGTTTAGGTTTGTCACCGCGAATTAATAACGGCATAGCAACATTTTCTTCAGCGCTAAATTCCATCATTAAATGATGGAATTGATAAATAAAGCCAATATGTTGATTACGAAATTGAGCGCGTTTTTTATCTGACAGTTGATGAATATCAACACCATTAATGGTTACTTCGCCCGAGGTGGGTTTATCAAGCGCTCCAGCTAAATGTAAAAAGGTGCTTTTACCACAACCAGAACTACCAACAATGGCTAATATTTCGCCTTGTTTAACGGTTAAATTAAGATCTACTAAAACGGACGTTTTAACGTCACCTTGTTGATAAAACTTATTTAATTGATGACAGGATAAAACATTACTCATTTCGTAAGACCTCAGCAGGTTGAGTTTTTGAAGCGCGAAAAGCAGGATAAAGAGTCGCGATAAAACTCATGATTAACGCCGATAATAATATGATGAAAATTTGCTGAGGTTCAATTTGTACAGGCAGAGTTTGACTAGCATAACCAGCGCCAAAAATGTTCACCCCTAAAAACCCCAAAATAGTATTTAAATTTAGTGCAAGTAATATTCCCGCAATAGCACCGAGCATAACGCCCCATAAACCATTGATCATACCTTGAATGATGAAAATTTTAACCACCCCAGTTTGCGACAAACCTAACGTTTGTAAAATAGCGATTTCTCCTTGTTTTTCAATTACGACCATCACCAACGCAGAAATAATATTAAAGGCGGCGACCGCAATAATTAGGCTAAGCATTAACCACATCATGTTTTTTTCCATTTTCACCGCAGAAAACAATGCCCCTTGGCTATTATTCCAAGTAGTCACTTGATAATGCTCGGCATTAAAATTTAAGTGTGAGGCAACTTGTTTGGCATTAAACGCATCATCTAAATACAAACGCAGTTGTGTAATACCATCGCCTTTTTTACGCAGCAATTTAGCGCCTTTATTAGCATTAATATAAATAACGCTATCATCAACTTGCGAGCCCATATTAAATAAACCGCTAACCATAAAAGTGCGTTGCATTGGTATTCGCCCCATCGGCGTAAATAGCGTTTGATTAGGTAGTACTAAACGAACCTTATCGCCATAAGTAACATCAAGTTCTCGAGCTAACGACGTGCCAAGAATAACGTTATAAGCGTTTTGGTCAAGCGAGTCTAATGATCCTGCAACCATGTGTTTAGTTAAGATATTTTGTTGTTCATATTTAGGAATAATACCTTGTAGCATTACCCCTTGTAATGAAGTTGACGATTGAATAAGCGCTTCATTAGACAGTAATGGGCTAACTTGTTTTACGTGTTCAAATTTTAGTAATTGTTGGCGTTGACTTTGCCAGTGAGGAAATTCAGCTTGTTTTGCGTCAATAACAATATGCGGCACTATGCCGAGAATACGAGTTTTTAACTCATTTTCAAAACCATTCATCACCGACACTACGGTAATTAGCGAAGCAACGCCAAGAAAAATCCCCGCGATAGAGAAAAATGTAATAAAAGAAATAAAGCCAGTGCTGCTGCGACTGCGACTATAGCGTAAGCCAATAAAAAAACTAACTGATTGAAATAGAGATTGAAACATGAATTAAATGATGGCTTATTAAATATTAAAAACAAGCCATCATAGCATAAGCAATTAAAAATAAGTTGTGAAAATAAAGTCTTAATAAGTTAACTTTGTAAGAAAAAATGCTTAAATAAATCTACCGTGACAATGCTAATACTAAGGGTTTTAAGTTCTTACTTGCCCATTACCATTCACCAGAAATTTTTCCGTAGTTAATGACTCTAAGCCCATCGGACCATAAGCATGTAATTTAGTCGTGGCAATACCAATTTCAGCACCTAAACCTAATTCACAACCATCAGAAAAACGCGACGAAGCATTAACCATCACCACAGAAGCATCAATCACTTGCTGAAATTTAGTGGCTATTTTTTCATTTTTAGTACAAATAACCTCAGTATGATGGCTACCGAATTGTTCAATATGCTCAACTGCACCAATAAAGCCAGCAACCACACGAATGGCGATTTCTAAACACAAATATTCTTCACCAAACTCATCATCATTTAACATAGTCGCGTTTTCAAAATAAGGGGTAGCATCTTTACAAGCATTAATTTTAACGCCTTTCTCAGCTAATACTTTTGCGACTTTTGGCAAAAATTGTTCACTAATTGCTTGATCAACCAATAAGCATTCAAGTGCATTACAAACACCAGTGCGTTGCGTTTTACCATTAACTAGTAGGTTTATTGCCTTATCAAGATCAGCCTCTTTATCTACATATAAATGACAAACACCTTTGAAATGTTGAATAACTGGTATTTTACTATTATCCGTAACAAAGTTAATGAGTCCTTCGCCACCACGGGGAATAATTAAGTCAATTAAGCCACGCTGCTGCATTAATTCCATTAATAAAGCTCGATCAGGATCAGGTACTACTGAGATCAATGCTTTGGGTAAATTAAACTGCTCTAGTACATTATGCATTACCGCGGCTATTGCCATACTTGAATGCAACGCTTCTTTACCACCACGCAGTACCACCGCATTGCCCGATTTAAAACATAATGCGCCTGCGTCAGCAGTAACGTTAGGGCGTGCTTCATAAATCATACAAATCACACCAAGTGGCACCCGCATTTTACGAATTTTAATACCATTTGGACGTTCGCCAAAGTCACGCACATGACCGACAGGATCATCAAGTTCGACTAAGGTTTCAATGCCCGCAGCCATAGCATCAATACGTTCACTAGTTAATGTTAACCTGTCGATCATCGCCGCAGACAAGCCCATACTTTGCGCATGAGCTAAGTCTTGTTCATTAGCCGTTAAAATGGGGGAATTATGCGCTCGTAAACCTTGTGCCATCGCTAATAACACTGCATTTTTAGTTTCAGTATCGAGTAGTGCTAATTTTTTAGCCGCTTTTGCAGCACTTTGGGCAATATTGGAGATCAAGCTCATAATTATTCCTGAAAATAGTGTAAAAATATAAGTAATGCGAAACAGACAAAAGAGAACAAAATTAGAGCATATAACCTAAAGGCATTCAAGCTGAATACTTATTAAATTATCAGCTTCACACGAATAACTAAACGTATTGATTATAAATAATAAAAATATTGTTTTTCCAATAAACTATGTAAAATAAAGATTCACTTTTCTCGTTAATTTTTATATTTGATCAGGTTATCGTATGAATTTTGTCATCGTTGGCAGTAATTTTATCTCAGATACTTTTTTAATGGCCGCACAGCAAGTAGCTGAGTTTGATTTTTACGGTATTTGTTCTAGAAAAAAAAGTACAGCGCAAACATTTATTAAAAAGAACCGATACAATAAACCCGTTAAAATTTTTTTAACACTTCATGACGTTTGTTCAGATCCACAAGTAGATGCTGTGTATATTGCATCACCTAACCATTTACATGCTTCACAAGCCATACAATGTTTACAAGCTAAAAAACATGTTTTAGGTGAAAAACCCTCAGCAGCTAACCTTAGAGAACTACAAGAAGTTTTTGCGGCCGCTCAGACAAATAACTGCTTGTATATGGAAGCCTTTATGACTTCTTATTTACCTAATTTTCAACGACTAAAAAATAATTTACCCCGACTAGGGAAAATAAGAAAATTTCATGGCCGATTTGAACAGTACTCTTCCCGTTACGATGCTTATTTAAAAGGAAACATACCAAACTGGTGTCGCTTAGATTATGCCAATGGTGCTTTAGTTGATATTGGCATATACCCATTAGCTTTAATTTTAGCCTTATGGGGCAATCCTGATCATATAATGGCAAGTGCAATTAAACTCGCTACTGGCGTTGATGCTGCAGGCGATATGTTACTTACCTATAAACAAACAACTACGACCAAGCAAGCAATGATTAATTATTCAAAAATAACTCAAGGGTCTAATATCAGCGAATTTCAAGGCGAGCTAGGACGTATTGAAATTAAAGAAATATCACAGTTAAAACACATGACGTTAATATTAAATGACGGTACAAAAGAAGTTATTTCGTTACCTTTTGAGCCAAATATTATGCAGTATGAACTAATCAGTTTTATTGAAGAAATAAAAAACTTTCAACCAAAAGCAACACCTAAAAGCCAAGGTTTTAGTGAACTACTAATGAGCGTAATGCAACAAGTTCGCCAACAACTTAATATTGTTTATCCATCAGATTGCAAAAGTTGATGAGTAGATTAAAGCAAGCCTATATTGCTAAATAGGGTTATAGTCTGAACTTGAAGACAACTCAGTCTTTTATTAAAACAACCAATGACCTTTCTCTTGTGAGCCTCTATCATAAAGCTACTATCAATAGTATCCATTTCAGTTTAATGTTGTCATTATTAATGTCCTAAATGTATAAACACATTTAGGACGAGACACATAAAGAAAAAAGGTCGTAGCTTCATAAGCTACGACCTTTTGAAATTTATAAATTTAGTGGTGCGGATGGGGGGACTTGAACCCCCACGACCTAAATCACCAGCCCCTCAAGCTGACGCGTCTACCAATTCCGCCACATCCGCATAATACTAAATATATAGAGTCTGTTTTACTCAGTTATCTTGTTCATTTTGAGGTAAATAGGTCTACTTAATTGGTAGTCCTATAGGACTCAAGATAGTGTGTCTGCCAATTCCATCACATCTATAAATTTTTAGCGTTTAAACATTATATTTTAATAACTTTATCTTATTACGATTTAGGTATGTCACTATTGTCTTTTTTCGTTGCAGCAGGTATGTCTGAAGCAGGAGCAGTTGAGCTTGAAGGTACATCAGTATTAACTGTTTTAGGTTCTACACTTGCCACAGACGTTGATCCATCTTTTTGAGTATTAGCCACTGGAGTAGCGAGGTTATCCCACTCATCCGTTGCTTTAATACGATTAGCAGTTAAATTACCTAATAGTAAGCTAATAACAAAAAAAGCAACGGCTAAAATTGACGTTGATTTAGTTAAAAAGTTACCTGAACCACTTGAACCAAAAATAGTTGCAGAAGCACCCGCACCAAACGATGCGCCCATGTCTGCGCCTTTACCTTGCTGAATTAACACTAAGCCAATTAAACATAAGGCAATAATCAAATAAACTACGATTAAAATTTCATACAACATCTTATTAAGATCCTTTCACGGTTGAACAAATTTGACTAAATTCGTCAACTTTTAAGCTAGCACCGCCGAGTAAACCACCGTCTATATCGGGTTGTGCAAATAAGGCTTCACAGTTTTGTGCGTTAACACTACCACCATAAAGCAGCGGCACTTTATCAGCAATTTCAGTATTATTTGCCGATAAAAATTGGCGAATATACTGATGAGTTGCTTGTGCCATTTCTGGTGAAGCAGTTTTGCCTGTACCTATCGCCCAAACAGGTTCATAAGCAATAACAACTTCATTAAATTTTTCAATACCAATTTCATCAATAACTGGCTGTAATTGCGCAGCTAATATGGTTTCGGTTTGCTCTGCTGTTCTTTGATCTGCACTTTCACCAATACATAATATTGGCGTGATACCTGAGTTTAATGCAGCACTCACCTTTTGCGCTATTTCAACGCTGGTTTCTTGATATATACTTCTGCGTTCTGAATGACCAAGAATAACATATTTTACAGCAAACTCTTGCAACATAGTTGTTGAGATTTCGCCCGTAAAAGCACCCTTTGTCTGCGCATTCATATTTTGCGCACCAAGATAAACATTTTTATGTGTTAATTTAGTCGCCATAGTCGCTAAATAAGGAAAACTAGGACAAACAATTACATCAACACTTTCATCAAGTTGCACTTGATTTAAGCGTTTACTCATTTCTTCAACTAAGTTGAGATTGCCATTCATTTTCCAATTAGCAACAACGATAGTACGTCGGTTCATTTATCTTTCCTACATCAGAGCGGCGAGATATTAACTAACCTCAACACAAGATACAAGTATTTAACTAAATAACTTGTGTTAACTGCTTAGTTATCATTCAATCTATGCACTTTCTTTAACAAGCTTGTTTTACTGCATCCGCTATTTCGTTAGCATAAGCTTCAACTTCGCTTGCATTTGAACCTTCTACCATCACACGAATAAGTGGCTCAGTTCCTGATTTTCTTAATAACACACGACCTTGGCCATTAAGTTTTTTATTCACTTGATGTACCGCAGCAATTACCTTGTCAGCTTTACTGGGATCGCTTTTACTAAAAGCTTCTGTAGTTAATCGTACATTGACTAATGTTTGCGGTAATTTACTCATACCTTGGCGAAGTTGCTGCAAGCTTTCACCTGTTTGACATACTGCGGTTAATACATTAAGTGCGGCAATAATACCATCCCCAGTAGAGGTATGTTTAAGGTTAATAATATGGCCTGAATTTTCAGCACCTAATGACCATTGTTTTTGTTTAAGCATTTCCATTACATAACGATCACCCACTTTGCTGCGGGCAAATGGAATACCTAAATCAGCTAATGCTAGTTCTAACCCCATATTACTCATTTGTGTGCCAACAACACCGCCACGCATATTACCAGTTTTTAAATCATTGCTAGCTATTATAAATACCGCTTCATCGCCATCAATAACATAGCCGGTACTATCAACCATCATTAAACGATCACCATCACCATCAAGAGCAATACCTAAATCGGCTTGATACTCAACAACAGCAGCACTGATCATTGCCATCGATGTAGCGCCACATTGATCATTAATATTAAGTCCGTCAGGTTCAGAAGCTAAAGTAATAACCTCTGCGCCTAATTCACGAAAAACATTAGGGGCAATATGATAGGTTGCACCATTAGCACAATCTATAACAATTTTTAACCCTGTTAATGATAACTCACTGGGAAAATTAGATTTACAAAATTCTATATAACGGCCCGCGGCATCATTAACACGTGTTGCTTTACCTAATTGTTCTGATGGCACACATGACATTGGTTTATCAAGTTCAGCTTCTATCGCCAACTCAATTTCATCAGGTAATTTTTGCCCATCACTAGAGAAAAATTTAATACCATTGTCATAATAAGGGTTATGTGAAGCGCTGATCACTATACCCGCTTCACCACGAAAGGTTTTAGTTAAATAAGCAATAGCTGGCGTTGGCATTGGACCAAGTAGCATAATATCAGTGCCTGCGGCTGAAAAACCAGCTTCTAATGCAGATTCAAGCATATAACCTGAAATACGCGTATCTTTGCCAATTAACACTTTATGAGTACCTTGGCTAGCAAGCACTTTTCCTGCTGCATAACCAAGTTTCATTACAAATTCAGGGGAAATAGGGTATTGCCCTACTAAACCACGTATACCATCGGTGCCAAAATACTTTCTTGTAGACATATTATTTTTCCTCACTAAGCAATGAACTCTGCATAGTTGCTTGTAATACTTTAAGAGCATCCACGGTTTCTTTAACATCGTGAACACGTAAAATTTGTGCACCTTGCTGCGCCGCAATAATCGCGGTAGTTAAGCTACCCGCCAAACGCCGTTCGGCCTGCTGATTTAATAAATCACCTATCATTGATTTACGTGAAGTACCACTAAGTAGTGGTAAATTAAAACATTGAAATTGCGATAATTCAGCCAGTAATTGATAATTTTGAGCGAGGGTTTTACCAAAACCAAAACCAACATCTAAAATTAAGCGTTGCCGTTTTATACCCGCCTGTTCACAAGCATCAATACGTTGTTGAAAAAACAGCTTAATATCCTCAATAATATTATTATAACTAGGTTGCTGCTGCATGGTGCGTGGCAGTCCTTGCATGTGCATTAAACACACAGGGACATTAGTTTGCGCTAAGATACCAAGACAGTCATCATTTTGCAAAGCACGCACATCATTGATGATATCTGCACCCTGCTCTATCGCGGTACTCATTACCACCGCTTTACTGGTATCTATTGACACTAACACATCAAACCGTTGTTTAATGGCCTTTAGTACAGGAATAACACGCGTTAGCTCGTCTGTTTCACTTACATTCGCAGCACCGGGACGAGTAGACTCACCACCTATATCAATAATACTAACGCCGTCTTCAAGCATTTGTTCAACTTGCTTTAGTGCATTATCAAGTTGGATAAATTTTCCGCCATCAGAAAAGGAGTCAGGAGTAACATTTAAAATCCCCATCACTTGAGATGTCGATAAATCTAAACTTTTGTTGGGGCATGACAGTAATTGTTGCATAGCTTAAAATAGATTTTTAATGAATTAAAATTATTATTTATAACGACTAACTTTACAAAAAAGCCTCGTATAACGAGGCTATATTTTATTTTAACATTTATTAATAATGTTATTTAACAGGAATGTCATCCGATGTATTTAAATCAGGAGTGATCTCTGCGCTATCTTTACTAGCAGAAGCAGTTGGCCCTTTTGGATCTGATTTTTTATTCTCACTTGGATCAACAGGTGGTCGTACTTCACGACGAGCCATCAAATCATCAATTTGACTGGCATCAATGGTTTCATATTTCATTAATGCCTCTTTCATCGAGTGTAATACATCCATATTTTCCGTTAACATGGTTTCAGCGCGCTGATAATTACGATTAATAAACTCTTTAACTTCAGCATCAATCATTTTCGCTGTGTCATCCGACATGTGTAAACTTTTTGCCGAAGTACGACCTAAGAATACTTCACCTTCTTCTTCAGCATAAAGCATCGGTCCCATTTTTTCAGATAAGCCCCATTGAGTTACCATTTTGCGGGCAATATCAGTAGCGCGCTCAATATCATTTGATGCACCCGTTGAAACTTTTTCACGACCAAAAATAATTTCTTCCGCAATTCGACCACCGTAAAGACTTGAAATCATGCTTTCTAAATGTTCTTTAGAATGACTAATTCTGTCTTGTTCAGGTAAGTACATGGTCACACCCAAAGCACGTCCACGAGGAATAATACTTACTTTATACACAGGATCATGATCAGGCACTAAACGACCAACAATAGCATGACCGGCTTCATGATAAGCCGTCATTGCTTTTTCTTTTTCACTCATCACCATAGAACGACGCTCTGAGCCCATCATTATTTTGTCTTTCGCTTGATCAAACTCACTCATTGACACTAATTTACGTAGTCCACGAGCAGCACATAGCGCCGCTTCATTAACTAAATTGGCTAAGTCAGCACCAGAAAACCCCGGTGTACCACGAGCGATAACCGATGCTTTAACATCATCAGCTAATGGCACTTTACGCATATGTACTTTAAGAATTTGTTCACGGCCACGAATATCAGGTAAGCCTACCGTTACTTGACGGTCAAAACGACCTGGACGTAATAAAGCGGGATCAAGTACATCAGGACGGTTAGTAGCGGCAATAACAATAACGCCCTCATTACCTTCAAAACCATCCATTTCAACCAGCATTTGATTCAAGGTTTGTTCACGTTCATCGTGCCCACCACCTAAACCCGCACCACGTTGACGGCCTACCGCATCAATTTCATCGATAAAAATAATACAAGGCGCTGCTTTTTTTGCTTGTTCAAACATATCACGAACCCGTGAAGCACCGACACCAACAAACATTTCAACAAAATCAGAACCTGAAATAGTAAAAAATGGCACTTTGGCTTCACCAGCGATGGCTTTAGCTAATAAGGTTTTACCCGTACCTGGTTGACCTATTAATAAAATTCCTGAAGGAATACGACCACCAAGCTTTTGAAACTTAGAAGGTTCTCTCAAATAATCGACTAATTCAGCAACTTCTTCTTTGGCTTCATCACAACCTGCAACGTCAGCAAAAGTAGTTTTAATTTGATCTTCGCTCAATTGACGTGCTTTAGATTTACCAAAAGACATGGCGCCCTTACCACCACCACCTTGCATTTGACGCATGAAAAATATCCACACACCGATAAGCAATAACATTGGAAACCAAGAAATAAGAATACTGGTTAATAGGCTTTGTTCTTCAGGCAATTTACCTGTCGCACGTACACCTTGTTTAACTAAGTCATTAATTAAATCACGATCGTAACCACCAGGAATAACCGTAACAAAGTCTTCGCCACTACGTTTAGTGCCTTTAACCACTCCATTGCGATCAATGGTTGCATCTCTAATTTGTCCTTGACGTACTTCTTGAACAAAACGTGTGTAATCTAGCGGTTGATTATTGCTACTGTTAGGAGCAAAGCTCTGAAATACTGTCATCAGAACTACAGCTATTACTAACCATAAAATAAGATTTTTTGCCATATCGCTCAACTTAATGACCTCTTGGGGTTGTTGATAAAATTAAAATTTGCATACTGTTCATTATTCACTTAAAACTATTCGCTAATTTACTACAATTTAAAGCGGCTTACTACATAAAGCCATCGACAAGTTGTTGCAACTTGTTACCTAAAAATCATTTTTTGGCTATTTAAAGCCCGTAGCAACAATGTAAACCTCACGAGATCTGGCTCTTGATGATTCAGGTTTACGGGTTCTAACCGTTTTAAAGGCTTGTTTTACCTCTTTCATGAATTGTTCAAATCCTTCGCCTTGAAACACTTTAACGACAAAAGCCCCATTTTTTTTCAACACTTGATCACACATTTCTAAAGCGAGTTCGACTAAATACATACTTCGTGCTGAGTCAGCGCTTTCGTTACCCGTCATATTTGCAGCCATATCTGACATCACTACATCAATATTCTGACCACCTATTTTATTGAGTAAGGCATCTAAGACTGCATCTTCACGAAAATCACCTTCAAGAAAATCAACACCGGCAATAGGATCCATCGATAAAATATCACAAGCAACCACTTGCCCTTTATCACCGACAACTTTTGCTGCATATTCAGACCAACCGCCTGGTGCTGCACCTAAATCGACAACTTTCATGCCTGTTCTTAATAATTTATCTTTATTATTTATCTCTTCTAATTTAAACACTGCACGAGAACGTAAGCCTAAACGTTGAGCCTTTTTTACATATTCATCGTCAAAATGCTCTTGCATCCAACGAGCACTGCTTGCGGTTAATTTTTTTTTGCTCATAAAAATTAAAATTTAAGTATAAAAATGGATAGTATTAACAAGATGGTGGTAAAATGCCTTTAATTCAAGCTAACTTGTAACGAAATTTATAAATGACTTTAAATAAAAAACAAATACAGCACTTAAAAGGGCTGGCACACTCATTAAAACCTATTGTTTTATTAGGCTCAAATGGTTTAACTGAAGCGGTTATAGCAGAAATCGACTATGCACTAAATCATCACGAATTAATCAAAGTAAAAATTCCAACTGATGATAAAGAAAACAAAGCTTTAATTATTGAGGCAATATGTCGTGAAACGAAATCAACTAAAATACAAGTGATCGGTAAAACGTTGATCATATATCGCCAAAGTGAAGAGAAAAAAATTAGAATACCTAAAGTTTAAGAAGCGTACTAAGATAAGACAGTGACCTTCGTCAGCATGACAGTAGCGTAATATTGGGGGTTCTTTAAGCTTTACCACTGTCATTCTGAACTTGTTTCAGGATCTAAAAAGCTAGCTATTTCAAGCTAGCCTTTTTATTTGAGACAAACCTAAATCACTTAGGTATAAAATGAGGTGATTATTTATCTTTACCACATTTTATTTTTTCATTTTACCTTCACCGCATTTTGATTTTTTCATTTTACTTTCACCGCATTTGCCTTCAGCTTTTTTCATTTTGCCTTCACCGCATTTGCCTTCAGCTTTTTTCATTTTACCTTCGCCACATTTACCTTTGGCTTTTGCATGAGCTTTTTTCATTTTGCCTTCGCCACATTTACCTTCACCACACTTGGCTTTTTTATGCGCTTTTTTCATTTTGCCTTCACCACATTTAGCTTTTTCTTTATCCATTTTCTCTTTATCCATTTTACCTTCACCGCACTTACCGCTACCACCCGCGATAGAAACAGTGGTTAAGTCATGTGACGAAAATGGATTAGTTTCAGCTTTTACAGATGCGCTAGCAAACATTGTTAATAATAATGCACCGCTTAATGCTACGATTGATGATTTTTTTAATAATTTCATGTTTTTCCCTTCTATATTTTAATAAAGACTACAATAAGTTATAGCTTTTTACAAAGACCATCAAGCATTAAAATAAATTTCGTAAAAATTATAATTTTTATTTTATTTACGATGCCAGTAGAATACACCGCCACTTGATAGTATAGAATGTAGATGAATTTAACCGATAGTCAACTTATTTTAGCCCCGATGGAAGGTGTATTAGATCATTTAATGCGGGAACTACTTACCTCCTTGAATCCATTTGACTTATGCATAACGGAATTTATCCGTATTGTTGATAGTTTATTACCAGAACGTGTTTTTCATCGTTTAAGCCCTGAATTGTGCCAAGGGGGAGCAACCCAGTCAGGTGTCCCTATTCGAATTCAATTATTGGGGCAAGATAGTAACTGGCTTGCCGAAAATGCAGTACGAGCTATTGAGTTAGGCTCTAACGGTATTGATCTTAATTTTGGTTGTCCAGCAAAAACAGTGAATAAAAACAAAGGCGGTGCCGTTCTATTAAAATCACCCGAAACTATTTATCAAATAGTGAGTAATGTTAAAAATTCATTAGAAAGAAGCCAATGCGTTAGCGTTAAAATAAGGTTAGGTTTTGAAGATAGTTCACTCTTTAATGAAATTGTTGATGCTGTTGTACAAGCAAATGCAAATTTATTAACTATTCACGCACGCACAAAATCACATGGCTATCGCCCCCCTGCATATTGGGATTTAATAGGGAAATTACCTCATCATAATAAAATTGATATTGTTGCTAATGGTGAGATTTGGAGTTTAACCGATGCTAAAAATTGCATCATGCAAGCAAAAACCCCACATTTAATGCTCGGACGAGGTGTACTCGCATTACCTAATTTAGCCGCAGTCATAAAAGATAATGCTACGCCAATGAGTTGGCCTAAACTATGTGTTGTGTTTAAACGTTATTGTGAATTAGAACAACAAGGAGAAAAAAGCTTTTATTTTTCTAGTCGATTAAAGCAGTGGTTAAGATATTTAAAAATACAATATCCACAAGCGGAACAACTTTTTAACGCGATAAAAACCTTGAAAAACAAAGACGACATTATGCGTGAGATCAATAAAATCAGTTGATTTTTTCAACATTATTTTAAAACATAAAAAAACCAGTCAATAGACTGGTTTTTTACACTTGAAGTTAAAAGCTAATTTAAAATTATAACTTAACTTTTTTACGTAAGGCCGTATCTTTAATAAACGATACCCAACTTTTAGCCGCTCTGCGTGATTTTGGATCTTTCATTGCTTTTTTAATAGCAGCGTAAGATTTTTTATACTTTTCTAAATAAAAGTATGATTCAGCAAGTGACATTTGTATTTTACCAACGTTTTTAGAACCTAAGTCCAATGCTTTCTTAAAGGCAACAATCGCTTTAGTAAACTGTTCATCTTGTTTTAACAACATGCCCTGTTTACGATAATGCTTTGCTTTGCCTGTCATTTTAGCAAGTTCACCATAATACTTAGCTGCTTTATCAATATTTTGAGCAGCATGCCAAGAATTAGCTATACGTGCAATCGTTGAATCATCACGTTTAACTTTACCTGATGCGATAGCTTTTTCTAAAATTCTAGCTGATTGGTACGGTATTTCATTTGACGCATATAAATTAGCTAACGTTTTAATTTCAGAACCTTTTTCAAGATATCCTTGTTTATACGCTAAATCTAATGTTGCTAATGCTTTTGGATAATTTTCCGTCAACATATAGAACATGCCTAAACGAGTCCACCATTGTTTTTTATCAGGAAAAACTTGTACTACTTGTTCTAGTACTTTAATCGCTTTTTTATACATCTTACGTTCATAATAAGATTGTATTTTTAAGATATACGGGTTTTGATTTGGCTTAGCTTTTTGTAAAACAATCGCTTTATCTGCTGGTACAATCATTTTATCTAATTGTTTCAGCGAATAATAAGCTTGTGCTATTTTTACATAAGTAGCGCCATCTTCTTTACCTGTAAAGTCCATCCAGCGTTTATAGTTTTTCAAAGCATTTTTAAATTTTGAGGTTTGCATTTGCAAATCTGCAAGTAATTTTAATGCTTCGCCCTGATCATTTTCATTAAGAATATCAGGTGCTATAGCTAATTTTAGATATTTAATGGCTTGCTTTTCTAAATCGCCTTTAGTTGCATACATAATCGCAATAAAACGGTCTACATAAGCTTTGTCGTAGCCTTTTTTAGCATTTATATCTAAAAGCAGCACTAACGCACCAGGAATATCATCGGCGCTATAAAGCTCAAAAGCTCTACCCACTTTTTTACCTACTGAAGGACCAACTAAACGTGTTTTACGCTTTTGCTTCTTCTCTTGTTTAGCTTGCGCTGCCACAGCAGTAGATGCTGTTGGCAACTGAATAACTAACAAAGAAGCAATTACGACAACAGAGGTTAATACTTTTTTAAACATTACTTACCTCCATCCATTTTAAAGTCTAATTGTACCGCTAAACCAAATTGTTTTTGTGGCTTACCATCAACAACTTTTGGTCTGTATTTCCATCTACGCAGAGCACGCTTGGCCTCTTTATCGAAAACACGTTTAGGTTTAGCTTCAATAACCTTAACATCTTCAACACCACCAATTTCATTGATAGTAAATGAAAGTTTAACCCAACCTTCTTTACCATCACGAGCGGCTTGAATTGGATATTTAGGCTCAATGCGCACGATAGGCGTCGCTTCACCATCACGTCCAAAACCACTACCTGGTGCTGACATACCTGCTGACGCACCCGCTAATTGTACAGTCGGTAAGTTAAAACTTATTCCACTGTTATCATTACTCACATCAGGCTCAGGTGCCTGAGCTTTAGGTGGCGCTTTAGGCGGCGGTGGCGGTGGCGGTGGAACACGGCGACGTTGTTCTACTGACGACTTAGGTGGCGTAGTGTTAACTTCTACGATTATATTTTCTAACTTTTCTTCTTTAACTCTATCAGTATTAGTGACAAGAAAGGCCATGAAAAAAAACAAAGTAAAGGTTACCAATGCGCCTAATAGTATTGATACTAACAAGCGAACCATACGTTAATCCTTAGCTGCAGCAATAGAAATTCTCAAGTTACTTCCTGCGTCTTTGATTGCATCCATCACTTTAACAACAACACCATGTTTAGCGTCTTTGTCAGCTTGAATTATAATCACGTCAGTAGGCTGCTCTGCTAACATTTTTTCAATTGTAGCACCAACGCGCTCAATATCAACACGACGTTTATCCATCCAAACTTCACCTGTATCTTTAATCGCAATAAAAATATTAGCTGATTTTTGTTTAGTTTGATGTGCTGCTTTTGGTTTATTTACTTCAATACCTGCTTCTTTAACAAAAGAGGTGGTTACAATGAAGAATATCAACATAATAAATACGATATCCAACATTGGAGTCATATCTATTTCTGCTTCGTCATCTTCGCGAATACGTTTACGTGCCATTCGAATATCTCTCTAGTGATGAGGTAAACTATCAACTAGTTTAGCCTTTGCTAGTTTAACTTTTGCGTCTAATCTTGAACTAAAAAACACACCTGATAATGCAGCAACCATACCCGCCATTGTCGGAATTGTTGCCATCGATATACCCGCAGCCATTAAGCGCGGATTACCTGTACCTTGTTGTGCCATCACTTCAAATACCCCTATCATACCTGTTACTGTACCTAATAAGCCGATTAACGGACACATAGCTACTAAGGTTTTGATAGTGATCATATTACGCTCAAGCATTTCGTTATTTTCGGAAATCCAAGTTTCTCTAATTCTATGTGCATACCATGAAGTTGTATCTTCACGAGCATCCCAACGAGAAACAATACTGTTTCTAATTGCTGGATATTCTCGTGATAAGAACCAATAACGATCTACCATAAGAATCCACATGAGAAATAGAGCGAGGGCAACAAAATATAAAACACTACCACCCGTCGCTAAAAAACCCCTGACAGATTCCCAAATCTCTATCAGGAATAACATTATACTGACTCCTTCTCTGCAATCGCAGCGATTAGACCAATACTTTGTTCGTCTAATTTATTTAAGATTGCTTTCGCTTTAGACATAATCATACTGTGTACCAAAATAAGAGGTAATGCAGCAATCAAACCAAGCGCTGTTGTTACTAGTGCTAATGAGATATTACCCGCCATAATTTTAGGGTCACCTGTACCAAACAAAGTAATTGTTTGGAAGGTTAAAATCATACCGATAACCGTACCTAACAAACCTAATAATGGTGCCATAGCAGCAAACATTTTAATTAAACTAATACCACGGTCAATTTGTGGTGTTTCACGCATAACCGCTTCATCAAGTTTTAACTCTAAGGTTTCAACATCTGTAGCCTTGTTGTCGTAATAAACTTTAAGTAAACGACCTAGAGGATTATTCTCATTAGGTTGAGACATGTTTTTCTCTTGTGCCTTCATTTTTGAAGCCATGGCACTAAGTACAATCATACGTTCAAGAGCAATCAACATACCAATAAAGAACAATACAGTGATAACATAACCAACATCGCCACCTTCATGGTAAAACTCAATTAAGTTTTTCTTACGTGTTTCAAGCGCTAAAATAGCACCACGAGAAGGATCAACATATAAAGGCGCGTAACCAGAAGTAGTATTAAAATAATCTACTGCGGTACTTTCAATGTAACCTGCTGGTTGTTTTGCTAATGGCTGAACTTGACCTAAACCAACATTGTAGTTTAAATAACCATTGTCTGAAACCAAGTTAAAAGTACCAATACGAGCGACTGTTTCAGAAGATTTAGTCCCATCTAAATTAGTTACTTCAGTGGTAAATCTAGACACTTTGCCTGACTCAGTCATTTCAGTTTGTAAAGCAAACCATAATTCTTCAAGATCTGACAAAGATGGAATTTCTTTAGCGTTAGCAATACGGTTTAATACTTCACCACGACCAGGATGCTCAGCACTAACAATTGACGTAGCAATAGTACCTGAGGCACTTGCTGCAGCGCCACGACTAACACCAAACATTTCACCTAACGTACCAGTAGCCGCATCTAATTCAACCGCTTTTTGTGACAACGTTATTTCGTTAGCAGAATACTCTCTAGTTAAACGATCATTACGAGAATGTTGTTTTGCTAACGCTCTTTTCGCTTTATTTAGTAAAGCTTGCTTGTCTGCGCGGGCAGATTTAAATTCAGCTTCACGTTTTTTATCAATATGAGCCACTGAAATGCGATCATTTTTAACTTGCTTTAATAAGTCATCTAATTGATTCGCTGAAGCAGAAACTGACATACCGGTAGTCATTGTTGCGGCGACAAGCAATATAACATTAAAAATATTTTTCATTATTCTGCTCCTGCTGCAAATACGGGTAATTTAGTTAAGTTCATAGGTAACTGTTTACGTGCCATACGAATGGTATCAGTTACAGGTTTAATATAACTATCGTCTAATTCTTCCCAAGCGCGAGTAGTATTGTTCCATACCCAAGCATGTTTCATATCAAGAGATTCAGCCATAAATGCAATACGTCCCATATGAACGAAATCTGCAGTAATAACGCGATCGCCTAAATCAAGTTCACCTTGATATACACCAAAAACGCTACCGTAGCCAGCTTCAATCTCATACGCTTCAAGTATTAAACGAAACTGTTCAGACGTTGACACATCTACATTGTTCATTACTTTACGAAGGTTCGCAACGCGCGTTTTACGTACATCGATATTGACAGGAATATCAAGGTTTACAAATTTATCTAAGGTGTCGATCATTTTATACATCAAAGGCACCACCCCTTGTTTGATCTTATCGATACCATCAATCTGTTCTTGTAAAGAAGCAATTTCATTTTTTTGACTATTAACCATACGTTGTACATGGTCGTTATAGCCTTTTAGAACCTCAGCTTCATCAACCACATTACGATACTCAGCTAACAACTCTTGCGTTTGCTCATAAATGTGATCAATTTTCTTTTGTGATTTTAATGAAGCTTTGAAAATCTTTGCTTCCGATTTTTGAAGATTTTTTAAGGCATCAGCAGCTGCAATATTGCTAGCTGATAATGCGAGAATGCCTACTATCGTTGATGCGATAAGGCTTTTTTTGCTTACTATGGACATAGTTCCCAACCATTGCTAAGTTAACGTTGATACAAGTATTATTGTTAACGCAGAGTGTTAACTCTGCTATTTAAATTTTCATATCTCTAGAATAAAACCTGTCAATATTCACAGACGACATACAAACTGTCAACCTAAGATATACTAAACAAGCGGAATATCTCTTAAAATAGAAAATAAATACTTTTGTTACAACAAGTTACAAAAATACATATTTGCTATTTTTTCTACTTAAAACATTTAAGCAGTCAATTAATGCTTAAAAATCACCTAACTTAAATAAAGTAGACTGCTAGTTGTACTAATTCATTCGTAGTAAGTCAAATAAAATCACAATAAACCGTAATATTTGTCTAAATATAAAACAATTTAGTGTGTCGCAGTATATATTTAACTTAATTTTAACAGAAGCACTCAAAATGCATAAAACCACATTATTCAGTATTTATGCATTTTGAATATCAGTAGTAAAGGTAGTCTGTATCTTAGAATTAAACAAATATCCTTGATTATTTTTGTTACATTTTTACTATTAATATAAAAAAGACAGAAAAAAGCCAGTCAATTGACTGGCTTTTACATTATTATTTATAACGCTCTAAACAAGAGTCGCTGTTATAACTTATCAGCGTTATCCGCTAAGTATGAAGCAACACCTTCTGGTGACGCTGTCATACCTTTATCACCTTTATTCCAGCCTGCAGGACATACTTCACCATGCTCTTGATGAAATTGTAGTGCGTCAACCATACGTAGCATTTCATCAACGTTACGACCTAAGGGTAAATCGTTAACCACTTGATGACGAACATTACCTTCTTCATCAATTAAAAACGACCCACGAAAAGCTACACCAGCGTCAGGATGTTCAACATCATAGGCTTGACAAATTTGATGCTTAGTATCTGCAACCAAAGTATATTGAACCGGACCAATACCACCTTCGTTTACGGGGGTATTACGCCATGCATTGTGCGAAAATTGAGAATCGATAGAAACACCAATCACTTCAACACCACGGCTTTTAAATTCATCCATACGGTGATCAAACGCTAATAATTCAGAAGGACAAACAAAAGTAAAATCTAAAGGATAAAAGAAAATTACCGCTTTTTTACCTTTAATCGTTTCTTTTAAATTAAAGCTATCAACAATTTCACCACTACCTAGTACTGCTGCTGCAGTAAAATCTGGCGCTGGACGACCAACTAATACACTCATTTTATTCTCCGTTTATTATGTGTAGTTATAAACTACATTTTAAAATACATTTATTAAAGACTGTTTAAAGTATTGTGACAAATATCAAAAAATCAATCTTACAATTAATATTTATTCTTCCGTTGTTACATTTTTTGCAGCAACTTCTTTAACTAAAGTTTGTAATTCGCCTTGTTGAAACATTTCTAAAATAATATCGCAACCACCAACTAATTCGCCATCAACCCATAATTGAGGAAAGGTTGGCCAATCAGCATATTTAGGTAATTCAGCACGAATGTCGGGATTTTGTAAAATATCGACATAAGCAAATTTTTCATCACATGAGATCAACGCTTGTGATGCTTGTGACGAAAAGCCACAATTGGGTAATTTAGGAGAGCCCTTCATATAAAGTAAAATAGGATTTTCAGAAATTTGTTGTTTAATACGTTCAATAGTTTCCATGGTAACCTCTTAAAAAAGACAAATTGATAAAGTAATTTTATTTGTTAATTAAAAAATTACTAAATAAAATTACTTTAAATGCACTTTCGTACTAACTTAGCTTGATAAATTATCACCTACCCCCTATATATTGGGTTAGAATATGCTAAATTTATATACCTGAGTATTTTACTAGGTTTTTAGTAAAAACAAACCTCTTTTTGCTGCTTTTTACAAATAAAAGTAGTGAAAAAATTTATAAACGTTCACGGAGTTAACAAATAATGGCTATTGAATTACCCGCATTACCTTTTGCAAAAGATGCATTAGTTCCTCATATTTCTGCAGAAACTTTAGAATTTCATTACGGTAAACATCACAATACTTACGTAGTTAAATTAAATGGTTTAATTGAAGGTACTGAGTTTGCTGATAAATCGTTAGAAGAAATAGTTAAAACATCTTCTGCTGGTGTTTTTAATAACGCAGCACAAATATGGAACCACACATTTTATTGGAATAGCCTGAGCCCTAACGGTGGCAGTGAACCAACAGGCGCATTGGCCGATGCTATTAATGCTAGCTTTGGCTCTTTTGCTGAATTTAAAGCTAAATTTACCGATAGTGCTATTAATAACTTTGGGTCAAGTTGGACTTGGTTAGTTAAAAATACAGATGGTAGCCTTGCTATTGTTAACACGTCTAACGCAGCAACACCGTTAACTGACGAAAGTGTTACGCCTGTTATCGCAGTAGATTTATGGGAACATGCCTATTATATTGATTATCGTAACGCTCGCCCTAGTTATATGGAAGCTTTTTGGGCTTTAGCCAACTGGAATTTTGCAAGCGAAAACTTTAACGCATAAGTTTACTTTTTTAGCAAAACTAAAAAACGAAAACCGATTATTGGTATTCAATAATCGGTTTTTATTATTTAATCAAAACACATTTAATCAAAGCACATTTCTAAAATCGTTTGACCACTCTAACAGTATCATCAACATTTTCGGCATCTACATAACCAATCGCATTGGAATCTGAAGAAACTAAAGCCAATACGTCCTTATCTGAAACTAATTCTGGTGGAGGCTTACCTTTTCCTGAAAAAACCAACTTAGACCAATACGCTTTTATTTGACTAGAGCTTTTTTTTAATGCTTTTTTATCAAACTCATTGCGGGTTACACTACCAAACTTCAAATTAAGCACTAAAATTTTATCGCCATTGGAATATTTTTTCAATTTTCCCATAAAGGCACGTTTAATATCATTATCTGATAACGTAGTTTTATTACTAGCATTGACAACAATTGCAATTTCAGCAAAAGAATAAGAACTAAAAAGCATAATGAATATTAACGTTGTTTTAGTAAAATATTTCATTTTCATCCTATTAAAAAACAGTGGCTACAGCCGCTCATATTGATAAGTATCTGTCGTATTAATTTATCTCCCCCACAACAAGCCTTTTCATTTAGAATTAAATTCACTAAACGAAAAGGAATGCCAATCGGCAATTTAAAATTACTTGCACAGTATGCGGCGAATACCCCAACCTTTCTTACGGGTTAAAATTTACGAATAACTTTTACACTGTCATTAATGCTTGCTGCGTCAATATACCCAATAGCATTTTTATTCGCTGAAATTTGCGCAAGAATATCTTTATCTGAAGTTAATTCTTTGGGCGGTTTACCTTTACCCGAAAAAACCCGTTTAGACCAATAAGCCTTCACTTGGGTTGAGCTTTTTTTAAGTACTTTTTTTTCAAATTCTTTTCTGATCGCACTACCAAATTTTTGATTTATTGGTACTGCTTTATCTCCTGCCGAATATTTTTTCAATTTACCTAAAAACAAACGGGATATTTCAGTATCTGAAATTGCCGAAGAATTAGCTGAATTAACGATCACAGCAACTTCTGCATTAGCCAAATGACTAACTAAAAGACTACTACAAAAAACTCCTAGCACAAATGCCCTATATTTATTCAACATACATAGCTCCTAAAAAACAGTAACGAGGGCAACTCGAAATAAATTAGCATCGTTAGTATTATTCAAATTATCACTAAAACTTGTATATTCAAACTTTAATGCCGCTGAATCATGAAAGTCCCAACGCAAACCTACAATAAGATATTTTTCATCTGACTTTTGTGAAGCTATGATTTGTTGTGTAGATGCTTTTAAAAAATCTAATGTTGGGGCGACACCAAAAGGCGCACTAGCAGTAAAATCATTTTTAGAATCATCATCCTTACCATAAGTAATATGCACTAAAAAATTATCTATTCGTTTGCCTACCATCACATAATAAGATTTTTGATCGCCAAAAGGAGTATGATCAAGTGTAAGGTTTGTATATTCAGCATTAAGTATATAATCGTTATAATCAATTTGCATACCAAGCTCAATAAAAGTGCCTTTATCTCCATTCATCACTACGTCATTACTAATATCGGTAAAACCCGTTTGTGCCCAACCATTTTGCAATGGTTGTAAAAATTGAAATGGCATCGTCATATTTGCTTGAAAATAGGCGGCACGCAATGTTAGCCATTCTCTATTTGCACTAAAAGATAAACCCGTAAAATCTTTAAAGTCTGGTGTAATAGTTTCACCTAGTGCACTTACCGCACTATCATTTTTACCATAAATAAAATGTGTGGTGGTATCAAACTCACCAAGTTGACCTGAATATAAAATACCTATGCCATCAAAACTATCAAATAGTAAATTATATACACCATTGGGCGGTGTGATCCAAGGATAGGCATAAGAAACATCTAAAAAATCAGAATACATATAAAATGGAGCGCGTTGGCGTCCAACTAAAAATCGTAAGTTATCAGTCGCATCATAACTTAAATAAGCCCATTCAAATTTAGGATCCCAATCATTTGCTCCTCGTGCAATAATTTGAGCGGTAACACCTAAACCATTTTCAAGATCACTTGATGCTTGTAGTGCAAACAAAGAACCTTTTTTAAAATCAATATTATCATTGTAACCATATAATTGCTCACCGCTTGCCGTAGTAACTCCGCCGACAATAGATGCAAAACCATTAAAATTAACGTCTGCCATTGCAACATTACTTACTGTATTTAACAGCAAGCATGAGCTAACCGCGAGTAAACTCGATTTTATTTTCATAGTATTTAACCTCTTCACCCTAGATTTCATTATTTTTCATAAAGTTTTCTATAACTTAAGTCTTCAATTAAAAAATTAAAACTCTCCTCCTTTACACTTTAAACTGCCTTGCTACTGCTTCTAATTCTGAGGCCAGCTGAGTTAAGCGTTCAGTAACCGACGCTATTTCACTCGACGCTTCAGACGCTTCTTCGGCACACGCTTGAATATCTTCAACATGGCCAACCATTAATCCTGACACTTGATGCTGTTGTTCTGTCGCAACCGCTATAGCACCATTCATATCAGCAATAATATTTACCGTTTCAGTGATCATCTCTAAGCTATTCCCTGCTTCATTGGCACTTTCTACGCTTTCTTCAACGCTTGCTCGAGAGCTTTCCATCATAGTTACCGCTTTACTCGCCGCACCTTGCAACTGCCCTAACATTTGATTTATTTCTTCGGTAGACTCTTGTGTACGTGAAGCTAAATTTCTCACTTCATCTGCAACCACAGCAAAACCTCGCCCTTGTTCACCTGCCCGAGCCGCCTCAATAGCCGCATTTAACGCTAATAAATTGGTTTGTTCAGCAATACCGCGAATAACTTCTAGTACAACATTAACGCGATTAGTATCTTCTTGTAGTTGATTAATCGTTTCTGCTGACTCAGCCACGTTTTGCGCTAAATGTCTAATGCCGACCACGGTTTTTTCAACCACTTTATTACCATTTACGGCTTCATTATTCGCATTACGTGCCGCTTCTGCCGCATCAGCTGCATTAGTCGTTATTTCTGCGACACTCTGGCTCATTTCTTCAACCGATTGTCGTGATTGCAATACACTGTCAGCTTGTCGTTTAAACGATTGAATATTTTTTTCAGATAATTGTTGAATGATATTGGCCGTATCAGCAAGCGGTAGAGCTGTTTCTACCACATTTTTGATAACTCCTTGTAATTTTTCAATAAAACTATTAAACCAAAAAACCAATTCACCAATTTCGTCTTTACTATCGGTAGTTAAACGAACCGTTAAATCACCATTTTCTTGTGCGATATCTTTCATTGAAAAAATAATATCACGTAAGCTCCTGCGAATAGCTCTAGCAATAGGTACTGCAACAGCAAACAATAAAACAATAGTAATGCCGCCAACAATCAAGCCAATAGTCGATGTTGATTTAGCTTTATGAGATACCGAGACAAACGCATCATTAAAGGCTTTATAACGCTCAGTATGAAATTTATTAAGTTTAGCTTGTAACGCAGACAACTTAGTTGACATAACTTGGCTTCGATCGCCAATGGTGGCAAAATCGGCAGTACCATCAACCATTTCTTTTGAAAGATCATAAGCCGCAGTAAAGTAATAATTAAAGTCAGTGATCAATGAACGTAAAAAAGCGGCATTTTCTTTATCTGATTGTAAATTGGCTCTGATCTTATCGCGCATTTCATCGGCATATTTGGTCGCCGTGGTTAATAAATCGGCTTCACCCATAGTTGCCGCGTTACCTAAGGTTTCTTTTATTTTATCTAACCGCACTAAACTATATTCAGAGGTTTGCAAAAGCTGATATTCAACCTTATAAGCACGATCTAATTTATCAACAATTTGTGACATGGTTATCAAACTTACCGCCAAGTAAATACAAAAGCCTAATGCTCCCACAAAAGGGATCAATAGAATTTTTTGTTGTACGGAAAATGATTTATTTGAATTCATATTAATATTCTCTAATGTAGTTTTTATTAACTGAGGGTATACACCCTGACTTTTAGTCTAGGCAAGGAATTAACATCTAGCAAATTATTAACTTATAATGTTTTTGTAGTAAATGTTTTATAGCTTATTGATAAATATTTAGTAACTTAAATATTACTATTTTAAAAAAATCGTCTAATCTTAAAGTAAGAATTTATAAATACTTGGTCTATATAATAGAGAGCAGTGTATTTAATTACTTTTTGGAGACGGCGATGAGCATTTTTCAGCATTATCAAACACATTACGACGAAGCCCAACAAGAAGAATTTAGTTTACAAGACTTTTTAAGCCTTTGTAGAGAAGACAAGATGGCTTATGCCAATGCTTCTGAGCGGTTATTAAAAGCCATTGGTAAGCCAGCAATGATCGATACATCACAAGAACCAACCCTTAGTCGAATATTTTCTAACCGTGTTATTGAACGCTACCCAGCGTTTAAAGACTTTTTTGGTATGGAAGATGCCATCGAACAAATTGTTGCCTATTTAACTCATGCGTCACAAGGCTTGGAAGAGAAAAAACAAATACTTTATTTATTAGGCCCTGTAGGTGGTGGTAAATCATCATTAGCTGAAAAATTAAAAGCGTTAATGCAGCAAGAACCTGTTTATGTACTAAGCGCTAATGGTAAACGTAGCCCAGTAAATGATCACCCATTTTGTTTATTTGATGTAAATACTGACGGTAAAATTTTACAACACGATTATAAAATTCCCGCTCGTTACTTAAACACCATTATGTCGCCTTGGGTAGCTAAACGCTTACACGAATTCAAGGGTGATATTGCCCAATTTAAAGTTGTAAAAATATATCCTTCAATACTTGACCAAATAGCGATTGCAAAAACAGAACCAGGAGATGACAACAACCAAGACATTTCATCTTTAGTGGGCAAAGTTGATATTAGACAACTTGAACATTTTGCCCAAAATGATCCTGACGCTTACAGTTATTCTGGGGCTTTATGTAGAGCTAATCAAGGTATGATGGAATTTGTTGAAATGTTTAAAGCGCCAATAAAAGTACTGCATCCTTTATTAACGGCTACCCAAGAAGGAAACTATAACCCAACAGAAGGCTTATCTGCCTTACCCTTTGATGGTATTTTATTAGCTCATTCAAACGAAAGCGAATGGACAACCTTTAGAAATAATAAAAATAATGAAGCTTTTTTAGACCGGGTATATATCGTTAAAGTACCTTATTGTATGCGCGTATCTGAAGAAGTTAAGATTTACAACAAACTACTTGAACATAGTGAATTAAATAATGCGCAATGTGCTCCCGACACGTTAGAAATTTTGTCACAATTTTCTGTACTTTCTCGTTTAAAAGATCCTGAAAATTCAAGTATCTATTCAAAAATGCGCGTTTACGATGGTGAGAGCTTAAAAGATACCGACCCCAAGGCTAAATCCTATCAAGAGTATCGTGATTTTGCTGGTATTGATGAAGGCATGTCAGGACTTTCCACACGTTTTGCTTTTAAAATTTTATCACGAGTTTTTAATTTTGATCATAGTGAAGTAGCAGCAAATCCTGTGCATTTATTTTATGTATTGGAGCAACAAATAGAACGAGAGCAATTACCCAAAGACACCTCTGAACGCTATTTAGAATTTATAAAAGGTTATTTAACCCCTAAATATGTTGAGTTTATCGGTAAAGAAATTCAAACCGCCTACTTACAGTCTTACTCTGAATACGGACAAAATATTTTTGACCGTTATGTTACTTATGCTGATTTTTGGATACAAGATCAAGAGTATCGCGATGCTGAAACAGGTCAATTATTTGACCGAGAAGCCTTAAATAACGAACTTGAAAAAACAGAAAAACCTGCTGGAATAAGTAATCCTAAAGATTTTCGTAACGAAATAGTCAATTTTGTCTTACGGGCAAAAGCCAATAACAATGGCAAAAACCCATCATGGACAAGCTATGAAAAATTACGCACCGTTATTGAGAAAAAAATGTTCTCAAATACCGAAGACTTATTACCTGTAATTTCATTTAACGCCAAAACATCAAATGATGATCAACAAAAACATGATGATTTTGTCCAACGTATGATGGATAAGGGCTACACCCAAAAACAAGTCCGCTTGCTTTCAGAATGGTATTTACGCGTAAGAAAATCCTCTTAATTGTTGCTTGTACCAAGTGGCTAAAGTTAATTAGCACTAATTAGTCTAATTAATATAAATAGAGGAGAGGTAAAAACATGGCAAATTTTATTGATCGGCGATTAAATGGCAAAAACAAGAGCATGGTTAACCGCCAGCGTTTTTTGCGCCGTTATAAAAGCCAAATTAAAAAATCATTGTCTGATGCTATAAATAAACGCGGTGTAACGGATGTTAGCAGTGGTGAAAATATTATCATACCTAAAAAAGATTTAAGTGAACCTTTTTTTCATCAAGGCGATGGTGGCAATAGAAATAGAGTGTTGCCAGGTAATGATCAATTTACTACGGGTGATCATTTACCTAGACCCAAAGGTCAGCAAGGTCAAGGAGGCGGTGAGGGTGAAGCAAGTGATTCTGGTGAAGGTGATGATGATTTTGTTTTTTCTATTTCTAAAGAAGAATACCTAAACTTACTTTTTGAAGATTTAGAACTACCTAATCTTGAAAAAAAACAGCTCGATAAACTTATAGAATACAAAACAGTACGCACTGGCTATTGTGCCGATGGTGTGCCATCTAATATCGATATTGTAAAATCACTGCAAGGTTCAATTGCCCGACGTATTGCCATGACCGCATGTAAACGTCGAGAGCTAAAAAAATTAAAAGAAAGATTAACCCAACTAGAACAAGATAATGTTGATAATATTAGTGAAATTAAAGATCTGAATAAACAAATTAAAGCATTAGAAATAAAAATAGCCAAAGTGCCTTTTATTGATACTTTTGATTTGCGTTTTAGAAACTATGCCAAGCAAGCTGTCCCTACATCAAAAGCAGTAATGTTTTGTTTAATGGATGTATCTGGCTCAATGGATCAAGCCACCAAAGATATTGCTAAACGCTTTTATATTTTACTGTATTTGTTTTTAACCCGAACCTATAAAGCCATTGATGTGGTTTATATTCGCCACCACACCCAAGCAAAAGAAGTAGATGAACAAGAGTTTTTTTATTCACAAGAAACTGGCGGCACTATTGCTTCTAGCGCACTAGAGCTTATGGCAAAAATTATCGACGAAAGATACCATACAAGTGATTGGAATATATATGGCGCACAAGCCTCAGACGGAGACAATTGGGCTGACGACTCACCTCGTTGTGGAGAATTATTAAACAATAAAATATTGCCACAATCACGTTATTTTAGTTACATTGAAATAACGCAACGAGCGCATCAAACCCTATGGCATCAATATACCAAGGTTGCGGAAAGTAATGCACACTTTGCCATGCGGCACATAAAAAGTGTTGATGATATTTATCCTGTGTTCAGAGATTTATTCAAAAAAAACACTTCGCAGGCAGCATGAATAACAATTTACTGAAACATACAAACTAATTCAAAAATGAGCAAAGTTAAAAAATATTGGCAATAAAGAGAGGCTCTTTATGACACAAGAAAAAAGAAATAGGCCATTAGATGACTGCGCCGATTGGACTTTTAATTTACTTGAGCAATATCAAGCCGAAATTGAACGCGTAGCCAAACATTATCGATTAGATACTTATACAAACCAAATTGAAGTGATCACCACCGAACAGATGATGGACGCTTATGCTAGTGTAGGCATGCCTATTGGTTATAATCATTGGACTTTTGGTAAAAAATTTATTCAAACTGAGCAAACCTATAAACGTGGTCGTATGGGGCTTGCTTATGAAATTGTTATTAATTCAAACCCTTGTATATCCTATCTTATGGAAGAAAATACCATGCCAATGCAAGCTTTAGTCATGGCACACGCTTGTTATGGTCACAATTCTTTCTTCAAAAACAATTATTTATTTAAAACATGGACCGATGCCGATTCTATTATAGATTATTTACTCTTTGCTAAAAAGTACATTGCTGATTGTGAACACAAATATGGTATAGATGAGGTTGAAGCAACACTTGATGCTTGCCATGCTTTAATGAATCATGGTGTTGATCGCTACAAAAGGCCACAAAAGCTATCACTAGACGAAGAATTGAAACGTCAAAAAGATCGTGAAGAATACATGCAATCGCAAGTAAATACCTTATGGCGAACACTACCTAAAAGCCCTGATAAAACAAATGATAAAAGCATAACATTTCCTGCAGAACCACAAGAGAACATTCTCTATTTTATCGAAAAAAATGCGCCTTTATTAAAATCATGGCAACGCGAAATAGTTAGAATAGTTAGAAAAATTTCACAATATTTTTATCCACAAAAACAAACTCAGGTAATGAACGAAGGTTGGGCTTGTTTTTGGCATTACACCATTTTAAATCACCTTTATGATGAAGGTTTGGTTACCAACAAATTTATGTTGGAATTTTTACATAACCATACCAATGTGGTTGCTCAACCTGAATATAATAGCCCTTATTATTCAGGAATTAATCCTTATGCACTAGGATTTAATATGTTTATGGATATTCGTCGAATTTGTGAAAATCCGACCGATGAAGATAGAGAATGGTTTCCTGAAATCGCAGGCAGCAATTGGTTAGATACATTGCATTTTGCGATGGAAAGTTTCAAGGATGAAAGCTTTATTAGTCAATATTTATCGCCTAAATTAATTCGTGATTTCAAATTATTTCATATTAATGATAATGAAGATAAAAACTATCTTGAGGTTGCCGCCATTCATAATGAGCAAGGTTATCAAAAAATTAGAACGATGTTATCGAGTCAATATAATTTGAGTAATTTAGAAGTAAATATTCAAGTGATAAATGCAGACATTAATGGCGATAGATCGCTAACCTTACGTTATATACCGCAAAATAATGTTCCCCTAGGTGATTCTAAAAATGAAGTATTAAAACATTTACATCATTTATGGCAATTTGACGTAAAATTAGTACAAGCCGATGATCAAGGAAAGGATATGGTGATTGCCGCTTGTCCAAGTTTTAAAGAGCAAAACGATTGATTTTTATTCATTCAATTTATTAATAATATGTTTATTCACAATGACTACCAATTTACATAACACATAGTCATAAAAAAACGGCTTATAATATAGCCGCTTTATAATAATTTAAACGAATATAAGTAAATAAAATTAATCGTTAGACAATTCTTTTAGCACATCATCTTTCAATTCAATCCATAATTTACCAGAGTCGACACCATATTTACGGACCGCAAAAATAGCTTCGTCACATTTTCCCTCTTTTGCCAGTTTAATCAACTTTTGATAATACTGTCGAGAAATATCGCGTCCTTTAGACTCAGAAAAATATAAAGTTCCAATACGTGAATATAAGCCTTTAAAGCCATTTAAAATTAATAAATAAATAGAGTTACCCGAGGCGATCACTAATTCTCTATTCAAGGTAAAGTCAAATTCGGCAAATGCTTCGCCACTATCTTCAACATCAGTGTAAGCACTTAATAATTCGATTGTCTTTTCTGGATTGTTTTTAATCGCTGCACGAATATAAATAGCACTTATATTCGTACGAGCCGACATTAAATTATCAACTAAATCAGGAATACCTTCTTGATCAAGATGAGCTAATGTTTCTAAAATATTTAAACTTGAGGTATCCCAAAAATCATTTACTTTCGTTGGTTTACCATGCCTTATCGTTAACCAACCATCACGCGCTAAACGTTGTAAAACTTCGCGTAAAGTAGTGCGGGTAACACCAATCAACTCAGACAATTCACGTTCTGCAGGTAAAATGGAGCCTGGTGGAAAACCGCCATTCCAGATAGATTCAACAATATACTGTTCTGCGAACCCTGCTGGACTCCGCGCCTTAATAACCATGTAGACATTACTCGCTAATAATAAAGATGATAAATAATAATAAATAAATAATAATGATAAATAATAATAAATAAATAATAATAAACTGATTGTACCAGAACAATAAGTTGATACAACCTAGAATTATTTTTCAACGCATCTAAGAAAAAACAACAACATTAACACAATACATAAATAACATATGAGTAACAATAAAGATTGATTTTTAACTATTACGATTAAATTTTATTATTTAACTATTTTAAAATAGAGGAAATATAACAACCATTTGTTATATTAAAGATAAACCATAAATTCAGCCGCTTTACTGTATCAATTTAGTTAAGTTTTGCTAGAATGAAAATTATAAAAATATTATTATTACAACGGGAAGAATATGAAAACGTTATTGTTGATATTATTTGCCATGCTGTTTCCCAGTATGGCATTTGCTACGGAATCGGTTCATCAAGCTATCGACTTGACCGATAGTTGGGTTGGCTACACAGCATTAATTGTTTTTGTTGTTGCTTATTCCCTTGTAATTTTGGAAGAGAAATTACATTTGCGAAAGTCTAAACCAGTACTATTAGCCGCAGGTATAATCTGGATTTGCATTGCCATTTATTATAAGACTCATGGTATGCCACATGCAGCAGAGGTAGCGATCAAACATAACTTCCTTGAATATGCTGAATTATTCTTCTTTTTATTAGTCGCTATGACTTATATTAACGCGATGCTAGAACGTAATGTATTTGAAGCATTGAGAGATTGGTTAATTGCCAAGGGCTTTAGCTATAGGACTTTATTTTGGCTCACCGGTGTATTGGCTTTCTTTATATCTCCGGTTGCAGATAATCTAACTACCGCATTAATTATGTGCGCTGTTGTTTTAGCGGTAGGTAAAAATCAACCAAAATTTGTTGCCCTTAGTTGTATTAATATTGTGATAGGTGCAAATGCTGGCGGCGCTTTCAGCCCATTTGGTGATATAACTACCTTAATGGTTTGGCAAAAAGGCATTGTTCAATTTGATGAATTTTTTCGTCTATTTATCCCCGCAGTGGTTAACTTTGCACTCCCTGCTCTAATTATGCAATTTGCAGTACCCGCAGGAAAACCAGATGCAGATTCAGGTGAAAAAACCCCCATTAAGCAAGGCGGCTTAATCATTGTGGTATTATTTATATTAACCATAGCCACTGCAGTTTCTTTCCATAATTTCATTAATTTACCACCAGTATTTGGTATGATGCTAGGTTTAGCTTACTTGAAATTTTTTGGTTATTACTTACGTAAATCAGGCCAAGGTGAAATTGACAAATCAGACGCCCCTACATCAAATGCCGTTGGTCATCACGAAACCGAAGCATTAGAACCTGAGAAACATGGTTTTGACATTTTTGATAAAATAGCAAAAGCAGAATGGGACACCTTATTCTTTTTCTATGGTGTTATTATGGCCGTAGGTGGTTTAGGTTTTATTGGTTATTTAGGTATTATGTCGGAATATATTTATGGTGAACTAGGCGCAACTACCGCTAATATATTAGTAGGCGTTTTATCCGCCATTGTTGATAATATTCCGGTCATGTTTGCTGTATTAACAATGAACCCTGAAATGCCTCATTATCAATGGCTATTAGTTACCTTGACCGCAGGCGTTGGTGGTAGTTTATTATCAATAGGTTCAGCAGCGGGTGTTGCTTTAATGGGACAAGCTCGTGGTTATTATACGTTTTTTAGTCATTTAAAATGGACTCCTGTAATAGCATTAGGTTACGCGGCAAGTGTTTATGTACATTTATTACTAAATAGTCATATGATCACGGCTCCTTAAACTGGTACCATTTAAATAGCTGACAGATAAAAGCCTATAATTTTATAGGCTTTTCTTTTAACTAACTGTTTATATTTTATTATTGTAGGAAAATTTGTGAAATTTTTAAGTGACTTAACGCAACAATCTCGTTCGTGGCAACTATTAGCTTTATCCGCCTTATTATTAGAACTATCTGCATTATATTTTCAATATGGTATGGGTCTAGCACCTTGTATTATGTGTATTTATCAACGTGTTGCTATTTGGGCAATTTTCCTTGCTGGTGTAATTGGTAGTGTTGGTTATAATTTTATATTGGCTAGGTTATCTGCTTATGCTTTATGGGCAACAGGAAGTATTTGGGGACTATTGATTGCTATTGAACATGTAGATATACAATCAGAGTCTTTCTCTTTATTTTTTAGTTGTGAATTTACACCTAACTTTCCAAGTTGGGCACCATTACACCAATGGATACCTGCTTTATTTGAAGCAACAGGTGATTGCGGAAAAATCAGTTGGGAGTTTTTAAATTATAGTATGCCACAATGGATGATTGTTGTTTATGGCGGTTATGTTGCTGCATTAGCTGTAGTATTAATGGCTCGTTTAATCCACAATAAAATGTTTTAATTTCTAAATAATGCTTTTGCTAGAGCCATAACTATTTATGGCTCTACATTTAAAGTTATCCCTTTAAATAGGTGCAGCAACGCCAGCAGCAACATAAGGAATAACTTGTTTAATAACACCTGCAATATCTACATTGTTATTAAAATCATTGCGTGCAATATCCATTAGGGCATCGCTTGACGACATCGTAAAAACAATCGTTCCCATCGTAAAATGTAAACGCCAAAACATATCTTCCGCACTTAAAGCCGGGTATGCTTTGTGAACCGCTTCAACAAAATTATCAATAACGTTAGGATAGCTAGTTGTTAAAAACCAGCGTAAAAAGCCTTGTGAGTCAGTATAACCACGCCCTAATAACTGTAAAAAGTTAGTAGTGCCATGTTCTTGAAAATTATTTAAGGCTAAAAGCGGTTCAACAAAAGCAGAAAAAACCTCAATTAAACTTGGTTGATCAGAAGATTGACAAATAACACCTAATGCTGCCTCTAACTTTGGTGATAATTCATCCATATAGCGCGACATAACCGCTTTTATTAATTCTTTTTTAGAACCAAAGTGATAATTTACTGCAGCTAAGTTAACTTCTGCTAAACTGGTTATTTCTCGTAACGAAGTACCATTAAAGCCTTTGTCAGCAAAAAGCTTTTCTGCCGCATCTAAAATTTTATTTTTTGTACTCATAAGATAAGCTCAACAATAATCAAACACACAGTTTAAACAAGTGTTTAAACTAACGCAATAAGCTTAGTTAAGTCAATAAGTGATATAACTCACAAATAATTTATAAACCAGATAAAATAAAGGCTAAATATTGAACTTTTACTCTTTTATTCACTCTCACTATATATAAATCTTCTTCCCTTGGCTCAGTAGCCTGATCTGTCAATCAGCCCTGAGCTTTTTTTTGTGTAAAATTTAACTTTTTAATCTTCTACTCTAACACCCCAAACATCATGTTCGTCGGCATGAATAATTTGTACCCAAATCAAATCACCCGGCTTGGCATCAAAATCGTCAGACAAATACACTTTGCCATCAATTTCTGGTGCATCCATATACGAGCGCCCTACTGCGCCAAGGTCATTAACTTCATCAATTAGAATTAAATATTCTTGCCCAATACGTGCTTGTAATTTATCCGCGCTGATTTTTGCTTGTACTGCCATAAATCGTTGTAAGCGTTCTTCCATTACTTCATCTGAAACATGATCAGGTAAAGCATTGGCGGTCGCACCTTCTACTGGCGAGTATTTAAAACAACCAACACGATCAAGCTGAGCTTCTTCAAGAAAATCTAATAACTCTTCAAACTCTTCTTCGGTTTCACCGGGGAAACCTACTATAAACGTTGAGCGAATAACGAGTTCAGGACAAATTTCACGCCATTTAGCAATACATTCTAACACTCTATCTGAGCTACCTGGACGTTTCATCAGTTTTAAAATACGTTTATTAGCGTGTTGAAACGGAATGTCTAAATACGGTAATATTTTCCCTTCCGCCATAAGAGGTATGATTTTATCAACATGCGGATAAGGATAAACATAATGTAAGCGAATCCACACGCCCTGCTTCGCTAATTCTTCACAAAGTTGCTGCATATGCGTTTTAACGGGCATGCCTTCGTAGAAATCTAGCTTATGCTTAACATCAACACCATAAGCAGAAGTGTCTTGTGAGATAACTAATAATTCTTTAACGCCAGCTTTAACTAAACGTTGAGCTTCTCCTAATACATCACCGACAGGTCGTGAGTCTAAATCGCCACGCATTGATGGGATAATACAAAAAGTACAGCGGTGGTTGCAGCCTTCCGATATTTTTAAATAGGCGTAATGCTTAGGTGTTAATTTAACGCCTTGAGGTGGAACTAGATCAATAAACGGATTGTGTTTTGGTTTAGCCACATGTTTATGTACTTGAGCCAATACTTCATCGTAAGCATGAGGGCCAGTAACACCTAAAACATTCGGGTGTAATTCAATAATTTCATCTTTTTTCGCGCCTAAGCAACCAGTGACCAGTACTTTGCCATTTTCTGCTAACGCTTCCCCAATAGTGTCAAGTGACTCTTTGACTGCTGAATCAATAAAACCACAGGTATTAACTATCACTAACTCTGCATCATCATAGCTGTTGGTTACGTCATAACCTTCTGTGCGAAGCTGGGTGAGGATGCGCTCTGAGTCGACTAAATTTTTTGGGCAGCCAAGAGATACGAAGCCTATCTTTGCAGAGCGATTTGCTTCTGGGTGTGATGTGAAAACTTCTTGATGTTGCTCTTCAATCATTTTAGATGGAATGTCTAAGGTGGTTGTTTGGCTTTTGGCTGAATTACTTGTGCTTGGGTCGAATTGCTCTACGGACATAGTGGTTTTACTTGTTTTGATACGATTTTATATGACGAGCATTATACAGGAATGTTTGGAGGCGTGGAATTGTTTGTTTATCCTCTTTTTGCTGGGTGGTAATGGTTGTTTATTGTTGTTATTTTGCAAAAGCGAATGCATATATTACCAAAATTATTGGCAATACAATTATTGAGAACCATAAAAAAGCAAATTCTCTTGTTTCGCTTTCCTTACCTTTATGTGCATCATTTTTCTTAGTAGGCACAAATGGATACAAATTAAATTCACTTTTAATTTGTTTAATAACTATATCAACATCAACACCTTTACCTAGCACTGTTATTGCTTTGTTCAATTCTCTTGCGGCATCTCTGTGATTACTAATAATAAGTGCTTTAGCAAAAACTTGAATTTGCTTATCAGTGCCAAAATATAAAGACAAGTATTCTTGTTCCATTTTATCAGCGATACTTGTTTTCTGATCAAACGCCTTTAATTCGATAATATATGCTTTATATGTAAAGGCTAACTTTGAAGATATTTTTGATAGTGCATCCACAATACCAACAAGTTCAGGCTGATACTTAATAGCAACTTGCCAGTCTTTTTCTAAGGTATAAAAACCTGAAGAAAAATCATCTTCTGTTTTGGATTCTTCTTTATATGAATATGCTTTATCGTCATTATTATCGCGTGATTCATCATACTCTTTGCGTTTATTTATATTTATTAATATTGAATATGCTTCGTTTATTTCAATCGTTTTAGCGTGTGCCTCTGCTTTTGAACCATTAAATTTATCGGGGTGATAAACTTTGAACATTGCTTTATATGCTGCTTTGATAACAACTAACTCAGTAGTTGGTAATACACCTAAAATAGCATAATAATCTTTATTGAAATCCATAAAAACGTCTTAATCCTACAGTTTAATAACCAGTCGCACTGAATTTACTATTATTTCATATAACAATACAATAACCAATAAATTATCTACCAAGCAAGACCATTCCCAGCGTGCCAAACACTTTCAATCATAACCAATGGTTTCCGACCTAATCGGTTGCCCTAACTATTCATCCGAGCGTCTAATACACTTATTGTGTCATTCAATAAGGCAGTAGATAAAAACACTTAACACAAGCATAACCAAGTCTCGTTTTACGAAACATTTAACCGTTAGATTATCGAACTCGTTGCCGTGGTCTTAACTTCGTGCCAGTATTAGCAACATCAAACAACAACATTCACTGGTTTATACCCTCAACTAAAACTAAATGCTATTCCTATATTCGTTGGTCAAGTGACAAGCAAGCCAAAGGCACAACACTTGAACGTCAATTAAAAACGGCACGTGATATTACATCTGAGCAAGGCTTGGACTTAGTTAAAATAGTTGACCGTGGTATCAGTGCTTTTAAGGGTGATAATACTAAAGACGATAAACTTGGGCGTTTTATTGATGCCATACACAATACCTAGCCAATATAAACACTTAATAAGCCGACAAATAATCATGCATACTTTTACCACCAAACGTTTATTAATACGACCTTTATCAACACAAGATAAAGCGCTATATAGTGCTTTATATACCAATAAAAAAATCATGCATTATATTGGAAAACCGTTAACACCAAGCGATGCAAAAATAGGTTTTACTCGTACTTTAAGACTAATGCATGAAAAAAAACCTTATTTTTTAACATGGGTAATTATTGATAACGTTACAAATCAATCAATAGGTTTGCAAACACTTATTATTAACAAACCTAAAAACACTACCTCTAAAAGTGCTTTAAGTGATGTTATTCCCCCTGAAACTGGCATCGTGCTAGCACTACAAGCACAAAAAAAATCATTATCGACCGAAGCATTAGGCGCATTAATGGAATATGGTTTTAAACAATTAAAGCTATCACACATCAATATTCGCTTTTGTAATGAAAATTTATCCATTAAGCATTTAGCAAAAAAGCTAGGTTTTCAATTTAGCTTAACCAATGATTTAAATAATGTTTGTGGTATATACAAACAACAAAATTGGCAACAAACAATAATCACAAAAATTTTATGAATTAACTGTTAAAATGGTCGCTAATTTGCTAGTTTATTATTTAATCAATTGTATTTTTTATATATTATCAACCAGTTAAGTTTGTTTTAATTAACAATTACTTTACCTTTTAGTATAGCAACATTAATCGAGGTTTTATGTCAGGAAGCTTAGTTTGTGTTGGTTTAGGAATGACCTTAGGTGCACATATAACGCCAATATGTCGTAGTCATATTGAACAAGCCGATGTGGTTTTTTCGCTAATGTCTAATGGCTTAGTACAATTATGGCTTGAAGAAATGCACTCTGATGTCCGTAGCTTACAAGAATATTATCAAGAAGGTAAATCGCGCACGATCTCTTATGATCAAATGGTATCGGCTATTATTTTTGAGATAAAAGCTGGTAAAAAAGTCGTTGGCGCATTCTATGGTCATCCAGGAGTTTTTGCTGGTGTTCCACATAAAACCATACAAATAGCACAGCAATTAGGGTTTAGTGCTTATATGGAAGCTGGCATTTCTGCCGAAGACTGCTTAATCGCCGATTTAGGCATAGACCCAGGTAAGGTAGGTTGTCAACAATACGAAGCCAGCCAGTTTATGTTTTACCAACGCATTATCGACCCTAGTGCACAACTTATTTTATGGCAAATAGGTGTCGCGGGCGATAAAAGTTTAGGTAAATTTGCAACAGGTGTCGCTTATCGGCAAGTATTGCTAGACTTATTAACAACAACATATCCGCTTAACCATCAAGTAATTTTATATGAAGCAAAAGTATTGCCCATAGACACTGTACGCAAAGAAACAATTTTATTAAGCGAATTAATTGATGCAAAATTGTCTATGCACACCACTTTAGTTATTCCACCTTGTCAAGCAATGCAAAAAAATACCGCTATACTCAATAAACTTGCGGTTATTGCTCAACAAGAAAAAGATGAGTATGCACAGCTAGAAAACACCTAACGATTATTTTAAGATCAACAATAAAAGAAGGAATAAATAATGTCGAATATTATTCAGCTACTTGAAAAAATGGGCAGCGATGCCTCACTACAAAACCAACAACAGTTAAATAACACCATTAATCAAGCAGATATTAATGTTGAATTAAAACAGGCCTTAATGGCAAAAGATACCGATAAACTTAACAGGCATATTGAAAATTATCCTGAAACAGTTTGCATACTTATAGTTAAACCTGATGATGCACCTGATGAACAACCAGAGCCAGAACAAACTCCAGAAGAAAGCAAATTAATTGCTCATGGTTAACCCAGTAATACTTGCCGCCAACAATAGCTTTAATATAACAATCAAGAGCTATTAATCATGTATATTTTTACTTGGCGCTTAGTCTTATTAATAATTTTATCGTTAGCATTGTCATTTCCCATGCTTGCTAACGATAATTTATATCTACAGAACCAAAATTCATTAATACAAGCAGATAAACTCAGAAGAAGCGCCCCAGAAAACTTCAACCAATTATTAATACAATTAAACAAAAAACAGAAAAAATTAACCCTAAAACAACAAAATCATTTACGATATCTGAATGGTTATCAATTAGCGTTTCAAGGGCGTTATCAACAAGCATTAAAATTGTTAAAAAAATTAACTAAGACAGCAGTTGAACCTGCTCTTATATTTAGAACTCGGTTGACCATTCTCAATACATTAATCGCAATACAAGACTGGCCTCTTGGATTAAAACATTTAACTCAAATACTAAAGTTATTGCCAACAATAAATGATACTAAAAATAAAACAATGGCATTATCCATTATCACTATTTTTTACAATCAATTAGGACAATACCAACTGGGGCTAACTTATACAGATAAACTGAAGCAATTAAGTCAACAAACCAACAATAAACGTAGTCAATGTATTGCTGCACAACTCAGTTTAGAGGCGCAGTTTTCCCTTGATCAACTATTGCCTTTTAATGCTCAAATATTTCAAGGGATAAAAACTTGCCAAGTAGCTAATGAAATTATCGCAGTTAACCTGATTCGTACTTATTTAGCACAACTTTATGTAGAAAATGATCAAACTAATAAAGCGCTGACTTTATTAATCGATAATTTTAATGAAATAAAAGCAACTCATTACCCTCTTTTACTCGCTGAAACCAATGTAATTTTAGCGAAAATTTTCTGGCAAAAACAAGATTTAAAGCAAGCTGAACATTATGCATTTCAAACAATATTGCAAGCGAAACGCTTAAAAACGACCAAGCAAATAATTAAAGCTTACTTTTTACTCTATCAAATTAATCAACAAAACAAAAAATACCAACAAGCGCTTAATTATCATAAAAAGTATACCGAAGCAGATAAAACCTATTTAAATGAAGTACAAACAAAAACATTGGCATTTCAATTAGCAAAAAATAAAAACCAACGGCAACTACAGCAAATAACTTTATTAAACAAACAAAATAAGTTATTGAATGTGCAGCAAAAACTAACGAAAACTCAGCAAGAAAATGAGCGCCTATTTATTGCCATGCTAATTGCTATTGTTACTTTATTAATTTTTTGGAGTTACAAAACCTTCTCAACACAAAAACAACTACGTTTATTAGCAGAATATGATGCATTGACCGGTATCTTTAATCGGGGGCATTTTACTCAGGTAGCTAGTACCACCGTAGAGCATTGCAAAAAAAATAAGCAGTCGATAAGTTGTGTACTATTTGATTTAGATGATTTTAAAAACATTAACGACAGTTACGGTCACGCTTGCGGTGACTGGGTATTAAAAGAGGTTGTTAAGGCATGCCAAAAAGTCATTCGCACTAATGATATTTTTGCTCGTTTAGGTGGTGAAGAATTCTGCATATTACTACCCAGTTGTAGTATTGAGAGAGCCGAAAAATTATCTGAACATTACCGTAAAATGATCGCTTATATAAATACCGAAAGTACTGGCCATAACTTTAAAGTTACCGCTAGTTTTGGTATCACATCAAGTGAAACATCTAGTTACGACTTAAACACCTTAATTAATAATGCAGATCACGCGATGTATCAATCAAAAAATAATGGTAAAAATCAATTGACATTATTTAGCAATAACGAAAAAAGTTAACAGCCAAGATAATATGGTAAACAAAGAATACTCTTATTTTAAAATAGTACACATTTCAAAAACTAAATTGTAATTGTAATTGTAAAAATAGAATTTTTTGAATTTTTAAAAAAGTGGGCGGTGATACAAGATTCGAACTTGTGACTGCTTAGGTTAGAATACCCAAACCAAGTGCGCATAAATAGAATTTAAAAAAGTGGTCGGTGATACAAGCTTAGAGCTTGTGACTGCTTAGGTTAGAATACCCAAACCAAGTGCGCATAAATAGAATTTAAAAAAGTGGTCGGTGATACAAGATTCGAACTTGTGACCCCTTGGACCCAAACCAAGTGCGCTACCAAGCTGCGCTAATCACCGATATTTTATAACTTTTTATTTTTACTCCAAGGAAGAAGCAAAAAAATGGGGTGGCTAAAGGGATTTGAACCCTCGACAACCGGAATCACAATCCGGGGCTCTACCAACTGAGCTATAGCCACCACTGAACCTAATAATCTGTTAGGTATGGCGCGCCCTGCAGGATTCGAACCTGCGACCCACGCCTTAGAAGGGCGTTGCTCTATCCAGCTGAGCTAAGGGCGCACATTTACCTACAGGTCTTTATAAAAAAAGATATAAAATCTATTTTAAAAAGTGGTCGGTGATACAAAATCCGAACTTCTGACCCCTAAGAGTTAAAAATACCCAAACCAAGTATTACCTATTCCCTTACTTTACCTAATAATAAGTAAAAAAAGAAAAAGTGGTCGGTGATACAAGATTCGAACTTGTGACCCCTTGGACCCAAACCAAGTGCGCTACCAAGCTGCGCTAATCACCGACATTTGCTAAAAGCATTCTGAAAACTTAGTTGCTTTCAACGGATGCGGATATTACCGACTTGGCTGACAGTCGTCAAATACTTTTTAATAAAAAAAGTTTGTTTGCTTAGTTTTTTACCAATTAGGTCGTTTTTTATATTTTAACGTTGGATTTTCCCACAATACCAGTTTATTTTTATGTAATTCTTCTTTTTCCTTATGAACACTAAACACCAAAATAATTTTCCACTTTTTCATTTACAGCTACAAACAAACCGAATTTTATGCGAAGATAAGCGCGTTTTATTAACCACTTAATTTCACAACATAAGAACTATACAAGAACTATGACTGCACAACTTATAAACGGTAAAGCCATCGCCCAAAAAATTAGAAATTCAGTTAAAGAAAAAGTTTCTTTACGTATTGAACAAGGAAAACGCGCTCCGGGTTTAGCGGTAATATTAGTTGGTTTAGATCACGCCTCACAAGTTTATGTCGGTAGTAAAAGAAAAGCTTGTGAAGAAGTCGGCTTTATTTCACGTTCTTACGATTTAGCCAATACCACCTCAGAACAAGAATTATTGAGTCTAATTGACGAACTTAATAATGACGATAGTGTTGATGGTATTTTAGTGCAGTTACCTTTACCAGAGCATATAGACGCTAATTTAGTGATTGAACATATTAACCCTAAAAAAGATGTAGATGGATTTCATCCCTCAAATGTCGGTAAATTAGCATTACGCTTACCCGGATTACGTCCTTGTACACCAAAAGGTATAATGACCTTAATTGAATCTACCGGTATTAAAACTCATGGTTTAGACGCACTCGTTGTTGGCGCTTCTAATATAGTTGGTCGTCCTATGACCTTAGAACTGTTACTTGCTGGATGCACGGTTACCACCACACATAGATTTACTAAAAATTTAGAAGATAAAGTACGCCAAGCCGATTTAATTGTTGTTGCCGTTGGTAAACCAGCCTTTATTCCGGGGGAATGGATAAAAAACAACGCTATTGTGATCGATGTGGGTATTAATCGTCTTGAAAGTGGTAAATTAATCGGGGATGTAGAATTTGATGTTGCTAGCAACAAAGCATCACATATCACACCAGTCCCTGGTGGCGTAGGTCCAATGACCGTAGCAAGTTTAATTGAAAATACTTTAATTGCCTGTGAAACTTTTAATGATTAGTTATATTTAATGCAATTTGATTATGATCTAACACAATAAAAAGCTGGCACCCGTGTCAGCTTTTTTGTTATACTCTCTACTATCCTCATTAAAGATTAATTAATAAAGCAAAGCTAACTGTCGTTTGCTTCTTTTATAAACTTAGGNTTTATGAACATAGTTTTATATATANCCAAGCTACTTGAAGATGCGAGTTTCAGGACGATTGAGCGAATCATGATCAAGGCGCATCTTTTTATTAATGGTTGTTCAGGACAATATACTCCTGCATTGTCTAAGAACCTACATCCATGTAGGGTCCTTAAAAACAGATGCAACGAAGAACATGTTTTGCTCAGTCGTCCCCGTAGGGCTGGTTTAGAAACGTTTTATGCAGCGTTAAATTAATTGAAAATAGAATGACTATTA
>JAESPQ010000055.1 GCA_016765535.1 Alteromonadaceae bacterium | reverse complement strand
GGATTTTTCAGGCACGAATGAAACAGAAAATAACTGTTTAATGGCGATGTTAGAAAAACTCGGTAAAGAAGTGTATGTGGCCGTTTTTGATCAATTAAGTGATGATCAATTAAGTGAGGAGCAATTGGGTGCGAGCGTTTGTCGTATTTTAGTGCCTGACTATTCTGAGGTTTATCCCGTTGAAGATTTAATTTGGGATAATACTAATAAAGCGCTAGATTATCGCGAAGATATTTTAAATCTCCATAGTCTTGATAATGACGCTTTACTCGCCTTAGTGGATCGTTTAGAAGAAAGTCAGCTCGATAATTACATTGATATTCGCACCTTAATCGGTGTTGAATTTGATGAAAATACCGTGTGGGGACAACTGACCATTTTAGAGTTGAAAATTCTTATTTATTTAGCGCTAGGTGAGTTAGAAAATGCCATAGAATTAGTCGGTGAGTTTTTACAATATAACGATAATACCGTAGAGCGTGGTTTATTTTATCAAGCAGTGCATACGGTACTTGAAATTACTTTAGATAAAACAATGGTTCTTGAAGATTTTAGTGATAATTTGATTAAAATGTTTACTCAAGAAGTAATGACTAATGTTGTTGGTTCGATAACAGGCGAAGTGAATTTTTTTGGTTTGACAGCAACCAGTATGCAGCTAGAAGGGCTAGATAAACATTTACGCTTGATTGAAAGCTATAAAAAACTGCATCAAGCACGAAAATTAGCGGCGGGTAATTAATAGTTAATTGTAAAAACAAAAAAGACGCAGCTAAAATGGTGCGTCTTTTATCATTTATATTGTNGTAATTTAGCGATTTTACTTACGCTTTTTTCACCACTGAAGATTTAAGCATCATATCGCCATGACCATCTACTTTACANTCAATGTCGTGATCGCCGTCAACAAAGCGCTTAATTGTCGCTTTAGTNCCNACTTTTAATACTAACGAAGAGCCTTTAACTTTTAAGTCTTTAACGACGGTAACTTTATCGCCTTCNGCNAATAAATTGCCGACAGCATCTTTTAATATAATGGCATCTTCGTCCACTATAACTTCATTTGGNTCCCATTCATGCGCACANTCAGGGCANATNANCATGTTTTGATCGGCNTAAACATATTCAGATTGGCATTTTGGACAAGGAGGTAAAGTATCGCTCATAAATCTTCTCGGTTAAAGTTGGTTGATAACAANCCTGCTATCGAAATTTAAATTGAGCGCAGATCATAGTACAAATAGGTACTGTGTTCAATGTGCTTACCGCTCTTTTATAATGTGGCTGTAATATTTTTGTACAAAAAAAGGTTATGCAGGTTGGTATTAATAAAGTTGTTTAATCTCCAAAAAATATTANAGTCTTTTTTGTTATACTACATGGCTGGGGTTAATTCGTTTTCTTTTTATCGAATAACTAAGCTATTGCAACACCTGAGGCAACAATGTCATTTTCAGCACTTAAACTATGCGATTCTCTTTTAAACGCACTTAACGACTTAAATTATAGCGCGCCAACGNCGATACAAAAAAAAGCTATTCCTGCTATTTTGTCAGGTAAAAATATCATTGCTGCGGCGCAAACAGGCACAGGTAAAACGGCGAGTTTTGTTTTGCCACTATTAGAAAAATTTACCGCTGAGCATACAAATAATGATCATAAGCTACGCGGTAAACGTATTCGCGCACTTATTTTAACGCCAACGCGCGAGTTAGCAGTGCAAGTTGAAGCTGCCATTCAACAATATGCAAAGTATTTAGAGTTAACGTCAATGGCGATGTATGGTGGNGTTGANTCNGCNGCACAGAAACAACAGTTGATTTGGGGNGTTGATATTTTAGTAGCAACGCCGGGGCGATTACTCGATATGGCACATCAACGCGCCTTACACTTTGATGAACTTGAAGTATTAGTGCTTGATGAGGCTGATAGAATGCTCGATATGGGCTTTATTGACGACATTAATAAAATTATTGAGCGTTTGCCTACACAAAGACAAAACTTATTGTTTTCTGCCACTATGTCTAATGATGTGCGCACTCTGGCTAAACGCACTATTAATAACGCGGTAGAAATTAGCATTTCGGCTAATAAAGCTTCACAGCCAAAAATAGATCAATGGTTGATCACGGTAGATAAAGGTAATAAATCAGCCTTATTAAGTTATTTGATCAAAGATAAACAATGGCAACAAGCGCTTATTTTTATTGAAACTAAGCATGGTGCGGCGAAATTAGTCAGCCAATTAGCGAAACGCGATATTAAAGCAGAAGCATTTCATGGCGATAGAACACAAGCAGTGCGAGAAAAAATTCTTACTGATTTTAAAACGGGCAAACTACAATTTTTAGTGGCAACAGGTATTGCTGCTCGTGGTATTGATATTGATGCATTAACACGAGTGGTAAATTATGACTTACCTGACAAGGTAGATGATTATATTCATCGCATTGGTCGTACAGGTCGTGCTGGTGCACAAGGTGAAGCTATTTCGTTTGTTGCGAAAGATAATTTTAGAAACTTATGTGCGATTGAATCTCGTTTAGGGCATGTTATTAAACGTAAAGAGTTTGACGGTTTTCCCGTTAAAAAAGTCGTGCCAGTGTCTATTTTAAATTATGTGCCTAAAAATAAACGTAAATGAATGTCTTTTAAATAAATTGTATACAATTTATTTTGGTTTTTAGGCGCTGGCTATTTCGTTTCAATATAACATTCTCTACAATGCTGTTTTAGCTGTTTTAGCTGTTTTAGCTGTTTTAGCTGTTTTCTTAATTTGTGAGTTCTTGTAATGCTGTCTAGTTCAGTCACTGCGGTTTGGTTGTTAGTGTTAGTTAATTTAATTTGGGGCGTTGGTTTTGTTGTCGTTGACGATGCCATTGACGTTATGCCGGTGAACATTTTTAATGCCTTTCGTTTTGGTGCTGCGGCTTTAGCGTTAATTCCCTTGTGGTGGTTTTCTCGTCATAAAACAAATAAAAACAAAATAATTAATAGTGAAAATGGTAGCACCAAAGGACTATTATTTACTGGTTTTGCCTTGGGTTTATTCTTGTTTTTAGGTTTTTTCTTACAAACCAAAGGATTGCTTTATACCTCAGTGTCTAATACTGGGTTTATTACTGGGCTGTGTGTGCCTTTTGTACCACTTATTGGTTTTATACTTTATCGTACTAAAGTTAGCTCTGCGGTGTGGTTGAGCGTGATTATTTCGAGTGTAGGTTTATATTTTCTAACTATTGGCGATAAATTAGCCTTAAATAATGGTGATATTTTAGTTGCCTTTGGAGCACTCTGTTATGCGGCTCATATTACACTTATGGCACGTTATGGCGGTAAATATGCGGTATTACCTTTAAGTATTATGCAATTGTTAGCGGTGGCTATTTATAGTACTTTAGCCGCAATGTTTGAATACTTCTCTGGCTTTTATCAGCAAATGTCACCCTTGTTGGCGCAGTTATCACAAAGTAATATTATTGCCGCTATTGCTTATTCAGCTATTTTATCAAGTGCGTTTGCTTTTTGGGCGCAAACCGCGAGCCAGCGTTTAATTGCGCCACATAAAATTGCGTTAATTTTTGCGCTTGAACCTGTTTTTGCTTATATTGCTGCCGCTTATTTTCTTAATGAAACCATGGGAATAAAAGGGTGGTTTGGCGCAAGTTTAATTATTGCAGGTATGTTGCTAGCTGAGCTAGGTGGTCGTAAAAAAGTGAAGATACAAGCGTTAGATCAAACCGCGGTAGATATTTGATCATTAGTTTTAATAGTAAGATTTTATTGAATGGTATTGGTGGGCAAGGTGCCCACCCTACGGTAGCTTTAGGTAGGGTGGTGCATGAGGGACGAATGCCCACGCGATTTAGCCAAAAATACTACATCATGTCGGCAAATGGGTTTTTATTGGGTAA
>JAESPQ010000054.1 GCA_016765535.1 Alteromonadaceae bacterium | reverse complement strand
AAACCCGGTATAGAAAATGACGACTCTATATAGAAGATATATCGATTTTTATTAGGAGTGATAACAAGGTTTTTCTCCTTGTTTTTTTGCAGGTCTTTTCTACAGACGATAACTATCCTCGTCAGTATTAACGATAAAAATAAACCCTTTAATTCATCTTGTTAAAATACCCTCCACATTTTGTGAACCTCTGCCTTTAAGTGGTATCTTGCCACTAACCATAACCTTTTTTAGGTAAAGTAAAGCCCACGAGAGTCATGAGACAAGAGCAACAAGGGCATTTAACACTCACCCGTGTCACCAATTTCTTCGGGAAATTGGCAAAATTACAATTACGAGAATGTTGATGAGGGCATCGATGAGGTATCAGAGACGCACTATAAATTACTCGCTCTAGGTGTTTCAGAAGAGCGATTGGTGTCGTACTCATCTGATAAGCTTAAAGAAACATATCCTGTTTAGTGGGTGTAAGTGCATATACAAGGCATTCAAGCTAACAGTTTGCTCGGTTTCGCTTCGCTTCACATTTTAGCAAACTATTATCAGCCGCTTAATGAGGCGTTATGTGCTTAGAGTATTTAAAACACATCGTTATGTGTGCCAATTCTAGCAAGTTGTAAATAGGTTTCGTGTATACGGTAAATTAAAACTAAATCAGATTTTATGTGACAATCTCTGAATCCATGCCAATTGCCAATTAGAGCATGATCAACATATTTAGCATCAAGAATTAAACTTTTTTGAAGTGTTGATATAACATTACCTACTTCAATTATTTCGGGTATTGGTAATTTCGTTATTTTTTTAAAGTCTTTTTTAAATTGAGAGGAATAATCAAAAATTAACATTTGCTACTTTATCTTCAGTTAACTCTGAAATAAGGCTGGTAACACTCTCTGATTTTTCACCTAAACCCTGTGATAGTTCTTGGATAGCTGTTACTGTCATAACATTAGGTTGTTTTNCTTTTAATTCAAAAGGAATTCCGCCGTAATTTATTACAGCTCGAGCAAACAGTTTAAGAGCCTGAGAAGGGCTTAANCCAACTTCATCACAAATATGGGTAAAAGCTAATTTCGTATCGTGGTCTATGCGAGTTGTGAGCATTTCTGTTTTCATTTTTAAGTTCCTATTTANCCTGTTTTGTATTACATTGTAGATCAAACGTAAGCAAAAGCACATAACAAGTTGCTTANACGGAAAAATAACAGGGCGTTGGTATTTTTCTAATGTTGGTCGTAATGTCCACCAATTGCGAAAATGTAAACATAGTCATCGTCAAATTTATATACCAGCCTATCTTTTTGAGAAATCCGCTTNGACCATAAGCTTGATAAGTTATGTTTCAGAGGCTCTGGTTTTCCAAGTCCACTTGCAGGATCTGAGCGTAACATTTCTTTTNAAATATTACACAGCGCCTTATGGAGTTTTTTATCTTTATCTCTAAGCTGCTCATAAATAAGCCAAGTTTTACCTTCAAAGACTAATGATCTCATTTAACTGCTCTTTTGTTGGTTTATAGCCTTTATTACTGTCATGAGTACCCATTGAAGTAGCAATTTGCTTCATCAAATTACTACTTTGTAATATGTATAATGTCTCTTGTTCTCTTTCCCAGTCATCGGCACTCATAATAATAAAATCATCACCAGCGCGTCTGGTTACTTTAATCGGCACATGCTCATTAACAGTTTGTTCAACATATGTTTTTAGGTTGTCTCTAAACTGATTTACGCTTATGCTATTCATAATTAGATCACTTGTTTTGTACGGNAATGTCGTACACTATGCGCTTAAAAATATAACAAGGCAATCAACGGGTAAAAAACAGTTGGTTTTTTGCTNGTGCCTTGCTAATTTTAGCCAACTTTTCTTAGTCTCTTAAGAGTCAAATTGGATTGAATTTTGCGGTTACATCACATGAATGTGATTTATTAGAGAATGCAGAATATACATTCTCCTAAAACCGCTCCTATAAACGNTAATATCGAATTTTAAAAGGCTTCTTGAATCCTGAAATTATTGAACACTTAACCTTTTTTATGTTGCTCTGCTAAATACAACCATGTGGGTAACACGGTATCAGGATTCAACGAAACACTATCAATGCCCTGCTCAACTAACCAAGCGGCAAAATCTGCATGATCGGATGGTCCTTGACCACAAATACCCACATATTTACCTCGTGCTTTACACGCTTTTATTGCCATTGATAATAACATTTTTATAGCAGGATCACGCTCGTCAAACAAATGAGCAATTAATCCTGAATCTCGGTCTAAACCTAGTGTTAGCTGTGTTAAGTCGTTTGAACCAATTGAAAAACCATCAAAGTGATCTAAAAATTGATCCGCCAATAAAGCATTTGAAGGTAATTCACACATCATTATAACCCGTAAACCATTTTCGCCACGTTTTAAACCGTTTTCAGCTAAAATTTCAATTACCTGTTCTGCTTCTTCTAACGTACGAACAAATGGGATCATTACTTCAACATTGGTTAAGCCCATGTCATTTCGTACCCGTTTTATTGCTTCACATTCTAAAGCAAAACAATCNCNAAAATCTGCTGAGATATAACGAGCTGCACCACGATAGCCGATCATCGGGTTTTCTTCATCGGGTTCAAATTCTTCACCGCCGACTAGATTGGCGTATTCGTTTGATTTAAAATCAGACATTCGCACAATCACTTTTTCAGGTGAATAAGCCGCCGCTAGCGTAGAAATACCTTCGGTTAGTTTGGCAATATAAAATTCAATAGGACTTGCATAACCAGCAATAATATCATCAATTTCATCTTTTAAATCAGCCGATTGAGTGTCGTAATTAATTAATGCTTTGGGATGAATACCGATCATTTTATTAATGATAAATTCTAAACGTGCTAAACCAATACCGGCATGTGGTAAACGCGCAAAAGAAAATGCTCGGTCAGGATTACCCACATTCATCATTATTTTAAGCGGTAATTCTGGCATATTGTCAATTTCAGATTTTATCACCTCAAAATCAAGTAATCCCTGATAAATAAAACCAGTATCACCTTCGGCACACGACACCGTAATTTTATCACCCGCTTTAATTTTACTAGTCGCATCACCACAACCAACAACAGCAGGAATACCCATTTCACGAGCAATAATGGCCGCATGACAAGTACGACCGCCACGATTGGTCACAATAGCAGAGGCTTTTTTCATGATCGGTTCCCAATCAGGATCGGTCATATCAGTCACTAACACATCACCTGGTTGTATTTTATCCATTTCATCTAATGAGGATAATACTTTAGCTGCGCCACTGCCTATTTTTTGTCCTATAGAACGTCCTGTACAAACAACCTCAGCAGTTTCTTGTAATTGAAACTGTTCCATTACATTACCACTTTCACGGCTACGCACGGTTTCAGGACGTGCTTGTACAATATAGAGTTTACCGTCTAAGCCGTCTTTTGCCCATTCAATATCCATAGGGCGTTGATAATGTTTTTCAATAATAACCGCTTGTTTAGCAAGGTTTTGCACTTCATCATCGGTTAATGAAAATTGATTCGATTGGGCTTCATCAACATCAATCACTTCCACTTGTTTACCATGCTCTTGGGCGTTGGTATAAACCATTTTAATCGCTTTACTACCAATATTACGGCGAACAACACTAGGATTCCCTTTCGCTAAAGTAGGTTTGTGAACATAAAATTCGTCAGGGTTAACAGCGCCCTGCACTACCATTTCACCTAAACCATAACTTGAGGTAATAAATACCACATCTTCAAAGCCTGATTCAGTATCAATAGAAAACATAACACCTGATGAAGCAATGTCACTACGTACCATGCGTTGAATACCTGCAGATAGCGCCACACCACGATGATCATAACCTTGGTGAACACGATAAGAGATAGCACGGTCATTNAATAACGAAGCAAATACGTGCTTAATAGCGATCATAACAGCATCTAAACCACGTACATTTAAAAAGGTTTCTTGCTGGCCAGCAAAAGACGCATCGGGCATATCTTCAGCGGTTGCCGATGAACGTACGGCAAAAGAGGCATCCGTTGCAAATTCCCCAGCAAGTTTTGCATAAGCTGCATCAATCTCTTGCTGCATTTGTGGTAAAAATGGGGTGTCGATGATCCATTGACGAATAGTTTTACCTGCTTTTGCTAAGGCATTAACGTCATCAACATTTAAATCATCTAATAATTGATAAATTTTGTCGTTTAAGCCACTTTGCTCTAAAAACTCATTAAAAGCATAAGAGGTAGTTGCAAAACCACCAGGGACTTGCACACCAACATTGGCGAGATTTGAAATCATTTCACCGAGTGATGCATTTTTACCGCCAACGCGATCTACATCATTCATTCCTAAATTTTCATACCAAAGTACATATTCTTGCACGACAACTCTCCATTAAAGGGATAATATTTAATTGATAAAGTTCTTTATTGAGAACTAATATCATTTTACACTGACAGCCTTAGAAACGAAATTAAAAGTTTTCATAAGCTATTACAAAAAGAGTCTATTGTTATGCGCGCAGCATTTTATATTTCTGATGGCACGGCTATCACCTCTGAGGTTTTTGGTCATGCTTTATTGTCTTTATTTCCAATGGAATTTGAACATTATACTATTCCTTTTGTTGAAACAGTNGAACAAGCGCTTGAAACAAAAAACAAAATAAATAAATCAAGTAAACGTTCTGGCGAGCCACCATTAGTTTTTCATACCTTTGTTAAGCCTGAAATTAGAGAAATAATTGATAGCTGTGATGCGATTATTTATAATTTTTTAGAACACTTTATTAATCCGCTTGAACAACAACTTGGCGTAAAAGCAAAACCAAAAGCTCATCGCACCCACAGTATTCATGAAAATAGCTATGATTTTAGAATTGATGCGGTAAATTATGCCCTTGCTAATGATGATGGTGGCAATATAAGTAATTATGAACATGCCGATGTTATTTTAGTAGGCGTTTCACGTTCAGGTAAAACCCCAACCTCNCTTTATTTAGCANTACAATATGGTATTAAAGCGGCAAATTACCCTTTTACCGACGATGATATGGATGAATTGCAAATTCCTGANTTTTTAAAAAAACATAAAAAGAAATTATTTGGTTTAACCATAGATGCACAGCGCTTAATTGATATAAGACACAACCGTTTATCAAACAGTAAGTATTCTTCCGCTAGACAATGTCGTATGGAAGTTAGAGAAGTTGAAAAATTGTATAAAAAAGAAAAAATTCCTTTTTTAAACACCACTAAATTGTCAGTGGAAGAGATCACCGCTAAAATTTTATCGGAAACTAAACTGCAAAGATATAAATACTAATTTCTACTAAAATAGTTGATTTAAATCAGGCNAAAAGGTTGGCATTACGACACTTTTTCGCTATGTTAACCGCCTAGTAAATATGTCAAATCGAAGCATGCTTAATGACCATAAAAACTGATGAATTTCGTACCTCATTAATTGAAAANTTAGTGTCTCCCGCTCAATTAGCCCAACAAATTCCATTAACTCAAAATACAGCCGATTTTATTATCGATAGTCGTAAAACCATTGAAAATATTATTGAAGGTAAAGATAAACGTTTATTAGTAGTTATTGGCCCTTGTTCTATTCATGATCCTGTTGCAGCAATTGATTACGCTAAAAAATTAAAAGTATTACATGATAAATTTATAGATGATTTATTTATTGTGATGCGCGTTTATTTTGAAAAACCTCGCACTACGGTTGGTTGGAAAGGCTTAATTAGTGATCCTGATCTTGATAAATCATTTAAAGTTGCCAAAGGGCTTAATTTAGCTCGACAGCTATTAATTGAAATTAATGATATTGGTCTGCCAACGGGTACTGAATTTTTAGATATGGTTACAGGGCAATATATTTCTGATTTGATCAGCTGGGGAGCTATTGGTGCTCGTACAACCGAAAGCCAAGTTCATCGCGAACTCGCCTCTGCGCTATCTTGCCCTGTTGGTTTTAAAAATGGTACTGACGGTAATGTCAAAATAGCCAGTGATGCTATAAAGGCTGCCAGTGTATCTCATGTACTTTATTCGCCTGATAAAAGTGGTCAAATGTGTATTTATCAAACTCATGGTAATCCTTTTGCCCATATGATTTTACGTGGCGGTAAAGAACCTAATTATCATGCTGATGATATTGCTAACGCTTGCAATTTATTAAAAAAGACAGAGCTACCAACCCGTATTATGATTGACTGCAGTCATGGTAATAGTTATAAAGACCATACCCGACAAGCAGAGGTTGCTACTTCGTTAGCCGAACAAATTGTAGCGGGTAATAGCAATATTTTTGGTGTGATGATCGAAAGCTTTTTAGTGGCTGGAAAACAAGCCGTAACAGAGCCAAAAAATTTAGTCTACGGACAAAGCATTACGGATGCTTGCATTGACTTACCCGCCAGTGAAACTATTTTAGTTGAACTCGCACAAGCAATCGCTAAAAATTAAATAAAAAATCAAATAAATAAAAAAGGCTGCCAATGCAGCCTTTTTTATTTTAATAACACCATTATATACCCAAGATCTTTGAGTCACAAAATATCGTGGCTCACATCCCTTTTTAAAGAGTGAGAAAACACAAAAAAAACATTTAAGTAATCATTTTAAATGTTGAACATGATTCATTTCTCCGCCTAGCACACGAATAACTCTTAATTTATCCCCATGAGCGGATTTGTAGCAAGTAACTGAAGCACTTCGTCTATTTGGTCTAGATATTTATCTGCTTGGTCAGTTCCCCAATTATCGAAGGAGTATGTCCATATATCAACCAAAACATAGAACAAGTTAATTAAGTTAATCAATATTCCTCCCATTTATCAAGTAGATTACCTGTTAATGTGTGTTGAATACCAGTTAAAGTTTTCTTGTGCGCTTTCTAAACATATACAATAAATCAGTTTTAACCGATATACCGTTAAAATTTTAAAGCAGATAATCAACATCATTACGATTAAAAAATCATAATGATGTTTAAATTAAAATCAGACGGATAAAGACGATATAAACTAAACGTTACTTATCGTTATTACCAGATTCTACTCGGCTTTTTAATTTTTGACCCGGTCTAAAAGTTACCACTCGACGAGCAGAAATTGGAATATCTTCACCCGTTTTAGGATTTCTACCCGGACGTTCGCTTTTTTCACGAATATCAAAATTACCAAAACCAGAAAGTTTTACTTGCTCACCACTTTCTAATGTTTCGCGAATGTTCTCAAAAAAACATTCCACCATATCTTTTGCATCACGTTTACTTAAACCTACTTTCTCAAATAAATGCTCTGCTACTTCTGCTTTTGTTAGCGCCATTGTTTTAATCCCTCAGTGATGCATGTAGTTCGCTAGTTAGTGCTTTTACTACGCGATCAACCACTTGGTTAATGTCTTTTTCTTCAAGAGTTTTCTCACGATCTTGCATAAACAAACCGATGGCTAAGCTCTTAAACCCGTCGTCTATACCATTACCTCGGTATACATCGAATAATTTTAGATCAAATAAAAGATTTCCGCCAACCTTTTCAATAAGTTGTAACACATTTTTTGCCTCAACATGCTCTTTTACGACCACAGCGATGTCACGTCTATTCGCAGGAAAGCGAGACACATCACAGGCTTGCGGGATTTTCAATGTTGAAATTTCAGCCAATAATAATTCAAAAATTAATGTGCGACCATTTAATCCTAATTTTCGTTCTAATTCAGGATGTAAGGCACCAATATAACCAACCAAAGTCCCGTTTTTAGTTACGGCAGCAGTCTGTCCTGGATGTAAAGCGGTTATTTCAGCCTTAGAAAACTCATAGTCGCTAGCCTTTTCACCCGCTAATGATAACAAGGCCTCAACGTCGGCTTTAATATCATAAAAGTCAGTCGCAGCCTTTTCTTGACTCCAATGTTCATCAAAACGCTGACCACCAATAACCCCCGCGATCATTTGTTGTTGACGTACACCGTTTTCAGCCGATTCATCGGGAACAAAGCGTAAACCTGTTTCAAATAAACGAATTCTTTGTTGTTGACGGTTTTGGTTATAAACAACCGCTTGTAACAATCCTGTCCATAAACTTAAGCGCATTACCGACATTTCAGATGAAATAGGATGTGGTAAAGTCATTACAGCTTCGTCAGGATGAATTAACGATTGTATTTTTGGGTCAACAAAACTATAGGTGATTGCTTCTTGATAATCACGATTAACCAAGGTTTGACGTATTTTAGTTAAAGGTATTTGGGCTTCTTTTTGTGTACACATTTTCAAAAAGGCTTTGGGTGCTACATTAGGAATGTTGTTATAGCCATATATGCGCGCAACTTCTTCGATTAAATCAACTTCAATTTTAATATCAAAACGATATGCTGGTACAACAACTTGCCATTTTTTCTCTTGCTCTGCACCAGTTACATTTACCGAAAAACCTAAACGCGTTAAAATTTCAGTTACCGTCGCATCATCAATATGATGACCAATGCGCGTGTCTAATTTTTCACGACGTAAAGTCACGGCTTTTTCTGATGGTATATGTTCGCTCGATTGTGCTTCTACAATAGGACCTGCTTGACCACCAACAATCGTTAATAACAATGCTGTGGCGCGCTCCATAGCATCACGTTGTAATGTAGGGTCTATACCACGTTCATATCGATGAGAAGCATCAGTGTGTAAACCGTATTGGCGTGCTTTACCTAAAATGGCTAGTGGCGCAAAAAATGCGCTTTCTAAAAAGATATCAGTTGATTGAGCAGTTACACCTGAATGTAAGCCGCCAAAAATACCCGCCATTGCTAATGCTTTGCCGTTACCTTCAACACCCGTATCAGCAATCACTAAAGTTTGTTCATTTAGCGTGACTTCATTTTTATCTAATAAAGTGAGTTTTTCACCTTTTTGAGCATAACGAACATTAATACCACCATCAATTTTAGCTAAATCAAAAGCATGCATTGGATGACCTTGTTCTAACAACACATAGTTAGTAACATCAACAACAGGATCAATTGCGCGTGTACCACAACGACGTAACTTTTCTATCATCCATAATGGCGTTTGAGCTTTAGGATCAATGCCTTTAATAATACGACCTAAATAACGAGGGCAAGCTTCGCCTGCTGCAATATTTATAGTAAGAGCATCATCAATAGTTGCCGTAACGGCATTAATTTCAGGTTCGCTAACCTCAAGAGAGTTAAGTACACCAACTTCGCGCGCTAAACCTTTAAGCCCTAGACAGTCACCACGGTTAGCGGTTAAATCTACATCGATGGTAACGTCATTTAAATTTAAATAATCACGAACATCAACACCTATCGGCGCATCTTGTGGTAACTCTAAAATGCCGTCAGAGCTATCAGCCAAGCCAATTTCTGACTCACTACATAACATACCATTTGAAACAATACCGCGTAATTTAGCTTTTTTAATTTTAAAATTACCCGGTAATACTGCACCAACAGTAGCAACAGCGACTTTTAAGCCTAAACGACAGTTTTTAGCACCACAAACAATATCAATTAACTCGCCTTGCGCAACTTTGTCTGAGCCTTTCTCTTGATCTAAACCAAAGTCGCCCAAGCTAATTTTTGTTACTTGCAGTTTATCTGCATCTGGGTGTGGACCGCATTCAACCACTTCACCAATAATAACACCAGTAAATTCACCAGCAACAGGTTCTACACCATCTACTTCTAAGCCAGCCATGGTGATTTGATGCGTTAATTCATCTGATGAAAGTGTAGGATTTACCCACTCACGTAACCAAGATTCACTAAATTTCATTATGAGTTTCCTACTTAAATTGTTTTAAAAAGCGAAGATCATTTTCAAAGAATGCACGTAAGTCATTCACACCGTAGCGCAACATAGTTAAACGTTCAACACCCATGCCAAAAGCAAAACCGGTATAAATTTCAGGATCAATACCCACGCTTTTAAGCACATTTGGGTGAACCATGCCACAACCTAATACTTCTAACCATTTACCGTTTTTACCCATAATATCGACTTCGGCAGAAGGTTCTGTAAACGGGAAATAAGACGGACGAAAACGAATTTCAACTTCTTCTTCAAAAAAGTGGTGTAAAAAGTCGTGCAAAATGCCTTTTAAATGAGTAAAACTAACGTCTTTATCAACCATCAAACCTTCAACTTGATGAAACATGGGTGTATGCGTTTGATCGTAATCGTTACGATAAACCTTGCCTGGCGAGATAATACGCAATGGCGGCTTTTCAACTTCCATGGTACGAATTTGTACGCCAGAGGTTTGTGTACGTAACACTAATTTTGGATTAAAGTAAAAAGTATCGTGATCTTGGCGCGCAGGATGATGCTCAGGAATATTTAATGCGTCAAAATTATGATAATCATCTTCTATTTCAGGTCCTGATTTCACTTCAAAACCTAAGTCACCGAAAAAACTTTGAATGCGCTCAATAGTACGTGTTACGGGATGAACCCCGCCTAATTGCGTACCACGCCCCGGTAAAGTAACATCAATAGACTCAGCCGCTAATTTCTTTTTAAGTTCTTCATTGCGTAAAAACTCACCGCGCTCAGTCAATAATTTTTGCACTTTTTGCTTAGCAAGATTAATTACTTGCCCTGCTTTGGGCTTTTCTTCTTTCGGTAATTTACTTAACCCTTTCATTTGTTCAGTAAATAAACCTTTTTTACCTAAAAAGTTTATGCGAACTTGATCAAGTTCACTTGGATCAGATGCAGCAGAAATTGCTTGCTCTGCTTGTAAAATTATATCGTCTAAGTTCATGAGTTCCTCTAAAGCGGCGCTTAACCATTACTTTTTTAGTGCTGGCACAGGCTTGGGCTAGACAAATTTTATAAAAAAATGGTGTGTGATTTTACACAAAAACAGTTGATTTATGTAGCAATAGTTAATAAAAATTGCATTCTTAGTAAAAAAAACTCAAAAACAATAAATTATCACTTGGTTTGGGTACATAATACGTAATTTATTATTATATGAATAAAAATAATAGCTTGATAAACAACCAAGTAAACATAAAAAACAAGTTAGTTGATATTATTGAAGTAAAATAAACAATAAAAAAGGCTGTTAACTCACTGCCTTTTAATAACTATTTAATTGTCTGTTAATCAGCCTGCGCAATTTGTTGCTCGGTAAAATACGCTTGATTTTGTTCTATCATTTTAGTAATTTCCACTACATAGTGTTCACCACGGGAAGAATACGCTAATAAGCCAGAAGCAAGAACTTCAGGATATAATGGATGATTTTCAGCACGTAATTGTGCGCGAATATGACGAAATACTTTATAAGCAGCGTGAGTATTAATATTATAAAAATAACTATGTACCGCTTTTGCAACCGATTGAAATGCTGCTACTTCATGGCGATCATTACCACTGCGTCCATTCGGGATCATGCCACATTTGGGTTTATAACACCAAATACCGAAAAAGTTTAAGCCAATACGAGCAAAACGTGATGTTCCCCATGCCGACTCATTAGCCGCTTGTACTAATACTAATGCCTCTGGGACTTGATCGACACAACGTAGTAATTCATCTAATTGTTCATTAAACGATAATTGCTTATTCACTTTATATTGTTTGGTTAACTTTTTAATCAATGCGATATCTGCGGGCATAAGCGACTCAAATGATTGCGCTTTTAGGACTAATAATTTTTCTCGCATAACCAGCAACTTTTGATTTTCTTTGCGAATAGCGGGAGTTAAAAATTGAAAAAATTGGCGTTTTTTTTCACTAACACTCGCTATATGGGCAAAGTCTGGTAATTTAACGGAATGTAATGGTTTTTCTGGTTTCATTATTTTAATCGGTAATTTAGCTATTTTATTTGGCCGGTTAATTGAACCTTGATTAACTAAATTTACGGGGGTAATAAAAGGAGCTACGAGCATCCATGAAAATGCTCCCCCTATTAATACTAATAATATACGGTTTACTATCGACATTTAGCCTCCTATGCTAAATAAACACATTAAAACAGTCAATTATAAAAAACACATTAGGCAATGAAAATATCATCTTCTGATGATAGTTCATTTGAATCTATGTTTTTCTTATGTAGTGTCAAGCCAAAAATTTCGCGGTATAAAATGCCTTTAACATTATAAAATAACGGTGCCAAATAAGACAAAGCAAATAAAAACAGTACGATAGCAATAAAGGCCAAACTACTTTGTCCTGTAATAAGTAGTGGTGTCATAGCTAAAACTAGCAGTCCTAACAAAATGACATAAATACTAAATAGCTTAAACCACTGAAAACGTATTGCTTGTAATGAAACCACCATGGCTTTTATTGGTGAAAACTTTTTTTCAACGACTAAAGGTATCGTTAATGAAAAAATCACAGCAAGAAATACACCTGGGATCACAAACAATTGAATGCCAATACTTACTAAAGCAGAAGTAAACAAACCACAAATAACCACCCAACTACCACGTTTTAAAAAAGAAAAAATTAGTTTTGGTTGTGTTTTAGCACCAACAGCATGTAAAACCCCCATCATTTCAATACCTGCTAAAAAAGGCCAAATAGCCAAACTCACCACGGTTTGAATAAAAAGTAGCACTTTAGGTTGTTTAAAGGCCGCTTCAATACCACCAAAATATTCGCCTACGACAAAAGAAACTAACATACCAATAACAAAAATAAAGACTAAGCCTAGATTAATAGCTTGACGACCTTGCTGTGTTTGCCCCCATGCTTCTTTAAGTACTAAAGCAACATTAATTTGATAATCACCTTTAATGGCGCTTTCAACATTACCACCGACTTGAACTACTGCTTTTTTTTCCACAAATACTAAAGACCTTAACAAGAATTAGCGTGATTATAACAAATCATCCATTAAAGATCTCTAGCGATAATTTTTACTCTAAGAGGTGTAAATTACGTAGGTAAACTTGATAAAACTAATTGTATTGCTAAAGCAAGTAAAACCACGCCCATAAAGCGTTCAAGGTAATAACCTTTTTTAACTAATATTTGGCGAAATTTAGCAATGCTTAGCATATAAGACAAACTACTAAACCATAATGCTGTCGCTACCGCCATATAAAGACCATAGCCTAATTTAATGGCAAAAGGTGTTGACGTGGCAATAACCATAGAGAATAAACTAACAAAAAATAATGTTGCTTTTACATTTAAGCCATTGACTAAAAAGCCGGTAATAAAAGCTTTTTTATCGGAGGGATGATCATCCGCTTTTATACTGAGATCAATTTCTTCATTTTCATCTGGTGCTTTAGCACGTAAACCATGCCAAGCTAAATAACAAAAGTAACCGGCGGCAATAAACTTTAATAAGGTAAATAATTGTTCCGAACTCGCAATTAATAAGCCAATGCCTACTAACGAATAAGCCACATGCAATAAAATACCTGTACCGATACCTAAACTGGTAAAAATAGCGCTACGACGACCATAACGAATACTTTGCTTTAATATAACAGCAAAATCAGGGCCTGGGCTGGCAACGGCTAAAAAATGAATCGCGGCAATAATTAAAAACTCTTGTAAGTACATTATGTCTTTCTCGTTGAATTGTTATCAACGGTCAAATGATGAATATTAGTTAATATTTGCTGAAAATAATCGCTGCCCTTTTGCTGAGCAAGGGTAATATTATTATCAGGAATGAGTTCAGGATTTTTATAAACCGCTAATACTTTTTCCATGCTCGCTTCTCTAATTAAATGTAACGTTGGATAGGGTGATCGGTTAGTAAAATTAGCGGCATCGTTAACCTCAGCATCAGCAAAGCAATACTCAGGATGAAAACTCGCTATTTGAAACATCCCTTCAAAACCCTGTTCGGTAATTAAATCATTGGCGTAATCTACTAAATCTAAGTAATTGTTTATTCCTGTATCAAAGTGCTTAAAGCCTTTTTCATAAATAATTAAGCTAGTTTCTGTCTTTGGGTTATCTTGCAAGTAAATACATTGCTCAACCACTTCTAATAAGGCCTCTTTCATTTTAACTTTAGTTGAAACCCAATAATGCACACTGTTATTCACTAATTCTTTTTTTGCAAAAGGACAAAAATTTAAACCGACAATTACCTGTTCTAACCAACTTTTAGTTTGTAATGCGGCTAACTGTTGTTGTTCTTGTGGTTGATTGGTTAGTTTAATATTATTCATGTTTATTCTGCTTGTTCAGTAGATTGTTGAATTTGCCACATTTTATAATAATGAGACTGATTATTTAATAATTGCTGATGATTGCCCTGCTCTATTATTTCGCCTTGATGAAGCACGATAATATTATCTGCATTGGTGATGGTTGATAAACGATGAGCAATAACTAAGCTAGTATGATTTTGACTAACATTGTCAATGGCCGATAAAATAGCTTGTTCAGAGCGGCTGTCTAATGATGAGGTTGCTTCATCAAAGACTAAAATAGCGGGATTTTTTAAAATAGTTCGAGCAATAGCAACACGTTGTTTTTCACCTCCTGAGAGTTTTAAGCCACGTTCACCAACCACGGTATTTACACCATCAGGTAATGATTGTACAAATTTAGTTAAATAAGCCAGTTCAATAGCCTTATGCACTTCATCATCATTGGCTTGTGGCCGACCATAACGAACATTTTCTAATAAAGTATCATTAAACAATACCGTGTCTTGCGGCACTATGCCGATATGTTGTCGTAATGATAATTGTGTTACTTGATCAATCGCTTGCTGATCAATAAAAATAATGCCCTGCGTAACATCATAAAAACGAAATAACAATTTAACCAAGGTTGATTTTCCCGAACCACTTTCACCCACAATCGCCACTTTTTTGCCTGCTGGGATGGTAAAAGAAACATTTTTTAATATCGGTCTCTCTGCTTGATAATGAAAACTAATATTGTCAAAAATAATCTCACCTGTATTAATTTTTAACTCTGGTGCATGAGCAATATCATTAACTTTTGGCTTTTTTTGTAACAAACCAAAAAAGTTTTCAATATTCGCTAGTGAACCTTTCATTTCGCGATAAACAAAGCCTAAGAAATTTAGTGGGATAAAAAGCTGCATCATAAAAGCATTAACTAAGACAAAATCACCTAAAGTCATTTTTTGATGGGCAACTTGATAAGAAGCCAGCGCTAGCATTGCGGTCATCGCTAATGAAATGATCAACGCTTGCCCGCCATTTAACGTAAATAATGACAGTCTATTTTGCAGCTTAGCGGTTTCCCATTGGGTTAATTGTTGATCATACGCTTTCGCTTCATGCTCTTCATTGGTAAAATATTTAACGGTTTCGTAATTAATTAAACTGTCTATGGCGCGAGTATTACTGGATGAATCGGCTTTATTGGCCGCACGTACATAACGAGTACGCCATTGGGTGGCTTTTATTGAATAAAGTACATAAACAATAACCGAGGTTAACGTGATCAACGCAAACCAAATACCGTAATTAACCAGTAATATACTGATCACCATAGTGATTTCAAATAAGGTTGGAATAATATTAAAAATCATAAAACGCATTAAAAAACTAATGCCCGAGGTGCCACGATCAATATCGCGCGATAACCCCCCTGTTTGACGATTTAGGTGAAAGTCGAGATCAAGTTGGTGTAAATGACGAAATACTTGTAAACCAATACGGCGAATAGCGCGTTCGGTAACGCGCGCAAAAAGCGTATCGCGCAATTCAGCAAAAATAACGGTGGTTAATCGTACTAAACCATAAGCAGCCACTAAGCCAAACGGCACAATAAAGGTGCTTGCACTGGCACTAATATCTTTACTTTTATCTAGTACATCAACAATATCTTTTAAAACAAAAGGCAAATAAACACTAGCGACTTTAGTTAATACTAAACAACTTAATGCCAAGCCTACACGATATTTATATTCTAATAAAAATGGCCATAATAGTTTAACTACGTGCCAATTAAATTTATCCGTTTCAATACTCGGCTGATTAAAATGTCTCATTGATTACGCTTTTTCTCCTGCGTTATGCAGCGCTTTAAGTAAACCATCACTAGCACTTTCAATTAAATCAACCACATGCTCAAAACCTTGCTCTCCACCATAATAAGGATCGGGCACTTCTTGCTCATTAAAATTGCTTATAGTGTTAGCAGGTAAAAAATCTAAAAAAAGTTTGATTTTGTGATGCTTATTATTACCAGAGTGCTGCTCTGCCATTTGTTTTAAATTTGTCAAATTATCAAAATCCATCGCTAAAATTAAATCAAAGTGCTCAAAGTCATTGCTATTTACTTGTCGAGATCTAATACCTGTAAATGAATAACCACGTGCCTTAGCTGCCGCTTGTGAGCGTTTGTCTGGTGTTTCACCAACATGCGCTGCAATAGTTCCTGCAGAGTCAATCTCTAAATTTAAACCTTGTTGTATGGCTTTAGCTTTAAAGATAGCTTCAGCGCTAGGTGAGCGACATATATTGCCCATACAGACGAATAAAATGCTGTTGATGTGCTTATTGAGAATAGTAGAATGATGCAAAACATTACCTTAAATTAATAATACTGAATGTTGATAGCATGGATAATACTTAAATTATAAAATTAATACCAAAGCTATGTAATTAAATTTTTTTCATTAAGCGATTATTTTGCTACTCTAACTTTTTATTTTTATATACTTGCAAAAATATGTCTTTAACCATTAAACGCGCTTGGCCAATATCAGTACAAGCTTTACTTGTTCCTGCATTAATTATTTTACTTGCCCTACTCGCTTTTATTTTTAATGATCAACTCATTGATTTATTAGTCTATCAACGTAGCGCCATAACTGAAGGGCAATGGTGGCGTTTATTAAGCGGACATTTTTTTCATACTAACTTAAACCATTTATTACTTAATTTAGCCGCATTAATCATGCTTTGGGCGTTGCATGGTCATTTTTATACGATTAAAATTTATAGCGCATTATTTTTATTTTCTGCACTCTCTTGTAGTTTAGGTTTATATTTTTTTGATACCAGTTTACAACAATATGTGGGCTTATCTGGCGTATTACATGGCATCTTTGTTTTTGGTGCAATAATGGATATAAAACAAGGCGATAAAACTGGCTATTTGTTATTTATTGGCGTGTGGCTAAAAATAGCACACGAGCAATTTTTTGGTGCCAGTGCCGATGTTGTAAACTTAATCGGCGCTAATGTTGCTGTAAATGCACATTTATGGGGCGCTATTGGCGGCTTAATTTTTAGCGTCATGTATTTATTGCTCTGTCATTACCGAAAAACTAGCTAAAGCTATAGCATCTTTTAAGGGAATATCGGCTAAACCATACTCTCTTAATGCATGAATAAATTTTAGCGTTTTAAACGCGTCAAACCAGACGATTAATTGTTTAGTAAATTGTTGCTCTGTTGCTTCATTTTGTTTTTTTACAAAATTGTCTAAACCAATACTTTTTAACGCATCACAAATAATAGCTTGTTGGCTGTTATACCAAAGGGATAATTGTTGTCGATATGCCCACAAACTTTTAAAGTCATTTAATACCTGTTTAAGATGTTCAAAAACCTCAGGGTGATAATAACAATACTCTTGCCCTGCTGCTTGTAATGCTAATATTTCAGTAACGGCTGGACCCGTACCAAAAGGGACGCGATCTGAAGTGCGGGCATCAATTTTTATCACACAATCTTTTATAAAACTGACTTTTCCTAATTTAGCAAGCTTGTTCAATAGATAAAAATCTTCCCCTGCACTGCGTTTAGGAAAACCACGTACACTCGCATAAGCATTGGTATTAAAGGCTAAAATGCTACCAATAGTAAAAAAATCATAAGGAGACTTTGCATAGGTTAATCCCGCAACATAATAACGCAATGCTTGTTCGTATAAAAAATTAGCTTGATGAATGTTTTTATCGTCACTGTAATGATAAAAATTATAACAAGCGGCAACTGAGTTTTTAAAATTGCTTAATGCGTTAAAATAATGCTTAGGTAAATGAACATCGGCATCGGTAGAACAAAGCCATGACGATTGTATTTGTTTTTTATTCACTAATGCTAAAGCGAGATCTGTGCCTAGTTTACGGGCTAAACCCACACCTAATTTTTCAGGAATGGGGCTGGTAAAACGATCTACAATTAATAACGCACTATTACTTTGTTTTATTATCATTAAGCTTAATGATTTGTGCTGCCACACAAGCTCACCAGCAATATTACAGTGTTGAAAAAGTTGCTGTTGTAATCTTGTATCGTTATCACTGTCTGGTTGATTAATTACAATAATAAATAATACATTTTGCTGAGCTAATTCACTTTGAACTAAACGCTGAATAAAATCATTACTTTCTTTATAGGCAGGAATAACAACGCTATGCGTAAAACATTGCGCTGATGGAAAGTCCATTAGCAACGCTGTTTCTTGTTCCGCATAATTGGCTAAATACTTAGTGATATTTTTTGTCATCACAAACTAATTTGACTTAGTAAGATAAAACATTAATGTAAAGCAGCACGAAATGGTAACTTACGGCAAATTTCTGCTTCTAAATCAAGTATTTCATCAAGACGTTGATTAACATCTTCTTTATCAAAATATTCATGCGCCAATTCAATAAATAAATTTTTATGCTTTTCTTCTGATTTAGCAATAGTGCTGTATAAGTCTTTGTCTTTACCTGCGGGCAAAGCCTCACCTACTAAAGAAAAACGTTCATAACCACGGGCTTCTATTACTGCTGCAACAATTAATCTATCCATAAAAAATACATCACTGCCTTTGCGGAAAGCAGCTCTAATTTGATGAATATATTGATCTTTACTATCGGGTCCTAATTCAATATCTCGCGTTTGAATAAGTTTTAATACTTGTTTGAAATGGATCAATTCTTCAATAGCTAAATCAGCCATAGCACGTACTAAATTTTTACGGTTAGGGTAATGTGAAATCAACGACATTGCCATGCCTGATGCTTTCTTTTCTGCCGCAGCATGATCAATTAAAAAGGCATCAAAATCAGATAATACAACTTGTGCCCATTCTGGCGGCGTATGGTATTTTAATTCAAACATATTAAACAACTATAATTAGTGGTAACAAAGATAATGTCGCGATTATCCACAGTCATTCGCGCTTGTAAAGTAATAACGGTAATTAATAAGAAAAAGTTAATATAGAATAAAAAATGATGATGATAATTAATATTATTGAAATGCTTTATATATAAGAATTTAAAATGAGGGATATAATATTAAGAAACAAAGTTGGTTTCGTTTTAGGGACTCTAACCAGCGACAGGCAGCTATATTTCAAATAATAGCTAACCAATTGAACTACCATATCTGTTTTAGTTGTTTAATTTTAGATTGAAAATGATTAATGGAAGTAATGGAAAAATTAACTGAAGCAAGAAACAAAGTTGGCGGAGTGGACGGGACTCGAACCCGCGCGCCCCGGCGTGACAGGCCGCTATATTTTAAATAATAGCTAACCAACTGAACTACCATATCTGTTTTAGTTGTTTAATTTTAGATTGAAAATGATTAATGGAAGTAATGGAAGAATTAACTGAAGCAAGAAACAAAGTTGGCGGAGTGGACGGGACTCGAACCCGCGACCCCCGGCGTGACAGGCCGGTATTCTAACCAACTGAACTACCACTCCGCTGATTTGCTTCTTTTAAGTTTTAAATAAGTTGGCGGAGTGGACGGGACTCGAACCCGCGACCCCCGGCGTGACAGGCCGGTATTCTAACCAACTGAACTACCACTCCGCACTATTACTTAAGTAAACACTTAATTGAGTTTTTAAGGTGCTCTAACCTCTTGTTGTTTCTTTAACACTCAATAGTATTCCTGTCACGGGAATAAGAGTAAGTTTATCATTAAAAACACAACATACCTTTAATAAATTGGCGGAGTGGACGGGACTCGAACCCGCGACCCCCGGCGTGACAGGCCGGTATTCTAACCAACTGAACTACCACTCCGCTGCACTATTAAAGCTTTTGAGCTTTAGGTACTCTAACCATAATACTTTAAGTGACAGGCCACTGGATATTTTCTAACCAACTGACACCCACTCCGCTGCACTATTAAAGCTTTTGAGTTTTAGGTACTCTAACCATAATACTTTAAGTGACAGGCCACTGGATATTAACCTAACCAACTGATACTCACTTAGCTGCACTATATAAAGCTTTTTACATCTCTCGTTGAGAGCGGCGTGAATAATACGGTTATGATGATGTTGAGTCAACATCTTTTTTTCACTATTTTATCGTTTGCACATTTGCTGAACAATAAGTTGAAATTCCCAACAAAAACTGTTTAAAACTAATCAATATCAGTCAACTAAGGCTACCTAGACAGCAATTAATTATTTTGCTTTTCTTTTTCTTATTATAAAAAAGAAAGCTAATCCTAAAATAATAATAATTAAATTGCCTGCACCAATAATAATCCATTGTTGTTGTTGCTGTTTTTTTGTTTTTTGTTGTTGCTGCTGTAATACTTTTTCTAATTCTGCATTATCCATCGCAATTTTTTCTGCTGCTGTCATTTTTTTCTCTGTTGGAACATTGTTCTTATGACTATTAACAGTTGAATCATCACTACTTTTATTTGTGCTCTCTACATTAACTTCCACATTAAAAGTAAATTCAGGCACTATTAAACGAAACTCACGACCATTTATGGTTTTGCCAAAAGCATTAACATTAATACGATGTACGCCTGGCTCGGTATAAGCAAATTGCTTCACATGATCGACGCCTTTTTTTTCTGTTACCGAAAAAGGTTCATCTTGTCTATCGGGATAAGTAATTTTTCCTTGAAAAATAAAGCTATCGGGATCAACATATTTAGGATCAATAATAAAATGAACACGATGAAAATCTCCATCTTCTTGACCAACATCAACCGACATTGAAACCGGATTTTTGCGTAAAACAATGGGTTGTTGTCTTAATTCACGTGTAGCCATAGGTAATTTTATGCGGTAAAGCGGTACCCATTCACCTGCAGGAATAGTTAATTGAAACTCTCCCGTAAATATTCCGTCGTTGGCATATTCATCTAATTCAAGACCATCGTCTCTAAAAGTCGTTAATTCTATAACAGGCGAACCAAAGTTTTCATAAGAAGCATTATTGGTACTAATAAACTCTACATCTAACTGCACAACATTTCTAAATTTAGGATTATTGATCGCTAAATCACCATTAAACAACTTGCCTTCCATTTTTAACGTTTCACCTGCCAACATCACATCAGGTAAAGGTTCTACCGCTATTTTTACATCTGAAACCACTAAAATTTGGCTTTGCGGTAAGATATCACCAATAACTTGCCAAGGTCCAGGCATCGGTTTTTTAATTTTTATCATGTCAAAAGTAACATCATCAAACCATTCAACTTTACTCTTATCATGTTCACTTATTCGTAATTTACTGCCATCAGGGCGCACCAAAATAACGGGTACAGAACCCGATTTACGATAAAACAGCATGGTAATATCATCTAGTTGGGCATCAAGGCGAAAACGATTATCAAAATAAGGTATTTGGTTAGTAATATTGTCACTTTTTATATAATCTATTTTTTGTTGTGTTTTACCTTGAGCATGCGCATTAAGGTGCAAAAAACTAATGATGAGTAGTAAACAAATACTTAATTTTTCCACAATGGTGTCCCACCTTCTTTTTCTATTACGTTTAGGCGCTGTTTATGTGCGTTAATTTGTTCTGCGCTAGCGTATACAATAGGTAAACTCTCTCTATTATCACTTAATCGTCTAATTGCATTAGTATTATCACCATCGCCTGAGGTTAAATTTAACGCCTCTTGCTTACGCGTCATTTCTATATAAACAAAAGCAAGTAGTTGTGCATCAATTAATGCGCCGTGATAGGTACGGTCAACTAATTTATCTACACGATAATGTTTAGCCAAAAAATCTAACGTCTTAGGTGAGCCAAATTCATCTTTAGATACTTTTAATGTATCGGTAACGGTACAAAATTCTTCAGTTTTTTGTAGACCTTTATTTAATAGTGCAAACTCATGATCCATAAAACCAATATCAAATTTAGCATTATGAATAACCAGTTCAGCCCCACGAATAAAATTAATAAAATCGTTAGCAACGGCTGCAAACAAAGGCTTATCACGTAAAAAGTCATTGGTTATACCATGAATATTAATAACCTCTTGACCCATTTCAAATAATGGATTGATATACACATGATAACTGCGACCAGTTAATTGACGGTTGATCATTTCTACACAGCCAATTTCAACAATACGGTGCCCTTCTCGAGGATTTATACCGGTTGTTTCGGTATCAAGAATAATTAAACGTTGTTCTGAGCTATCTACTGACACTTTTAGACCTTATTTATTAGCACTATGTTTATTATATGAATATTTACTAGAATTAGTACCACAAAGTTGTGAAATGATTTAAATAATTGTCGCTACTAAGAAATGCCTTAGGTAGAATTAGGTGAATTTTTTATTGAATAAATTAAGCAAATGCAAAAACATGTAGAAATATTTACCGATGGTTCTTGTTTAGGTAATCCGGGACCTGGTGGTTATGGCGCGGTATTGAAATATAAAGATAACATTAAAGAATTATCGCAAGGTTACCAATTAACCACGAATAATCGTATGGAAATGTTAGCAACCATTGTTGCGTTGCAGTCATTAAAAGAACCTTGTACGGTTACTTTAACAACCGATAGCCAATATGTACGCCAAGGGATCACACAATGGATCACTAAATGGCAAAAAAACAATTGGAAAACAGCTAGCAGACAAGATGTTAAAAATGTTGATCTATGGAAGAAATTACACCAAGAAAATCAACGTCATAAGGTACAGTGGAACTGGGTGAAAGGTCATTCAGGACATGTAGAAAATGAACGTTGTGATGATTTAGCCAGACAAGCGGCCGAAAGTAATGATTTATTAGCAGACACTGGTTATAAAGGATAAAAGCACACAACAAAGGTTATACGTAATCTTTGAGTCTAATATTAAGCACTGCTTACAACTTATTACTCAGGTAGTTTTTCTGGAAAATCCGCTATATTTAAAGCGATACGTTTACTGCGCAAGGTAAAATAACTAATAAGTATGGCGATCACCGCATGGCTTATAAGCGCATTAAAAGATGATAATTGCCAATACCAATATCCCGATACTTCCACTATTAAGTCAACAAGTAAGGCGATAATTATGATGATTTTATAATGTCGCCAACTTGTTTTTACCCAATTTGCGGCATCAGGACGGCGTAAACTTATCACGAGCACTAGATATAAACCGATAACTCCCGAAGCTAAGCTTAAATAAAATAATGCGGGATCAGGATATAACCATTGAATAATCGCCGTTTTATCACGCATATTAGTGATAGATATGATCCATGCAATATAACCACGTAAAACAAACAATAGTGATAAATAAATCCCTTTTGATAATTTAACACAATCAAAACTATCAAAGTCGTGCACACCATAACGAGCATAAGCTTGCCCCTTATTTACTGTTTGTTCTTTATTCATCTTTTTTTAAACACTCTTGCCCTATTGTTATAGCGCGCACTGTTTTTGAGTTAAATTCACGATGATATAAGGTGTAAACGACAAAAAGACTGGCAAGAATAAAAATAACGGGATGAATAAACCAGCTAATAACCGCTAACGAAAAATAATAACTACGTAAACCATAATTATAAGAGTGCGCAGCTTGATCTTGCACGATCGCCATTTGCATCGCATATTTTTGTAAATTAACATTCTTACCTGATAAATCAACGGGAGCAGCTCCTATCATCACATTCAAAAAACCATACTGGCGCATTGACCACGTAAACAGAAAAAATGCCATCACAAAAATTAACGTTAACAAGGTTAATTTTAGTTGAATAGAGAAATGATTAGGATTTAACGCAAAATGTAATGACGAAATAACCGTCGCCAATTTATCAACTTGTCCAAATAAGGTCAGTACACCCGCAAGAATTAACAAGGTTGTCGAAGCAAAAAAAGCAATATTACGCTCTAAATTTGCTAATAAGGCACTATCTCCGACTCTAAAGTCTCGTTTAATTAACTCATTCATCCAATGAATTCGGTGTTGATGCAAACAACGGGCTATACAATCTGATGTTTTTGCTTTTTTGCGAGCAAAATAGGTGTAGCCAATCCAGCAAACCACAAAAACAAATAGCGCAATTAAATCTAAAATTGAAAACGGCATGTTAATCTTTTTATAAAATTTATAGAATAAAAATAACATTATGCAGTAGAAGCTTTTTAGGTTCGAGTAATAATTACAATTTACCTTAAGAAATAAGCACAATAACGCAATGGCATTGCTATTCAGCCTTGTTTAGTCGAGCATTCGCCCTGTTATTAAATTTACCAAACTGGAAGTATTAATGTTGTTGCTTAAAAACAAGTTAATTTTTATTTTATCTACACTCTTTTTCTTAACGTTTTTTTGTCAGCTAAGCTTTGCACAAACTATCTCTTTATCGACTAGCAAAACTAATAATACTCAAAAAATCATCACCATTCCCCATATTCAAGGAAAGGTAACTATTGATGCGCAATTAAATGAAAGTCAGTGGCAACATGCAACTAAAGTGTTAGTAAATAATGTCACGCGCCCTTTTGACAACATTCCTAGCCCCGTAAATACTGAAGCTTTTATCATGGCTGATAATGAAAATTTATACCTTGCCTTTATTGCTCAAGACCCCGATCCCAGTAAAATTAGAGCGTATTTAAAAGATAGAGATCAATCTTGGGGTGAAGATATTGTTGGTATTAAAATAGACACTTATAACGATCAACGCAGCGCCTATCGTTTTTTAGTCAATCCTCTTGGTGTACAAATGGATGGTATTGAAAATGAAATCACTAAAAAAGACAGCAATGCTTGGGATGGAATTTGGTCAAGTTTTGGTAAAATAACCAAGCAAGGCTATGTGGTAGAAATGGCCCTACCTTTGCGCATGCTTAACTTTAAAGAAGACCTACCAATACAAAGTTGGGGAATAGAATTATTACGTTTTTATCCTCGTAAACAATTTTTACGTTTATCAAACATTTATCTTGATAGAGCAAATAGCTGTGAAATATGCCAATTGGCTATCGCTCAAGGTTTTGCTGGTGCAAAACAAGGCAATAACCTTATAATTACCCCGTCAATGGTTATTGGTGCAAAAGATAACTTGCCAACTAATAGCGAAAATAAACAATGGCAACGAGAATACAATACCGAGCCAAGTTTAGATATACGTTGGGGAATAACCCCTGATATTCTACTTAATACTACCATAAATCCAGATTTTTCTACTGTTGAAACCGACAGCGCACAGTTAAGTATAAACAATAACTTTGCCTTGTTCTTTCAAGAAAAGCGACCTTTCTTCTTAGACAATGCTGATTACTTTGATAGTGACTATAATTTAATTTATACCCGAAATATTAATGCACCAAATATTGGCGCTAAATTGACGGCACGCCAAAATGATCATTCTTTTGCCTTGTTTTTAACCGATGATAAAAACACTAACATTTTGATCCCCGGTAATCGCTCATCAAATATAGCCACTATTGAACAGAGTTCTAAAGCCGCAGTCATTCGCTATCGTTATAATTACAATAGTAATATTACTTTGGGCTGGACCAGTACGTTAAGAAGTTCTCTTGATTATAATAACCAAGTACATGGCATTGATGGCCGCTTTCGCTTAAACAGTACTGATGTTATTAAATTTCAAAGTTTATATTCAAAAACACAATATCCCCAAAATTTATTTGAACAATTTTGCCAAGCAGAAAATCCTCAAGATTGCCAAACACCATTAAACTTAGCATCTAGTGGCAATAAAACGTGTGATCTTAATGGCTGTGATATAAATGAAAACGTACTACGCACCTTAAAAGAGCAACCTTTTAGTGGTAATGCCTTTAAAATTGGTTATTTTCACACCGATGACAAATGGTTTTATCGACTCAACTATAACCGTCGCAATGCAGGATTTCGTGGCGATTTAGGTTTTATTGCCAAAATTGATCAAAATGATTTTAGTTATGGTCTTAGTCATCGCTGGTACGGCGAAGAAAACCAATGGTGGACACAGTTTAAAATTGCTACTGAAGGTGGCATCGGCCATAACGACAATAATGAATTAATAGAGCGCCGAATGGGATTAAATCTACAATTACGGGCTAATTATGATAGTTCTGTACGTCTAGGAATAATACATCGCAATAAAGTTGGTCGTCGTTTTGATAAGAGTTTATTAACTATTGAAGGAAATACCACACTATTTACCTTAAACAATATACAGTTAAATGCGCAAATTAAACCATGGGGTAATCTTAACTTAAGCAGCCGTCTTAGTTATGGCGATGCCATTGATTTTAGCAGTGATCGTTTAGGTACAGAAATCAGGTTCGTACCCAGTGTGAATTGGAACATAAATAGTCATTGGGAATTAAGACTTCGTCACACTTTCAGTCAACTTAATGCTGATAACGCTAATATTAACAATAACAATGTTTTTAATGCTCGCTTAAGCGATGTTCGTAGCACTTATCAATTTAATTTACGTAGTTTTATTCGCTTTACCTTAATTTATAATAATACTGATAAAAATCCGCTTAATTACCTTTATAGCAATCCAGATGATATTACCGCGAAAAAAAGAAATTTATCAACCGAGCTTTTATACGCCTATAAATTAAACTCTCAGACGGTATTTTACCTAGGTTATATCGACCACAGTGATACTACAGGTGATTTTTCAGAGATAGAAAGAGATCAACGGAGCATTTTTATGAAATTTAGTTATGCATGGTTAGGTTAATAAATAAGCTCAATAATTAAGCGTTTGCTAATGTTTAGTGCTCAAATAGTTATCTATAGCAATAAATGTTTGAATTTTATTCAGTTTTTTGGCAATATAGCGCTCAAAATTAGTACTGCACTTTAAATAACAATTCAAAATACAATACTACTTTAATAAAAAAACAATAAAAATAATAAAGTCAGGGAGAAAAAATGTATTGCCTAAGGAAAAGCAATGTAAAAGTAAGTGCTGCTTCTATAAGTATACTATTAGCATTTAGTTTAACATTCAGTAGTTTTAGTTATTCACACGGCGAACAAAATACAAACGACAATACCCTATCGGTTAATGTTTCTGTTAACCAAGGTATTAAAAGCTTTGCTATTCCCCACAGTAAAAGTTCAATAACCATAGACGGTGAGTTAAGTGATCAAGCGTGGCAACAAGCATTAACGATCCCTTTAAATATTGTTAATGATCCGTGGAATAATTTACCTAGCCCCGTAAAAACTACCGCTAAAATTATTGAAAATGGCGAATACCTTTACGTCTCTTTTATTGCTGATGATCCTCACCCTGAAAATATTATTGGATTTTTAGGCGACCGAGATACTAAGTGGGGAGATGATTTAGTTGGTTTAAAACTTGATACCTTTAATTCTCGTCGTTTAAATTACACCTTTTTAGTTAATCCCTTTGGTGTACAAAATGATTCTATTCAAAATGAAGTCACTGGTGATAATAACTATTTATGGGATGGTATCTGGCAATCTTACGGTAAAATTACCAAACAAGGTTATCAAGTTGAAATAGCAATCCCGTTTAATAGCTTAAATTTTGTGCAAGGCAAACAAGAAAAAACGTGGGCAATAGAGTTAGTGCGTTTATATCCTCGTAACGAGCGTTTGCGTATTTCACACATGCCTATTGATCGCAACAATGCTTGTTGGATCTGTCAAATGCCTGAAATCACGGGATTTAAAGAAGCAGAAATAGGTCAAAATATTACCTTAACTCCTTTTGCTGTTGCTAGCCGTAATGATACTAGAGACATATACAGCAACAATGATAGTTATAATAAAAATAATAAAACCGATACTGGTATTGATTTACGTTGGGGAATAACACCAAGCACTCTATTAAATACTACTATAAATCCCGATTTTTCAACCGTTGAGTCTGATGCAGGACAACTTAATGTTAATACTGCCTTTTCATTATTTTATGATGAAAAACGTACTTTTTTCTTAGAAAACTCCGATTATTTCGCTAGTAATTATAATTTGGTTTACACTCGCAATATTGCTGATCCTGATTTTGGTGTAAAACTCACTAGCCGTGAAAAAAATCATAGCTATGGCGTGTTTTTAACTAATGATAAAGAAACCAACTTTATTATGCCAAGTAGTACCCAATCACGCTTAATATCATTAAACGAAAAAAGCTATTCAGGAGCGGCGAATTATCGTTACAATGTTAATGATAACTTATCTTTTGGTATTATTGGCACGTTGCGAAAATCTAATTCGTATCATAACTATGTTACGGGCATCGACAGTAAATATCGCTTTAATGATTCTAATTTAGCTTTAGTACAACTGTTAACTAGTGAGACTCAACAAGATAATTTAACCACTAAAAATAATAACGATAGTTTTACCGACCAAGCGATTAAAATAGACTTAAAGCATAACTCAGAATTTTGGCAAGCTAACGCAGGTTATCAAAAAATAGGTAAAAACTTTCGCGCTGATTTAGGATTTATGCCTAGAGCCGATTTTGAGAAAAAAAGTTTAAGTGTCAGTCGAATTGTTTATGCCGATAATAACGATAATTGGCAAGAAGTTCATTTTAGTGGACGTTGGTACACACAAGATAATGAAAATGGCGAGTTACTTGAACGCGACAGTGCTATTGCCGTGCTTTTTTACGGTTCAATGCTATCGACTATTGATGTCTCTTATCATATTAGTAATAAAGTAGGTTTACGACAAGACCGCAATAATACTAGCATTAAAAATAATGCGCATTTATTTAATGAAAATTATTTAGATTTTTATGCTGACTTTCAACCTAGCAATAGAATTTTTGTAAATGTCATTGCACGACTAGGTGATAAAATAGACTTTGGTAATAACCGATTAGGTACAATAACAGAACTATCTCCCGGCTTTTCAATAAATTTAACTAATCATTTAGAAGTGGGTATTAATCAGACTTATAGTAAGTTAGATAGCGAAGGTAAAAATGTTTATATCGCCAATTTAACCGATGTGCGTATTTCTTATCAATTTGACGTACAGAGCTATTTAAAATTAAGCATGGTTTATAGTGATGTTAATAGAAACCCCAATAATAATCCCAACACCTTTTATGGAAAAAGAGATCGTAGTTTGTCGACACAATTAATTTATTCATATAAAGTAAATCCGCAAACAGTATTCTTTTTAGGTTATTCAGACAGTAGTTATCAAGATGATGATTTATCTACATTAAAGCGCGATCAACGTACTTTCTTTAGTAAAATAAGTTATGCATGGATACCGTGATCCATAGATAATTAACAATAAAAGCAAACGGACTGCTAATGGTTGGTTTTTGCGTTTCGTCGCTTATTTCAATCAATTATTTGTAGCCTATTTATAAGGTGTTATAAAGCTAAGAACAGCTTTATCATATCTACAAATATGTTATGTCAATCTCACAAACTGGTATTATATAACCGCTCCACCTGAAGATGCAGAATTCAGCTATAATTAGAAACGCCTTTAGGCAAGACCGATGAATGTATGGTATTTAACAATCTGTAAATTGAATTATCGGAAAATAACCGCTTTCAAATGCAACCCGATCTACCATCATTTTGAGGACAATTTATGGCCCACTATGTTCACTCCAGTTTAGAAACAGCATAGTTTCTCTAATTTGTAGGGAATAAATCGCTCATAATGATTGTCATTTAATCCATAAATGCTAGGATATTAGCACTTTACTTATTGAGATTTAATATTCACCAATGAAATTTGTTAAAATTTTTATATTACCATTTTTCCTATTGCTTAGTGCTTGTACCGATAACGACAAAGAGATTGATGCTAACGAAAATCCGGAGCAAATATCCATATCTTTCTTTTCGGCTTTATATAATGATAGAGATATAAATAAAGCTGCAGCGGTTTGCGTTCCTCAACTTTCTAGAATTATATTATCGTATCGATATGCAAGAGGAGTTGGTCGTCATTTATTTAATATGTCTTATGATCATGTTGATATAAAAACAGAAGATACTGGCGTAAAAGTAAGGCAGCTATTTAAAAATAAAGCTACTATTACTATTTATTTTGATGGTATGTATCAAAATGAACGAATTAAAGATATAAAACGCTTATCGCTTATTCAAAAAGATGGCCGTTGGTATATTGATAAAATATTAAAAGATCCTTTTTAATATTTTATCATTTATTTAAACAAATTCAGGTATCTTAATTTAAGAATTGACTCTTACCTAGCTGAACGAACAGATACCGCATCATTTAATTGTGCTAATAATGATTCTGTATCTTGCCAGCCAATGCACGCATCGGTAATACTTTGACCATACACTTCAGCTTTGTTGTTCACTAAGTTTTGGCGACCTTCAACTAGATTCGATTCAACCATTACCCCAAATATTTGTTTATTGCCTTGTACTATTTGCCCACAAACATCGTCATTAACTAATAATTGATTTTTAAACTTTTTCTGGCTATTTGCATGACTAAAATCAATCATAATTTTGTCATTTAAGTTTGCTTTTTTAAGATCATCAGTAACCACTTTTACACTATCAGCATCAAAGTTAGTACTTTTACCACCACGTAAAATAATATGACAATCTTTATTGCCTGTAGTTTGAACAATAGCAGCATGACCAAATTTGGTCACTGATAAAAAATGATGTGCAGCCGCAGCAGAGCCAATCGCGTCAATGGCAACTTTTACGGTGCCGTCAGTGCCATTTTTAAAACCCACAGGACAAGATAAGCCAGAAGCAAGTTCACGATGAACTTGTGATTCAGTGGTGCGTGCGCCAATTGCTCCCCAGCACATAAAATCAGCCATGTATTGTGGCGTGATCATATCTAAAAATTCACCTGCGGTAGGTAAACCTAGTTCATTTAAATCGAGTAATAATTTTCGACCGATACGTAAGCCATCATTAAGTTTAAAGCTGTTATCCATATAAGGGTCATTAATTAACCCTTTCCAACCTACTGTAGTACGCGGTTTTTCAAAATATACTCGCATCACAATTTCTAGCGACTCTTTATATTTTTCGCGTAACTGTACGAGTTTTTCACCGTATTCTAATGCAGCAATAGGATCATGAATGGAACAAGGGCCAATCACTACCAATAAGCGATTATTATTGCCAGCTAAAATATCAGCGATAGCTTGTCGTCCATTAAAAACCGATTTTGTCGCTTTTTCAGAGGCAGGAAATCGCTCTAATAACGCGATAGGTGGTAATAAATCTTTAATTTTATTTATACGAACATCATCAGTTTGGTAAGTCATTACTTTTCTCTTTACTTCTATTATCTATTTTTTATTAAATCATTTGCGTTTTATTTACGACTAGAATTTACGTCTAGACGCCTATACGGTTAACCCAAATTAAATTTACCAGTGATAAACAGACAATACCATCACTAATTGCCGTAATTGATAAATAAAGTGTACTTTACGATGAAATAAATAGCATTAGTTAACCAAAAGGTTAATGTTTTTTCTTTTGATGTTTGAAATTACTTCTACAGTAAATTAATATGCCTACTTACAAGAATATTTATCATTTACTTTCAGTAAAACATCCTTGATAGCAGCGTTTTATTTTTAATTACCTAAACTTAAAATATTGGCTAGAAACTTACTGAATTTTCACTTTTAAGGATGCACAATGGCAACTCCACATATTGAAGCCGCACAAGGCGATTTCGCTGAAACGGTATTAATGCCCGGCGACCCACTCAGAGCAAAATTTATCGCCGAAACTTTTTTAGACGATGCTAAATGCGTAACGCGCGTAAGAAATATTTTAGGTTACACTGGTACCTATAAAGGTAAACGTGTTTCAGTAATGGCATCAGGTATGGGTATTCCCTCTATTTCTATTTACGCCACTGAATTATATAAAGACTACGGTGTAGAAAATATCATTCGTATTGGCTCTTGTGGCGCCGTACGTGACGATATTAAAGTGCGTGATATTGTTATAGGCATGGCAGCAAGTACCGATTCTAACGTAAATAGAATGCGTTTTAACAATTGCGACTTTGCCGCCTGTGCTGATTTTGGTTTATTACATGATGTGGTACATACGGCGAAAAAATTAAAAATGCCAATACATATAGGTAATATTTTCACTGCTGACTTATTTTATACGCCACAGCCTGAAATGTTTGCTACCATGGAAAACCACGGGATTTTAGCCGTTGAAATGGAAGCCGCAGGCTTATATGGGGTTGCTGCTGAATATGGCAAAAAAGCGTTAACGGTATTAACGGTGAGCGATCATATAAAAACAGGCGAGCAAACCACCGCTGATGAACGTGAAAACACCTTTAAAGATATGATGGTGTTAACGTTAGAAAGTCTTTTATAGTTGTTTATTACCTTAATTGTATAATTTTTTATAATTTTTTTTTATAAAAAACAGTTAAACAAAAAGGTCAGCAATTGCTGACCTTTTTCATCTACTAAATTAAAGCAATTTAAAAGAAATTAGCTTTAAACTCTACACCCCAAAAGCGTGGTTCATTTACATAACCCGTTAGGTTATTAAAATCAATGGCGCCCGTAAGTTGTTCTTCATTGGTAATATTTCGACCATATACAGCTACTTCATATTCAGCGTCATCAGCATCCCAAGTATAACCTGCTCTAATACCACCTTCTAATAATGGTTTGCCTGTAAACTCTTTTGATTCATACAAGAAAAAGTTTACTTCACTGCGATAAGCCCAATCAGTATAAACAAAAATTTCACCATCACCTACTTCATGTGACCAGCGGGCAGTAAAGTTAGCGATCCATTTAGGTGCTTGCGGTAATGGATTACCGTCAATCATAACTTTACCTTCAGCATTAAGGGGATTGGTAATAGTACAAACACTACCACCAAGACCACAACCATCTACCGAAATAGTATTATCTTGTAGTTCGGTATTATTATAACTAAGCCCAGCAGTAACTAATAAATCTTCGGTCAATAAGGCTTCACCATCAATTTCAAAACCATAACCAACCGCTTTATCTGCATTAAGTAAACTCGAAACATTTCCTGAACCACCAACAGCCGTTAGTTGTTGATTATTAACTTGATAATAAAAAACATCAGCATTTAAACGCGCCATGTTATCCAATAATACCGCTTTAAAACCCGACTCAATTGAGGTTACTGTTTCAGAATCAGCCGTAGTTGCATTAGCAGAGAATAATAAGCTACGACCTTGAATACTTGGGGCCCGATAACCGCGTGCCAAACGACCATATAAATTAGTGTTACCAGTCCATTTATAGTTTACGCTCAAATCGCCACTTACTTGTCCATCGCTTACTTTTTTGGTTTCACTAAAACCTGGTGCGCCAAACGGAGACAGCACTAAAGTACCGTCCCAATCACGTTTGTCGTTACTATAACGAAGACCACCAGTCACATTAACTTTATTTGACATTTCATAATCGACAGAGCCAAATACTGCCCATGCTTTTGTTCGCATATTTTGTACGGCAAGACCATTTTGATTACCACCACCTAAGGTGTCAAAGCTAAGATTATTAATTGTTAAGTCTTCATCAAAATAAAACAAACCAAATTGATAGTCTACTACGCCTAAATCATTTGAAGCTATTCTTAACTCTTGTGTTAATTGCCTATGATCTGGCATCGCTGCGCCAGTTTCTGATGGAAAGGGTACAAAACCATTAGGACCATTAGCTATGCCACAAAATCCACAACCATAACCACCATCAATATCACCGACTGAAAATATGTTTGCTGACTCATAACCACTAACTGAGGTTAAGGTATAATCGCCAAAATCATAATTCATTTTAAGGCTTGCACCTTTCATATCAACAGTCTGCTTATTTCGCACTGCGGCATCTTGATAAACAACAGAACGGTCAAAGTTATCAATAAGGTCATTACTGCCTTTTTTGATTATATTGGCACGAAATACTCGCGCATCGGCATCGGCATTTCGATAATGATAATTAAACAGCGCGTCAAATTTATCATTAGGTTCCCACAATAACTGTATACGTCCAGCTGATTCACCATAGCCGCCTAACTGATCTTTTTGCTCAAAGCCAGGCGCTTTATTGTCTATCCAATCATCTCTATTTTGTTGTAATAAAGCCACACGAGCCGATAAAGTATCGGTTAAGCCACCACCAACAGCTAAACGTAAATCGGTAGAATTAAAGCTACCATACGAGCCAGAAATGCTAGCATCAAAATCTTCTGTTGGTTTTTTAGATTGAACCTTTATGATACCAGCAGTGGTATTACGACCAAATAACGTACCTTGTGGGCCACGTAATACTTCAATACGTTCAATGTCGAACATTGGCATACCTTTGGTTAAGGCATTTTCTAAAACAACATCATCATAAACTAAAGAAACGGGTTGAGAGGCAAGTAAATCAAAGTCAGTATTACCTAAACCGCGAATATAAAAACGTGGAAAAGTACGACCGAAAGAGGATTCTATTAATAAACTAGGTACACGAGCAGAAAGTGAGCGAACATCCATACCAGAAGAGCCCAATACATCTAAACTTTCAGAGGTTAATGCTGACACTGAAATAGGTACGTCTTGCACATTTTCGGTACGTTTACGTGCCGTTACTTGGATAATTTCTAAACCAGCTGGTTTTTTTTGCTTTTGTGCTTTTGTTTCTTCTGCATTAGCTGTTGTAGCTACACTAATGCCACCTGCTAATATTGCTAAGTTAACACAACAAGCAATAGAGGCTTTTTTAAATGTTTTCATGGAGTTCTCCCGAGAGTGAAAGTTTTCATTTAATACGTTTATTAAGTAAAAGTAAGTCTATTTTTATTGCAATAAAGCATAGCAGACTTATCAAATTTTTTATTATTCACGTAACGGGAGGAAATGTTGACATAGATGTCAATAATAATCAATTTTTACTGATGCAAATTAAAGACACAACAAAAGAATTAACAACCACTTAACTAGTTGTTAATTTAATTTCAGGATAGAAGCTAAAAATGAAATAAATGAACTAAAGATTTAGCTCATCTAAAAAGCTAGTGCCATATTCCATCGGTTTTAGGTTAAACAACTGGATTAGTGTTTGTCCTAAATCAGCAAAGGTTTTACGCTCACCTAAGTTAACTGAGTTAATATTATGGTGATAGGCCAATAAAGGTACATATTCACGCGTATGATCACTACCATGCCATGTGGGATCACAACCGTGATCGGCAATTAAAAACAATACATCATCATCACGCATTTGTGCATAAACTTCAGGTAAACGTTGATCAAAATCTTGTAATGCTTGCGCATACCCAAGAGGATCACGACGATGACCAAAGTCTTGATCAAAGTTAACTAAATTAGTAAAAATCAAACTATTATCGGGTTCGATTTTAATATGCTCTAGTGTGGCATCAACTAACGCATCAATACCAGTGGCTTTAGTTTTACTGCTAATACCTTGATGAGCAAAAATATCAGCAATTTTTCCGATACTAATGACTTTACCACCTGCTTGCGTTATTTTGTCTAATACTGTTGGTGCGGGCGGTAATACTGAATAATCACGACGGTTGCCTGTTCTGGTATAGCCATTCTGCTCATTACCTATAAATGGTCGAGCGATCACTCGACCAATATTTAAGTCAAGCTCAATTAGCAACGATCGTACTGTTTCGCAGTATTGATATAAATTATCTAAACCAAAATGTTCTTCATGTGCTGCCACCTGAAAAACACTGTCGGCAGAGGTATAACAAATAGGTAAACCACTACTGATATGTTCAGCGGAAAATTGATCTATTATGGTAGTACCTGAACCATGACAATTTGCTAACAAACCAGTAAAACCACTTGCTTTATTTATCGCTGCGATTAATTTATCATCAAAACTTTTAGCTTTATTGGTAAAGTAACCCCATTCAAATAACACAGGTACTCCCATCATTTCCCAATGTCCACTTGGGGTATCTTTGCCCGAACTTATTTCTGCGGCATAACTATATGCGCCTTTTTCTGGCATACCCGCAGCATGAGGCACAACACAATTATTAGCTTGCTCGCATGCCGCTACTAAACCCAGTGAGGCTAGATGAGGTAGATTAATTTTTTGTTGTGTTTGAACAAGATAATTTTCAGCAATATGTAAAAATGTATTAGCCCCAACATCATCAAAATCAGCAGCATCGGGGGCTTCACCAATACCAAAACTGTCTAATACTAATATAATTGCTCTTGCCATTATTATTTCACCTGATTTTTCCAGTTAGAAGTTTTATCATTTATGCTATTATAACAAAAAAAAGAAACATGACCAATTGGTCAACTTGTGTTACCTTATCATTATTCACTTTTTTTGGTAACTCGTTTTACAAAAAACAGCTAAAATCAACACGCGATTGAATAATAATTGATACACTCTTAAAATAGACAAATATAATATAATGCCTAATAACAAACAAACAATCATTGCTATTGTTGGTGCTTCAGCATCGGGAAAGTCTTTATTTGCCCAAACCATTTATGAAGAATTATTACCTGAGTTAGGTGATGATAATATCGCAATTATTAAAGAAGATTGCTATTACCGCTCACAAGATCAGCTGTCATTAACAGAACGTAGTCTCATTAATTATGATCACCCTGCTGCCTTTGAACATGAACTTTTAGCGGAACATTTAACCCTTCTTAGCCAACAAAATACCGTAGCAGTTCCTACTTATTCTTATACCAGCCATACCCGACTAACTGATACAAAAATGTTGTCGCCTGCAAAAGTCATTTTAGTTGAAGGCATATTATTACTTGAAGATAAGCAATTACGCGATTTATTTGATATAAAAATATTTATGGATATCCCGTTAGATATTTGCTTACTTCGCCGCATTAAGCGCGACATGATTGAACGTGAACGTAGTTTAGAGTCGATAACACAACAATATATGGAAACAGTACGTCCAATGTATTATCAATATATTGAACCCTCTAAAGCTTATGCTGATATTATCATCACTCAAGGTGGCAAAAATCGTATGGCCATTGAAGTGTTAAAAGCAAAAATAAGACAATTAGTACAATAAGTGCTGTAACAATTAAAATTAATGTAATGAACAATGTTAAAATCAAAGCAACAAATAATGTTTTTATACCTTATAAAACAACCAGAATAAAAAACAGCTAAAATAAAAACAAAAGAGGTTTATATGAATTTAAATGCGCTGCATAGTGTACTTGGTATTTTTGCTCTATTAGCAATCGCGTTTGCTTTTTCAAAGCATCGTAAAGATATTAACTGGCGTACGGTATCGCTGGCCTTTTTATTACAAATATCATTAGCTGGTTTTGTTCTTTATTTGCCTTTTGGTAAGGATGTCTTAGCCTCTATTTCTAACGGCGTACAAGGTGTTATCGATAGCGCACAAGCGGGTATTAACTTTTTATTTGGTGGTTTAGGTACAGACGCTATGTTTGGCAATGGTGTCGGGTTTGTTTTTGCGGTTCGCGTTTTACCCGTTATTATTTTCTTCTCATCACTGATTGCGGTACTTTATTATTTAGGTGTAATGCAATGGGTAGTTAAAATTATTGGTGGGGGTATGCAAAAGCTATTACATACCAGTAAACCGGAGTCCTTATCTGCCACTGCAAATATTTTTGTTGGTCAAACCGAAGCCCCTCTAATTATTAAACCTTATATTAGTAAAATGAGTCAATCAGAATTATTTGCCGTTATGGTGGGTGGTTTAGCCTCGGTCGCGGGTTCAATTTTAGCGGGTTATGCTGGCTTAGGTGTTGAATTAAAGTATCTTATTGCTGCCTCTTTTATGGCTGCACCGGGTGGTTTATTAATGGCTAAATTAATCATTCCTGAAACCACTAATATTGAAGAAGAACCAGAGCAAGTTTCTTTTGAAAACGCCGAAGAACAGCCTGCCAATGTTATCGATGCTGCGGCCTCTGGCGCATCATCGGGTTTAATGCTTGCTGCTAATGTTGGCGCCATGTTATTAGCCTTTATTGGTTTAATTGCCTTAATAAATACTTTATTAGGTGGTGTTACTGGCTGGTTTGGTCTTGAAGGTATCACCTTAGAATGGATGTTAGGTTATCTTTTTGCACCACTTGCTTGGATTATTGGAGTACCAAGTAATGAAATGTTGCAAGCAGGTAGTTTTATCGGACAAAAATTAGTCGTTAACGAATTTGTGGCTTATGTGAATTTTGTTGAAGTAAGAGACACCTTATCGGCATCAACTCAAGTAATTATTACCTTTGCTTTATGTGGATTTGCTAACCTTTCTTCAATTGCTATTTTATTAGGTGGTTTAGGCTCTATGGCACCTAATCGTCGTCATGATATTGCAAAATTGGGTTTACATGCAGTATTAGCCGCAACATTAGCTAACTTAATGAGTGCAGCCATTGCTGGAGTGTTTTTTAACCTTTAGCCAATAAAATAAATAATTAACCTAAAACAAGTAACGTAATGTACTTAAGCAGCTATACTTTTTGTTTTAATTTTAACGCACTGCACCGTTGATTACTTAACGGCGTAAAATTGGTACTTTTTATGTGAATTAACTAGATAACAATTTAACTTGACTATTGCTTTTACTTTAAAAGATTAAAAACAATATTCATATTTTATTTATTCTTTAATTTATTCTTTAAAATAGCTTTATTTATATAAAATTTGATAGAAAAGGTGCGTTATGAGCCAAATTAGCAAAACAAAAGTATCAACGACTAGTGCTACTAATACTAGTCAAGCAGACCCTATTGAACGTAACCTAGGCATGGATTTTACGCCAAGTTTATTTACCCACATCAATATTAACCGTAGTGCTGTTGAAAGACGTGCTGCCACAATTGGCAAACGTCGTAGTGTAAAAAAGCAACATCAAGCCGCATGGTTACTTAAAGCTATAACTTTTATAGACTTAACCACCCTTGCTGGTGACGATACTCCAGGTAAAGTTAAACGCCTTTGTCAAAAAGCTAAAAATCCTGTTCGTAAAGACATTTTACAAGCTCTTGATGTTGACGATTTAAACATCACCACGGGGGCTGTTTGTGTTTATCACAACATGATCACTACAGCCGTAGCGTCATTAAAAAACACCTCAATACCCGTTGCTGCTGTTTCTACAGGATTTCCCGCTGGGCAAACACCACTTAATATAAAACTGAGTGAAATAAAGGCTTCGGTTGCCGATGGCGCAAAAGAAATTGATATAGTTATTAGTCGCGAAAAAGTTTTAACCGGTGATTGGCAAGCTATTTATGATGAAGTAAAAGCCTATCGTTTAGCGTGTAAAGAGGCGCATCTAAAAACTATTTTAGCCACTGGCGAGCTAGCCACTTTAACCAATGTTGCTAAAGCCAGTTGGGTATGCATGATGGCTGGTGCTGATTTTATCAAAACCAGCACAGGTAAAGAGCCTGTAAATGCTACCCTAGAATTTAGTTTAGTGATGGTACGTGCTATTCGTGAGTATTTTGAGCTAACCGGTTTTAAAATTGGCTATAAGCCAGCAGGTGGTATTCAAACCGCAAAACAAGCGATTGAATACATGATTTTAATGAAAGAAGAGTTAGGAAACGACTGGTTAACACCTGAGTTATTCCGCTTTGGCGCAAGTAGTTTATTAGGTGATATTGAACGTCAATTAGAACATCACCTAACGGGTAGTTATTCTGCCAGCTATCGTCATGCCATGAGCTAACCATAACCCTTTAAAATTTATTAACAGAGAATTTCATTATGTCAATTAAAGAGATATTTAACACTATGGATTACGGCACTGCACCCGAAAACTCATCGGTAGCCAAAACATGGTTACAAAATAAAAATAACAGTTTTGATCATTACATTAATGGTCAATGGCAAAGCCCTTGCGATAATAAATATTTTCCATCAAGAAACCCTGCAAACAATGAAACCTTAGCACAGGTTGCTGATGGCAATAGCAGCGATGTAGATGCGGCAGTAAAAGCGGCAAACAAAGCACAAAAAGCGTGGTACTTATTAGGTGGTCATGAACGTGCTAAATATTTATACGCCCTTGCCCGTCAAATTCAAAAACATAGTCGTTTATTTGCGGTATTAGAGACCTTAGATAATGGCAAACCTATTCGAGAATCACGCGATATTGATATTCCTCTAGTAGCCCGCCATTTTTATCATCATGCAGGCTGGGCGCAGCTTATGGCAAGTGAACTCCCCAATACTGAACCATTAGGTGTAGTGGGACAAATTATCCCATGGAATTTTCCCTTATTAATGCTTGCTTGGAAAGTTGCACCCGCGTTGGCTATGGGTAATACCGTAGTACTAAAACCTGCCGAATTCACTTCAGCGACTGCGGTTTTATTTGCACAAGTGTGTGATGAAGTCGGTTTACCTAAAGGCGTATTTAACTTAGTGCTGGGCGATGGGAAAACAGGTCAAGCCATTGTTGAACATAAAGATATTGCTAAAATAGCCTTTACTGGATCAACCAAGGTTGGTCGTCTTATTCGTCAAACAACGGCTGGCACAGGTAAAAAACTATCGCTAGAATTAGGTGGTAAATCTGCCTTTATGGTCTTTGAAGATGCTGATTTAGACAGTGCAGTTGAAGGCGTGGTAGATGCTATTTGGTTTAACCAAGGCCAAGTGTGTTGTGCAGGTTCACGTTTATTAGTGCAAGAATCTATTAATGATAAATTTATCGCCAAATTAAAAGTCCGCATGGACAAGTTAATTATTGGTGACTCGTTAGATAAAAGTATCGATATGGGCGCAGTGATTGATCAAAGTCAGTTAAATACCATTAAAAAAATGGTGCAACTTGGTGTTGACGATGGTGCATCATTATATCAATGTGGTGCTGAACTTCCTGAAAACGGCTGTTTTTATCCACCAACATTATTAACCGACGTTGAACCTGCTTCAAGTGTTGCCCAGCAAGAGATTTTTGGCCCTGTATTAGTCGCAATGACCTTTAGAACCCCAAAAGAAGCGGTACAAATAGCCAATAATTCACGCTATGGTTTAGCAGCAAGTATTTGGTCAGAAAATATTAATCTTGCGCTAGATATCGCGCCACAAGTAAAAGCTGGTGTGGTGTGGATCAACTGTACTAATATGTTTGATGCTGCCGCTGGTTTTGGTGGCTATCGCGAGTCTGGTTTCGGTCGCGAAGGCGGTAAAGAAGGCTTATACGAATATGTAAAAGAAAGTTGGCAGAGTCACCTTACGACTAAGTCACCAGTTAAAGTGGTTAGTAAATGTAAAGACTCAGCTCAAATAACTAACACGCAAAAAATAGATAGCACAGCAAAACTTTATATTGGCGGTAAACAAGTTCGCCCTGACAGTGGCTATAGCTTACCTGTTTATGATGCTAACGGTGTACAAATTGCCGAAGTTCCCGATGGTAGTCGCAAAGATATTCGTAATGCGGTAGAAGCAGCTAATAAAGCAACTGGCTGGACGAATACCAGTGGTCACAATCGTGCGCAAGTATTATATTTTATTGCTGAAAACCTAACAGCGCGCCAAATCGAATTTTGTCAACGTATTACTCAACTTACAGGCAAAAATACTGAAGAGGCTGAGCTTGAATTTAACTTAGCTATTAGCCGCATTTTTACGTGGGCGGCATGGTGCGATAAATATGATGGACAAATTCATCAAGTACCGACCCGCGCGGTAAGCTTAGCAATGAAAGAAGCCATGGGCAATATTGCTATTGTTGCGCCAGAAGAAGCGGGATTTATTGGCATGATTTCAACCATAATGCCTGCCATTGCTTTAGGTAATCGTGTTATTTTTGTGCCAAGTGAGCAAAGTGCCCTACTCGCCACTGATTTTTATCAAGTATTGAATACTTCCGATTTACCCGCAGGTGTTATTAACATTATCACGGGTGATCGTGACAGTTTAACCGATACGCTTGCTAAACATTACGATATTGAAGGTTTTTGGTATTGGGGAACGGTTGAAGGGTGCAAACAAGTTGAATTTGAAGCTGCTGCCACGATGAAACGTACTTGGGTGAACCATGGTAAATATTATGACTGGTATGATAATAACCAAGCGCAAAGTGAATTGTTTTTGCGTAACGGTGTTGAAATCAAAAATATTTGGGTGCCATATGGCGCTTAAGCAGTAAAAATGTATAAAATAGAGCGTTTTTTACCGCTCTATTTTTATATACTTTTTATAATAAAAAGCAGTATAAAACACGCACAACAAAAAACACTATAAAAGACCAAAATAAAAGACTATGGCACAATTATATTTTTACTATTCCTCAATGAATGCAGGTAAGTCCACGACCTTATTGCAGTCAGCCTATAACTACCGTGAACGCGGTATGAAAACTAAAATTTATACTGCCGCTCTTGATGATCGATTTGGGCTTGGTAAAGTAACCTCAAGATTAGGTATTTCATCTGATGCCGAGCTTTTTACACCTGATACCGATCTTTATCAACAAATAGATGATCTTCCACAAATAAATAGTACACAAAAAAAAATTGATTGTTTATTAATTGATGAAGCACAATTTTTAACTAAGGTTCAAGTTAAACAATTAACTAATATCGTTGATAAACTTAATATTCCAGTGCTGACTTATGGTATTCGTACCGACTTTCAAGGTGAGCCCTTTGTTGGCAGTCAATATTTATTAGCATGGGCTGATAAGCTCATTGAATTAAAAACTGTTTGCCACTGCGGGCATAAAGCAAATTTTGTTGTCCGTTTTGATAAGCATGGTAATGCCGTAAAACAAGGCGCACAAGTCGATGTGGGCGGTAATGAAAAATATGAATCAATGTGTAGAGTGCATTTTAGTAGCTTAGTATGGAATTAAAACCATAAATTGTCGCAGCAAGCTACGACCTATAATAAACACTAAAAATAAGGAAACCAGATGGCTATTTTTGAAGTAAATCATCCTTTAATTGCGCATAAAATGGGGTTAATGCGCGCAAAAGAGATCACTGTAAAAGATTTTCGCGACTTAGTGGCAGAAGTCACGATGTTACTTACGTATCAAGCCACTCTTGGGCTACCGACTACCCGTAAAACTATTGAATGTTGGTCTGGTGATGTAGAAGTACAAACGATGGCACAAAAACAACCTACGTTAGTCCCTATTTTACGTGCAGGTTTAGGTATGCTTACTGGCGCAATGCAGGTTTTGCCCTGCGCTAAAGTTTCGGTAGTGGGTGTAAAGCGCAATGAAGAAACATTAGAGCCTGAAACTTATTATGAAAATATTCTAACCGATATTAATGATCGTACTGCTATTATAATTGATCCTATGCTGGCAACGGGCGGTACGCTTAAAGCAACCATTGATATGCTTAAAAAAGCAGGAGCAAAAAAAATTATTGGTTTGTTTTTAGTCGCAGCCCCCGAAGGGATCAAGGTAATTGAGCAAGCACATAGTGATGTCGATTTATACTTTGCCGCCATTGATGAACGTTTGAATGAACAAGGTTATATTTTACCCGGTTTAGGTGATGCGGGTGATAAAATTTTTGGTACGCTTAATTAAGTAAGTTAAGTAGACAGTAATTGTTTTACTTTATCCTTATAGCTTCGGCTTACTTTCAGCTCTTTACCATTATGTAAAACAAGGTAATACTCACCATTTAATTGACTACAATATTTTTCGACATAATGCTGATTAACAATAATAGAACGATGAGTACGCACAAATAGACGTGGATCTAACGTTTCTTCGAGCTGTTTCATGGTTTGTCTTAAAATATGAGTTTCGCTGTCGGTATGTACACACATGTAATCACCTGCAGCGTCAATCCATTGAATATCTTTTACCGGTACCCTACTAACCTCACCACCGTCTTTAATGGCTAAAATATCTGAATAACGGTCAAGGAGTATAGGTTGATCGTTATCTAATTCTGTTAATATTTTCTGATAATCATTACCGGTAATATCACTCACTAAACGCACTAATTTTCGGCGTTGTTCCATGTTTTTTTGATTTTGGTAATGTAAACGTACTTTATCTATTGTTTGCTGCAAACGCACTTCATCAGCCGGCTTTAACAAATAATCAATGGCATGTACCTCAAAAGCTTGTAAAGCAAAATCATCAAACGCAGTAACAAACACCACTAAGGGGAGTTTTAACCCTAACTCTAACGCTTGTTGTAAAACTTCAAAACCATTTAGCCCTGGCATTTGAATGTCTAAAAACATTAAATCAACATTTTGGCTAGCTAACACGTTAAGCGCCTCACTACCATTAGCACATTGAGCCACAATATTAATATCATCATACGCTTGTAATCGCACTACCAGCCCTTTACGTGCTAGTGGTTCATCATCAACAATTATGGTCGTTAAAGACTGCGGTGTAGCCATTAGAGATTTTCCAACTGATATGGTATGCGTATGTTAACTTTTACACCACAAGGGATGTTATTGGCAACCACTAATGAAAATTTATCATCATATAACGCTTGTAAACGCTCGCGAGTGTTAATTAAACCGACCCCATTTTTACGATAAAAATTACCTTTTTCAATTTTTGCACCAGGACCATTATCAGACATTTCAAGCAATAAATCATCGGCAAAACGTTTAACCATTATTTGAATACTTCCACCTTGTTCTTGAACAGCAATGGCGTATTTTATCGCATTTTCAGCCAACGGTTGCAAAATCATGCTAGGAACTAACGCCTGACAGCAATTAGGATCAATTTCAAAAACAACCTCTAAACGTTCCTCAAAGCGTACTTTTTCAATATCTAGGTAATATTGTAATGCTTGAATTTCACTAGTGATGGTAACTTTTTTCATTGGATCTTTATCAAGAGAATAGCGTAAAAACGCACTTAACCGCGTTACCATTTTATTCGCAGTTTTATTTTCGTTAACCAAAATTAACGTTGAAATAGCATTGAGCGTATTAAATAAAAAGTGAGGATTTAACTGATAGCGTAACATTTTTAGTTGTGCCTGTTGAGCAACGGCATTGGCATGTAATACATTTTGTTTGGCTTTTTGCAACATTTGATAATATTTAATACCGAAATATAAACCGCTCCAACTTAAAATAATATAAAAAGACCAAACACTATTTTGCATATAATAAAGCAAAAAATCAGGTTTGTAGCCGTGTTTATATATTTCCCAATAATTTATATTTTTAACTACTTGCCATAACGTACCAGTAAAATATGAAGTAAATATCACCACGAGAGCTATTTTTGAAGGTGATAAATTCCATGCACGGCGATAAACGTAACGCAACGGAATGGTAAATAGCCAACCAGCATAGGCATTAAGAAAGATGATCACCACAAAAATATCACGCAGATCATGTAATAACGAACCTAAATAGTGAATTAAGGCAAAACCAAACCAACCAGCACTATGCAGTAACCAGAAAAACCGATTTTTATTTTCAATTAACTCTTTCCAATTCACATCTTTTCCAGAAAAAATTTGTTATTTAACGTAGATATTACTGTTATTATGAATGATAAGTTTAAATACATCATTACTCTTGGTCGTATCAATAATACTGTTTATCTCATTTTTTCACTCAGCTTTACAGCGAATATTTTCATATTATCAAATAAAGTAAACTGTTTAAGTGCACATCGTTGCATGTTTTCATTATGCGTTTGTTTAAACTTGTTAAAATACCATAACGCATTGATTAAATAGCAAAAAGAAAGGTAACGCGTAACTGTGGTTTTATTTATTCCTACTGAAATACCTGTAACAGTCGCTCCTTCATACATGTGTATTACCGCATTATGATAAGCTGGTTCAGGATTGTTAATGGCTAATAACATTGCTAAATCATATTCAATATCAGCTAAACAAGCACATTCAAAATCAATTAAATAAGGCTGTTTTTGTTCATTATCTGCTGTGTTTTTGGTTATTAAAATATTGCTAAAATTAATATCACCATGACAAAAATAATTTGCGTTAACCTGAATACTTGCCACTAAATGTTGCGCTATTTGTTTTAATAATGTTAACTGTGCTGTTTGATAGAAGTCATAGTTTATTAAACTATTTATGGTGTTTTCAATCGATAAAATAGGTAAATGATCAACGCAAGTTTGTCGATTTAATTGATGACATTTTTGCATCAAATTAATAGCGACCTGTAATTTGTCATTTAAACACAACGTGGATTTGGCCAGTTCAGTACCATTAATGTATTGAGAAATTAGCCAGTATTTATCTGCATAACACACCTTGGGTGCTAATCCTTGCTCAGCCGCTATTTCATTCGCTTTAACTTCGGCATTAATCGTACTAACAAAAAAGTCATTATTGTTTAAGTATTTAGCGAAAAAGAATCCTTGTGATGTTTGCACCTTAAATGACGGACTACTTAAACCTGAATTTATCGCACAAATTTGTTTAATACCTGTAAAAAAACTAAGTTTAGCAAGCTGCTGAGTTAAATGTTTCATATTTGTACCATATTTGTATCGGCAGCCACATTACTCTTTATCGATTGTATTTTAATCTTTTGATGCCATTGCCAATAACCATAAATTGACAGTACAACATAGACACTAAATAAAGCAGCGGTCGGTTGTAGTGCTTTTTCAACATAAAGATAAATTGAAACAAAATCGATAACTAGCCAATAGAGCCAATTTTCTAATACTTTTTTCGCCACTAAATAAGTCGCAAAGACTGAAAACACCGTGGTAGCTGTGTCAATATAAGGAAATGCTGCCTGCGTATAGGTAGCCATTAAATAACCTAGCATTAGGCTTATTAGTGCTAGTAAACTGATGATTTTAACGTGTAATAACCAAGGTAAACGGTTAATAACCAGTTCATTTTGTTGTGTATTATGAGTGCTATTACCGCTTTGCCAACTAAACCAACCGTATATTGCCATTGCCATATAATAAACATTAAGTATGCTGTCCATAAGCAGTGCCACATCATAAAAAATAAAGGTATATAACGCCGTACTAATAAAGGCAGCTGGCCAGCACCAGTTATTACCTTTAGCCGCTAATAGTACATAAACAAGTGATAATAATACCGCGAGTAATTCAAGCAAAGGTAAATCTAGAAAATAGCTAACAATGTTTTGCATTAACTTTCCGCTTCAACTTGACTAAGGTTGCCAGCAATAAACTTACATACAAAAACCGCAGTATTTAATTGTTGATGTACTTTCTTTATTTCGGCCATCACGGTATTTACGGCTAAGTCATACTCACCAAATATTTGCGAACTCATGCCATTGGTTACTACTGTTAGCCCTTTAACTTGTCGCAATTTTTTAATAAAACGCCAAATTTCAGTTTTAAATTGCTGTTCAGCTAATGGGTATAAACTTATTTCGATAGATATTTGCATCATGCTTTCCTTTTGTATTGGTATATTGCTATTAATAAACAGACCCTGAAACAAGTTCAGGGTGACAAACTCTATCTTGTCATTATGCGCTAAAATTGATAGTCAAAAGTTGCACCAAATACCATAGGCTCTGCTAACTGCGTATATTGTTTTGCCGTGTAACCATCACGCGGATCGTTACCAAAGTAAAAACCACGGGTGGCATAATTACGATTAAATAAATTACGTGACCATACTTTTAACTGCCAATTATCTTGTAAATAACTAATAGAGGCATTGAATAATTCAACTTTTTTAGATTTTTCATCATGGCTTACCGAAAAATAAAAATCGTCTTTAGCATCAAAAGACAGGTTAGCTAACCAATGTTCTGTTGGTTGAATATTAAGGCCAAAATTTAGCTGATAATTAGGTGCATGTGCTTGTGCTCGTCCCGATAAATTTTCACCTTCGGCATTAATAAAATGACCAAATTTGGTATTTAACAGCCCTACAGCACCATAAATTTCTACCACATCATTAACTTGCCATGCACTTTCAAATTCAATACCTTTATTAATACCACTAGTCGCATTATCTATATAAATAATAAATTCACTACTACCATCATCATGGATATTGGTTTTTGATATTTTCGCTTGAACATTACTTCTATCCATATAAAAAATAGCTGCACGGATATAGGCTTGGTTATCGAGTATATTAACTTTATAACCCGCTTCATAATTCCATACATATTCAGGTGCAAAGGTTCTTAAATCATTATCTAAAAAACCATCAGTATTAGCACCCCCTGCTTTATAACCACGGTTAACTTGCCCATACCATAACGTATTATTATCTTGCTGGTAGGCTAATACTAATTTTCCGCCCAGCATATTATCGGTAAAGTTGTCATCAAAAAGATCGCTATTTTGATAACTTGCATTACGTCGTTCAAAACGCAACCCTGAGGTTAGCATTAATTTATTTGTTAGTTGGCTATCAAATTGAGTATAAATAGCATAAGTGTCAGTATTAAAGTTTGATGAGAAATCACTGTCTAAATAGGTGTATTGGCGAGCTAAATCAGCATTATCATTTTTATAATAAAGACCTGCAACCCATGCCGTTGTCCCCTTAAATATTTCCGCGCCTTGCTTAGACACCGCGCGTATATCACTGGTAAAAGTAGTTTTATTTCTAAGATATTGATCGGTTGATGAATATTCCCAATAAGCAAATTCTTGATTTTTAATGTTTTCAGGAGCTGAAATGCCTACATACGCCCAATCTTCATCATAACCGTAGCCCAAATTAGAATCAGCATAAGTTAAGGTAATGATCAAATCATGAATACTAATGCCCGTGTAAGTAAATTTACTGGCTAACGCAGTAGTTTTTTGGGTATCAAAACCAGGTTGGTCAGACATGGTTTTTCTATTGTTATCTAATGAAAAGGCATCATAACCATCATCAAAATTAAAATAAAATGCGGTTAAATCAATCGTTAAATCAGCTGTTGCGCTAATAGCTAATTTACCGCGGGCGGTGAGTTCATCACGATTATTGGTATCTTTTCGATTTAAAAAAGTATTTTCAATAAAACCATCGCTATTATACTGCTCAACACCTAAGCGGTATTTTACTTGTTCGCTAATAGGTCCTGATAATACTAATCCTGCACCATAACTATTATAATTACCTGCTTTAAGTTGCAATTTCCCTTCAAATTCATCAGTAGGCGCATTAGTCGTTATATTAATCAAACCTGCCATTGCACTAGCGCCAAAACGCGTACCTTGTGGTCCTCTAAATATTTCAGTTTGGCTGACATCAAAAGTAGACGCTATGCTACCAACTCCCGAAAACTCAATATCATCAATGATCAACCCCACCGATGGATTAATTGGCTCTTGAAATTGACTTCGCTCACCAATACCACGAATTTGATAATAACGCGCCCGTTGCGAACCACTGGCAAAATTAACATTAGGGGCTATAGCAACTAATTCTTCAAGATTTTGCGCATTACGTTGAGCAATATCTTGATCGGTTAATACTGATAACGACGAAGCCGTTTTTTGTAAATTATGCTCACGAAAATCACCTCTTACCGTGATCACTTCTATATCATTAAGATTAGTTTTATGTTGGTCTTGGGTATTTTCAGCAGTAGCTAAAGTAGAAAAACAAGCAAGGCTTGCTGTTATAGCTAAAGAAAGAGTGGTTTTAGATAAGCTTTTTTCTAACAAAAACATTTAGGATCTCATTAAATTATATTATGGGATCCGGCACACGGAGGTTTAAAAAACAGTCTAAGGATAAAGTTAATTTACTGACATTTATTGTCAACATAAAACTATTCTTCAATGCCATCCCTACGCCGGTATTATCCGGTTCAGGTTCAAAGGGTTCGTAATACGTCTCAGTGAAATTTCTAAAATTATTTAAAAATTTACACACCCCTTGGCTCGACGCGCATACTAGCAAATAATGCTAGTGTTTGTTAATAAAAATATTATAAAAAGCTAATCAACAAAGCTAATCAACAATGAGATGCTTAATTTTATCCGCCACCCCATCCCACTTTTCTGCATCTTTGGGCGGTTCTTTAACTTCTGTGATACGCGGCCAAATTTTTGCTAATTCAGCATTTAACTGAATAAATTCACGTTGTTCTTCGGGTACATCATCTTCTTGAAAAATAGCTCCCGCAGGGCATTCAACCGGACAAAGATCACAATCAATACAATCATCAGGGCTGATCACTAAAAAATTAGGTCCTTCAAAAAAAGCATCCACAGGACACACCGCAACACAATCAGTATATTTACAACGAATACAATTATCCGTTACTACAAAAGCCATAATAAAGTTTATTCATTTTTAAAATATAGGCGCGATCATACCCTGCTAATTATTAATTTCAATCTGTTGTTTGTCTAGACGCACTGTTCAGGTAAAATAACCCACTATAAATATAAAACATTATAGCCTTGTGGAAAGCACTCAATGATACGTTTAACTAATTTTAAATTACCGCTTGATCATACCGATGACGAACTTAAACAAGCTATTCTCAAAAAACTCACCGTAAACTCAGATCAACTAATTGATTTTACAATATTTAAACGTGGCTATGACGCGAGACAAAAAAATAATATTCATTTAATTTATACCTTAGATGTTAAAACCTCTAACGAACAAGCTTTATTGAGTAAGTTTTCTAAAGAGCAACACATAAAACCAAGCCCTGACACTCGTTATCAATTTGTTGCTCAAGCACCAGAAAATATGACTGAACGCCCTGTTGTTATCGGTATGGGTCCTTGTGGATTATTTACAGGATTATTGTTAGCACAAATGGGCTTTAAACCCATTATTTTAGAACGTGGCAAAGAAGTACGTGAACGCACCAAAGATACCTTTGGCTTTTGGCGCAAAAAAATATTAAATCCAGAGTCTAACGTACAATTTGGCGAAGGCGGTGCAGGCACTTTTTCTGATGGTAAACTCTATAGTCAAGTTAAAGATCCTAAACATTATGGTCGTAAAGTATTAACTGAATTTGTTAGTGCTGGTGCGCCAGAAGAAATAATGTATGTGAGTAAGCCACATATAGGCACCTTTAAGCTCGTTACTATGGTTGAAAAAATGCGCAATACCATCATTGAGCTAGGTGGCGAAATTCGTTTTGAACAACGCGTTGACGATATTATTATTAATACTGACGGAGAAAAAGGGCAGGTACAAGGGGTGACGCTTACTAGTGGCGAAACCATAAAAACCAACCACATTGCCTTAGCTATAGGTCATAGCGCCCGAGATACCTTTAAAATGTTACATGAAAAAGGCGTTTTTATTAAAGCCAAGCCATTTTCTGTCGGTTTTAGAATTGAGCATGAGCAAGCGGTTATTGATGAAGCTCGTTTTGGCAAAAGTGCAGGCCATCCTATTTTAGGCTCTGCCGATTATAAACTAGTACATCATTGTAAAAATGGCCGTTCTGTTTATAGCTTTTGCATGTGTCCTGGCGGCACTGTGGTTGCCGCCGCTTCAGAAGAAGGTCACTTAGTCACCAATGGCATGAGTCAATATTCTCGCCACGAACGCAATGCAAATAGTGCGATAGTAGTCGGTATTTCACCTGAAGATTTTCCATTAATTGATGGGAAAGAAGATGTACTTGCGGGAATTGAATTACAACGCCAATTAGAAGCACAAGCCTTTACATTAGGAGGCAGTAGTTATGACGCACCAGTACAGTTGGTAGGAGATTTTCTGGCTAAACGTGCCTCGGGTGAGCATGGCGATGTTATTCCGTCATACAAACCCGGTGTAACTTATTGTGATTTAAGCCAAAGTTTACCGCAATACGCCATTGATGCCATTCGAGAAGCTATTCCAGCCTTTGATCGTAAAATAAAAGGTTTTGCCAACAATGATGCGACTTTAACCGCAGTAGAAACTCGAACTTCATCACCCATTCAAATTACACGCGACAAAGAAAACTTACAAAGTATTAACACTCAAGGTTTATACCCTGCAGGTGAAGGTGCTGGTTATGCTGGCGGTATATTATCGGCAGGTATTGATGGTATAAAAATAGCGGAAGCAATGGCTAAAGCAATAATCCAATAGTAAAAGTTAGACGTCTGCAAGTTAGCAAGCTAAAATGACATTAGAGTTCACACTATATATTGTTGTTTGCATGAAAAAGCGTTTTAAACAGAATAAAAGTCACCTTTTAAGTCAATATTTATTTATTACGGGGGGATTATTCTGTTTATTACTCAATTCCCCCTCTGTTTTAGCGAATACAAAAATATTAACCTTAGTTACCGAATATTTACCGCCCTTTCAATTACTGGACTCAAATAAAAAAATCACAGGTTTTGCCACCGATGTGGTTAAAGCGGTATTAAATAAAACACCTTATCAGTTCAATATTAGAGTGCACCCTTGGTCTCAATCTTATGAAATGGCGCAAAAGAATAAAAACACCTGTATTTATTCTATCGCTAGAGAAAATTATAGAGAGCAATCATTTCAATGGATAGGTCAAATTGCCACGACAAATACTTATTTTGTTAGTCTAAAGTCAAATAAGCAGTTAAAAATAAATTCTATTGATGATGCAAAACATTATATGACGGCAGTTATAAAAAATGACTTTACTCATCAAGCATTAATACATAATGGTTTTATTCGAGACAAAAATTATTACGTGATCAACAATTCAGATTCATTACTACAATTACTGATCAGTAGACGAAACATTGACTTGGTTTTAATTGATAGTCTCACCATGAATTATCGTATTATGAACAATGGTTTTGATCCTAAATTATTTGTAACCTATGTAAAATTAAACCAACAACCATTAAGGTTTTATTTAGCTTGTAGTAATACCACCGAAAAATCGATTATTGATACACTTAAAAAGGCATTCAAAACAATAGAACAAAATGGTGAAAAGCAAAGAATAATGGCCACATGGATGCAAAAAAATATCGGAGTGCTGCGTGATTAGGCAGAAACTATCGTTTATGATTCAAAATATACTATTTATAAAACGATATATCATATTAAGCATAATGTATGGTGTAAATTCTAATGCTATTGCAACACAAATAACGTTAGTTACCGAATACTTACCACCTTATCAAATAGTCGGTGAAGATAATCATAACGTTACGGGATTTGCTACCGACGTTGTTCTAGAAACATTTAAACGTAGTAATATTGAATATTCAATAGCCTCGTATCCTTGGGTTAGAAGTTATAACCTTACTTTAAAAAATCCTAATACTTGTCTTTTTTCTATAGTTCGCATTCCAATACGAGAAAACAAATTTGCTTGGGTTGGTCAAATAACAAAAGAAAATAATGCCGTTATTTGGGGGTTAAAAAGTAATAATCACACTCAACATATTAAACAACTTAGCGATATTAAAAATTATATTACTGCGGTTAATAAAGATGGGGTAGCTCATTTAGGTATGATTGAAAATGGTTTTGTGGCAGGTAAACACCTCTATGTATTAGGGTATACCAAATCATTGATCAACTTACTAGTTACTCGTCCCGAAATTGATTTTATTGTTGCTGATGATATAAGTATTAGTTATCGAGCAAAATTAGCAGGTATTAATATCAATTTATTACAGCGAGTTTTAGAAATAAAAAGTATACCTTTAAATTTTTATCTTGCTTGCAATAAACAAAGCAATAAGACAATGCTCCACACATTACAAGATAAACTGAGTGAAATTCACCGTGATGGTACTTACATAAAAATTTTAGCACGATGGAAAAATAAAATGCCGCATTTACAATAGTGATATATTCTAAAAATCACATCCATGTGATGTCAGCGGCATTTTGTCGCGGCAAGCGGCGACCTACAAAACTAAAGCGTATTTTCAAACAATTTATAAATACGACGATACTCATTCAACCAAGAACTCGGTTGAACAAAACCATGACGTTCAACGGGATAAATTGCCGTTTCAAAGTCTTGCTTTTCTAGCTCAATTAAACGTTGCACTAAGCGCACGGTATCTTGAAAAAACACATTGTCATCCACCATTGGCGCGTTGATCAGTAATGGTTTTTCTAACCCTTGAGCAAAATAAATAGGTGAGCTACGTTCATAAGCAATGGCATCATCTTTAGGTGTATTTAAAATATTTGAGGTATAACCATGATTATAATAAGCCCAATCAGAAACTAAACGTAATGCTGAACCTGACTGAAATAAATCTGGCGCGGTAAACATACTCATTAGCGTTAAATATCCACCATACGAGCCGCCATAAGTGCCAATACGGTTTCTATCAACATTGGCATTTTTTACTAACCAATTAACCCCATCACGCATATCTTCTACTTCAGGTTTACCCATGTGGCGATAAATAGCAGTACGCCAATCGCGCCCATAACCCGCACTCGCACGATAATCCATATCTATAACAACATAACCTTGTTGTACTAACATGCTATGAAACATGTACTCACGAAAATAACCAGACCAACCCAAATGAGAATTTTGTAAATAACCCGCACCATGACTAAACATCACGGCACGATTTTTAGTTTGCTGCCCTGTATTATCAACCTTAGTATCGAAGTTTTTTGGTAAATACACTTTTGAATAAATAGGTTGATTTTGATGCTCTTGTTTATGCGTTGATGCAATAGCAACTACCGTCGGAGCTACCCAAGGATAAGACAAGAATTTTTTCGATACTGTATGGGTTAATTGTTTAGCCGTTGCGCCCTTTTGCGTGGCTTGCACATAAAGCTCTGGCGGCATAGTAATGGTTGAATGTTGAATTAACAATTTTGAATTGTCGGGGCTTAACGCATAATCATTCATACCACCTAAATTGGTTAACGCGGTGATTTTTCCTGTATTGACATCAGCTTGATAAATTTCATAAATACCAGGATGTTTTTTATTCGCTTTAAAGAATAGTTTTTGTGCTTTATTGCCTAAAGTAACATCACTTATCTCAAAGTTGCCATGTGTCAATTGCTTCACCTTACCGTTAAGCGATTTTGTATAAAGCTGTGAGTAGCCTCTTTGTTCAGACAAAAAATATAAACTATTGCTATTATTTAACCAACCGTATTCATTAAAATTCCAGTTGATCCATGCATCATCATGTAACTGATGTTGGTTAATTAATTTAGGTGTATTTACCGATACCGTAGAAAGCCATCGATCTTTATTATCCCACGCTTCTAGCATTACCGCGACGGTATCACCTTTTGCATTCCATTGAATAGGATCCCAACTTTCAATCACGGCAATATTGCGGGGTTGTTTTTTACTCGTGTATTTTTTGCCTTCACGTTGATAATTTTCTGTTTTAACACTAGCTAATACATCTTTATCAAAGTCAGGTAATACGCTGTAATCTAAGGCTGTTTTTTTACCTGCTTGTGCATCAAGCATAAATAACTGTTCACTGTATTGACGGTTATCACTGACTCGTGAACGTACTTTTGCCGTAATTATATGACCATTTTTAGCGATATATTTAGGTATAATATCACTATCGTTACGACTTGGTTTGGCATCACTAATACTGACTAATAAATGTTTACCTGTTGGCGATAAACTAGCATAAACCACTTGTTTACCTTTACCAAAGTAAAACGCTTTATGGGTAAGTGACTCATTTTGAGTCATTAATTGTTGATCTTGTTGCTCGCGTAATTTTGTATTGCGCGCATTAAGAGCGATATAATTAATTAGCTTGGCTTGTTCTTTAGCTATATAGGTCTCTGGCGCTTTAAAACCTTGTGGTTTTGCAGTCATTTTTAAATTAAAAAGCTCAATTATTTCATTACTTTTAATATCTTGAGCATAAAAAACATCACCAATACGGTAAGCAACATTACCATTGGTTAAAAACATCACATCACTTTTAGCTGCCGATGTATTGGTTAGTTGTTGAACATTACCCGAAACTAAATTTTTAACAAAAACATTGTTTTTAAATAAATAAACTTGCTTACTATGGTCGCTATTATCAACAGCGTTACGATCAGCCGCAATATGTAGCTTAGCCAAAGCAACTTTTTCGCTAACACCATTGGTTGATAAACGATAAAGATCACGTAAGGGGTTGCCTACACGTTTTTGTTGGTAAAACACCGTTTCATTATCATCACCCCAATACCAAGCTTGTGGTGAACGCCCCATCCAATCAGGATTTGCCATAATTTGTTCTAAGGTGATCACCTCACTAGCATTACTATGAAGTGCAGGCATAGTGGCTACTTTAGCTGGCGGTGTATTAATATTTTCACTGTTATTAGTGTTAAGTGCAGTTGTGGTCGATGCACACGCGACTAGCGAAAAACTTATCGCAGCGGCAATAATTTTTAATTTCATAAGTTAAGTCTTTATTATCTAAATTTAGGTTGGGAGAATTTTTATTACGCCCTTTTATACTAAGGCTATTTAGTTTTGGCAAATTTAGTCTACATTTAATTAACCTTTAGGTGTAAGCTTTTTCGACCAATAAACGAATAGCTACGGTAAAATAATTCATTCGCACCTTATTGGGATTACTGTTATAATCGCGCGCCTAATTTTATGATATATCCTGATCTTCATCAGGATTGATGTGAAGAGAGTAGATGATCCCATTACCCGAGCAAAAGCTATACGACTACCCTAAATATTGGGCTGAATGTTATGGTGTTGCACCATTTTTACCTATGTCTCGTGCTGAAATGGACGAATTGGGTTGGGATAGCTGCGATATAATTATTGTTACGGGTGATGCTTATGTTGATCATCCCAGCTTTGGTATGGCGATTATTGGTAGAATGCTTGAAGCACAAGGTTTTAGGGTTGGTATTATTGCTCAACCTGATTGGCATTCTAAAGATGCTTTTATGCAATTAGGTAAACCCAATTTATTTTTTGGTGTTACTGCGGGCAATATGGACTCAATGATCAACCGCTATACTGCCGAGCGCCGTATGCGTCATGATGATGCTTATACTCCCAATGATGAGGGCGGTAAACGCCCAGACAGAGCTGTAACTGCTTATACCCAACGCTGTAAAGAAGCTTATAAAGGCGTGCCTATTATTATTGGCGGCATAGAAGCTAGCCTTCGCCGTATTGCTCATTATGACTATTGGTCAGATAAAGTACGCCGTTCAGTCTTGTTTGATTCAAAAGCCGATTTGTTAATTTATGGTAATGCTGAACGTCCTTTAGTTGAAATAGCGCACCGCATTGCCCGTGGTGACGATGTTAAAACCATTACCGATGTACGCGGCAGTGCCTTTTTAACGAAACAAGCATTAGTAGGCTGGCATGGTATTGATTCTCGCGATGTTGACAGGCCGGGTAAAATAGAACCTATTATTAGCCCTTATCAAGAGATCACCCCAAACACTTGTGATAGCCAAACTGAAGAACAAATAGATCTTGCTACTGATGTCACTCAAACAGCACAAATAGTCAATATTACTGATTTTAACCCTGCTTCACTACGTAACAAAAGCTGGCAAGATAAAAAAAAGCCGTGGTTATACACTTATATAAATTTACCCACGTTCGAGCAAGTTAAAAACAATAAAGTGCTGTATGCGCATGCCTCGCGCATTTTTCACCAAGAAGTAAACCCAGGTTCGGCTAAACCGTTAATGCAAAATCATGGCGATCGCAGTATTTGGTTAAATCCACCTGCTTATCCACTAAGCACCGAAGAAATGGATAGTGTTTTTGATTTACCCTATCAACGCGTGCCACACCCTAGCTATGGTAAAGCTAAAATTCCTGCTTATGACATGATCAAAACCTCAATTAATATTATGCGTGGTTGTTTTGGTGGTTGTACTTTTTGTTCAATTACAGAGCATGAGGGACGCATAATTCAAAGTCGATCAGAAGAGTCTATTTTAAACGAAATTGAAGATATAAAAGCCAAAGTGCCTAACTTTACTGGCGTAATTTCCGATTTAGGCGGCCCAACGGCGAATATGTATAAACTTAATTGTAAATCGCCCAAAGCTGAAGCAACTTGCCGTAAACCGTCTTGTGTCTGGCCGACTATTTGTGGTCATTTAGATACCGATCACACCCCAACCATTAATTTATACAGAAAAGCACGTAAAATTAAAGGTATTAAAAAGGTGCTAATTGCTTCAGGTGTACGTTACGATTTAGCAGTGCAAGATCCTGAATATGTCAAAGAATTAGCCCAACATCATGTTGGCGGTTATTTAAAAATAGCGCCCGAGCATACCGAAGAAGGGCCCTTAAATAACATGATGAAACCGGGGATGGGCAGTTATAATGAATTTAAAGAAATGTTTGATCATTATTCAAAGCTAGCGGGCAAAAAACAGTATTTGATCCCCTACTTTATCTCCGCACATCCAGGAACAACCGATTTAGATATGGTGAATTTAGCGCTATGGCTTAAAGAAAATAATTTCAAATTAGATCAAGTACAAAATTTTTATCCATCACCATTAGCCAATGCAACCACCTTGTATCACACTGAAATCAATTCGTTAAAAAATATTCATAAAAATAACGAAACCGTAATAGTACCCAAAGGAGCTATTCAACGACGATTACATAAGGCAATATTGCGTTATCACGACAGCAATAACTGGCCGAGCATTCGCCAAGCATTGACAAAAATGGGTTTAGCTAAATTAATTGGTAATAAACCTGAGTGTTTGGTACCACCAGAAAGCCGTGCCGAGCAACAAGGCTATAGAAACAAAAACAATAATAGCGCTAACAATTCTAGCACTAACAAACATAGCGCTAACAAACATAGCGCTAACAAACATAGTAAAGCAAAACGTGGGTTAACACGCTTTAGTTCAGATCAGTTTGATGATCTAAATAATAATCCCAAGTTAAAGAATAAAAAACAACGTAAATAATTGATAAACAAGCTCCTGACCTACGTCAGGATGGCGTGACGACTAACTAGATACGTCATTAATATTGTCATACTGATACTAAAACAAGTTCAGCCTCGAGAAATAATAGGATAAAAAAGTGCTCACAGCAAATAATATAACTCAACAATTTGGCGCTAAGCCACTATTTGAAAACATTTCACAAAAATTTGGTGGTGGCAACCGTTATGGTCTAATTGGCGCGAATGGTTGTGGTAAATCAACCTTTATGAAAATTTTAGGTGATGATTTAGAGCAAACCTCAGGCAATGTCACCCTTGATAGCGGCGAACGTTTAGGTAAATTACATCAAGATCAATTCGCCTTTGAAAGTAATACGGTTATTGATACCGTGATTATGGGTCATACCGAACTTTGGGCAGTAAAAGAAGAACGTGACCGTATTTATGCTTTACCCGAAATGAGTGAAGCAGATGGCATGAAAGTTGGCGATCTTGAATCTGAATATGCCGAAATGGACGGTTACAGTGCAGAATCTCGTGCGGGCGAATTATTAATGGGGGTCGGTATTCCGGTTGAGCAACATTATGGTTTAATGAGCGAAATTGCACCGGGCTTTAAATTACGAATATTATTAGCACAAGCGCTATTTTCTGATCCCGATATTTTGCTGCTTGACGAACCAACCAACAACTTAGATATTCATACAATTCAATGGCTTGAAGAAATATTAAACGAACGTGATTCAACCATGATCATCATCTCGCATGACAGACACTTTTTAAATAGTGTTTGTACTCACATGGCTGATTTAGATTACGGCGAATTACGTGTTTATCCGGGTAATTACGATGAATATATGTTGGCTGCTACCCAAGCTCGCGCCCGTTTATTATCTGACAATGCCAAGAAAAAAGCACAAATAGGTGAATTACAAGCCTTTGTTGCCCGTTTTTCTGCTAATGCTTCAAAAGCTAAACAAGCAACTTCACGAGCAAAACGAATAGATAAAATTCAACTTGAAGATGTAAAAGCATCAAGCCGTGTTAATCCGTTTATTCGTTTTCAACAAGAGAAAAAACTCTTTCGCAATGCTTTAGTGATTGAAAAATTAAGTAAAAGCTTTGATGGTACACCTGTACTTAAAAACATTTCAGCCTTAATCGAAGTGGGTGAACGTATTGCAATAATTGGTGAAAACGGTATTGGTAAAACCACCCTATTGCGAACTTTAATGAATGATGTTGGCTATGAAGCAAGCTCAGGCGAATTTAATTGGTCTGAAAATGTTAATATTGGCTATTATGGACAAGATCACGAATACGAATTTGAAAACGACATGACCTTGTTTGACTGGATGAGTCAGTGGCGTCAACCCGAGGATGACGAACAAGCCGTTCGTGGTTATTTAGGTCGTTTATTATTTTCTGCTGACGATATTAATAAATCAGTAAAAATACTTTCTGGTGGTGAAAAAGGTCGTATGCTTTTTGGTAAATTAATGATGCAAAAACCTAATATTCTAATGCTAGATGAACCCACTAATCACATGGATATGGAATCAATTGAATCCTTAAATATGGCGCTAGAATCTTATGAAGGTACCTTGATTTTTGTAAGTCACGACCGTGAATTTGTTTCAAGCATAGCAACCCGTATCATTGAACTAACCAAAGACGGTTTTACTGATTTCGCAGGTACTTATGAAGAATATTTAGCCAGCAAAGCGTAAGTTAAGTAATGCCGTTATATTGTAGGTGGGGATTTATCCCCAATTTTATTTTTAAAATTATGTTGTTCTGTTATTTATAATAGCCTTAAAAATGAATATTTCACGGTTAACCGTTCCTACATATATCTTTTAAATAAAGGAATTTTCATGCTCAGTTATCGTCACGCCTTTCATGCGGGTAATTTTGCCGATGTGCTTAAACATTCGGTATTAACGCTCACGCTTGATTATATGACCCGTAAAGAAAAAGGTTTTAGTTATATCGACAGCCATGCAGGTGCTGGTATGTATCAGCTTAGTGATGATTATGCACAAAAAACGGGGGAGTATAAAAATGGCATTGAAAAACTGATTAATGCTAATGACATTCCCGAAGCCCTTATTGATTATATTGAATTAATTAAAGCCATTAATCAAAAAGAAACTGGCAGCGAGCAACTCTCTTTATATCCCGGTTCTCCCGGCATTGCCAAACAAATTTTACGCCGTCAAGACAACGCGCATTTATTTGATTTACACCCCACTGACTTTACTTTGTTGGCAGAATTTACCCAGCGTTGGAAAAAATCTTTTGTAAAGCAATCAGATGGTTATCAAGGTGTATTGGCGGTAGTGCCGCCACCATCAAGACGTGCCGTGGTGTTAATTGACCCACCTTATGAGTTAAAAGAAGATCACATAAAAGCAATAAAAACGATTGTTAAAGCTTATCAAAAATTCGCGACGGGTACTTATATTTTATGGTATCCCGTGGTACAACGCGCTTTAATTGATAAAATGGCGCAAGACTTCACCAACAGCAATGTTAAAAATGTACTACAGGTTGAGTTTTGTTTAACACCCGACAGTGAAGAATATGGTATGACAGGGTCAGGATTATTTATTGTTAACCCACCTTGGCAATTGGCCAGTCAATTAGAAATCATACTACCGTATTTAAAAAACAAGTTAGGCTCTCAACAAACGACATTCACCTTAACACAACTGATTAAAGAATAATTTACCTGCTGTGCAACGACAATGCCCTATGCGTGGTAAAAATTCTTTAACCGTAAAGGTTATTTTTTTACACAAACAACTGCCATTGTTTAGATGCCTTTGAGCATTAGTATGTTTCTTTGAACTAGTCGTTGAATTCATAACTAATGCTTTTCTCCATAACTAGTCTTCTAAACCATGATCCTGTTTTTCAATATCTTGCGGAGCAATTTTTGTCTTACGGCGCATTACCGGTAAATCCCCTGCACTGTCACTAACAAAATTAACTTTTTGTTTAATTTGCTGTTTAGGTTTTTTGTCTTGTTTTTTAGTTTGCGCTTTTTTATCACTAACTTTTTTGGCTTTCACTGGTTTTTTCTTTTTAATACCATTAAATTTAGCTTTTAAAGTTGCCACCACATCAAAACTAATTTTTTGCTGTAAAAAACCTTCAACATTTTTAAAACTTAACCAATCTTTAGGACCAACAAACGAAAGTGCTTCCCCACTTGAACCTGCACGCCCCGTACGACCAATACGATGAATAAATTCTTCGGTATGCTTTGGCATATCAAAATTGATCACATGCGACACATTTAATAAATCTAAACCGCGAGAGGCTAAATCTGTGGTCACTAGTATTTTCAGTTGGCCTTTAGTAAAGCTTTCCATTATTTGATTACGCTGATTTTGCATTAATTCACCACTTAATGCGGCACTATTAAACCCTTGCTCGTTTAATAGTTGTGCTAAGCGTTCAGTATCACTACGTGTGGCGGTAAAAATAATAACCTGCTGATGAGTTTCATTGTTTAAAAAGTGATTAAGAAGCTTTTCTTTATGCGCTAGGTTATCGACAAAATAAAAACGCTTATTAATATCTTTATGCTCACTATGACCATGATCAATAGCAATACGTTTCGGTTTAGTTAATAATTCACTAGCAAATTCATTAACCTGTGCATGATCTAAAGTTGCTGAAAACATTAATGTTTGTCGTTTTCGATGATCGGCCGCCATATTTATTTGGGCTAATTGTTTGCTAAAACCTAAATCGAGCATACGGTCTGCTTCATCTAAAATAAGTAGCTCTAAACCTTGTAAATATAAATGCCGATGAGTTAAGTGATCGGCCAATCGCCCCGGTGTTGCGACGACAAAATGCGGATCTTTAGCGAGGGTTTTTGCTTGATCATTAAAGTTTTCTCCCCCTAATATTAATACCGATTTAAACTGCGTATTTGCAATTAACAAACGTAACTGACCAAATACTTGTTTCGCCAATTCTCGCGTCGGTGTTAAAATAACTACTCGCGGATCACGTTTACTTAACGCACGATTGTTCATTAAGCGCTGCATCGCAGGTAGTAAAAACGCTAACGTTTTACCTGAGCCTGTTTTTGATGAGGCGATTAAATCATGGCCACTCATCGCTGCAGGTATTGCCTGTTGTTGAATTTCTGTCGGCTTATCAAAACCTAAATGTTCAATAGTGGCTAGTAAGCGTTTGTCTAAATTTAAATCGGTAAATTGCAAAAGGTTTCTTTTCCTATTTTGGCTAGGGTCTAGGTTATAAGACCCTAAGTTATATTAAGCCTGCGCTTCACGCTCAGCAATAAACGCTAAGGCTAAATCAATACGTGCTAATACTTTATCTTTAGAGAGTAAGGATAATGTTAGATCAAGTGCAGGTGAATTACCCGCACCAGTTACGGCAACACGTAATGGCATACCTACTTTACCCATGCCTACGTTCAATTCTTCGGCGGTTGCATCAATAATTTGATGCAAGGTTTCTGCTTGCCAATCAGTCACTTCAGCTAATTTAGCTTTCGCTAATAGCAAGGCATCTTTAGCCACTGGTCGTAGATGTTTTTTCGCAGCTTTAGCATCAAATTCAGTAAAATCTTGATAAAAATAACGACTGATTTGCGCCATTTCTTTTAAAGTTTTCACGCGTTCTGCTTGTACTTTAACAATGTCACTTAAGCTTGGGCCATTATCAGTATTAATGGCTTGATCAGCCATGTGCCATTTAAGATGTTCAGCAACATAGTCAGGTGCAAGCGTTTTCATGTAATGTTGGTTTACCCAAATAAGCTTATCGGTATTAAAACCAGATGGTGCTCGGTTACAATCTTTCAAGTCAAATAATTCGATCATTTCTTCACGAGAAAAAATTTCTTGATCACCATGAGACCAACCTAACCGTACTAAATAGTTTAGTAGCGCTTCGGGTAAATAGCCATCATCACGATATTGCATAACACCAACAGCACCATGACGTTTTGACAAACGTTTACCGTCGTCACCTAAAATCATCGGAATATGGGCGTATTGTGGAATATCTGCGCCTAATGCCACTAAAATATTAATTTGTTTTGGCGTATTACTCACATGATCATCACCACGTACTACGTGCGTTACTTTCATATCCCAATCATCAACCACCACAGTTAAATTATAAGTTGGGCTGCCATCACTGCGAGCAATAATTAAATCGTCAAGCTGTTTGTTGCTAATGGTAATATCACCTTTAACCATATCGTTAATAACAACATCACCGTCAAGCGGATTTTTAAAACGAATAACATAGGGTTTATCTTCAAGATAATCTGTTCTATCACGCCATAAACCATTATATTTTTCTATTTCGCCTTTGGCCTTCGCTTCCTCGCGCATTGCTTCTACTTCGTCACTAGTACAATAACACCGATAAGCATTACCTGACTCAAGCAATTGTTCAATGACTTCTTTATAACGATCAAAACGTTTTGTTTGAAAGTAAGGACCATGTGTCCATTCAAGATTTAACCAATTCATACCATCCATAATGGCATCTACTGATTCTTGGGTAGAACGTTCTAAATCAGTATCTTCAATACGAAGAATAAAATCACCGCCATTTTTTTTAGCGTATAACCAACTATACAAGGCAGTACGAGCGCCACCAACATGTAGGTAGCCCGTTGGGCTTGGTGCAAATCGAGTTGTTAAAGTCATAAAATTTCACTCTATGGGTATAAAATACGATATTTAGCAGCACCGTACTTTTGTTTATTCAAAAAATTGGCGCTATTTTATCAGGCAACGTTCGTTAGTACAGCTTTATTCATTACAAGAACAGAAGTATTTTCGTTTAAATAAATGCTTACGGATCAAAATGCCATAAATCATTTCAAATATGATAGAAATGGCTATAAAAGCAAAAAATACCGCAATAGCACGAGGATTACTATGATAGGTATGCAGCAATAATGTGGTTAAGGCGGCAATACTTATTAGCGATGCAATTAAGGTAATAATACTGTTCGCTTTTATATTTTTTCTTAATTTAAACGCACTAATATTAACGAGTGCAAAAATAAGTAAAAAACCAGCACTACCAATAATAGCAATTTCAGTTAAATCTATCGAATTAGCAATAAATAAACTAAATATGGTAGTCGCTAAAATACCGTCGACAGGAATATTATGTTTTAATTTTTTTAATGAACTTGGTAACTCTCCCGATACCGCCAGCGCATACCCTAAACGTGCATTACCATAAATAGTCGCGTTAATTGCTGAAAAAGTGGATAACAAAGCGGCAATAGCAACAATAGTAAAACCAATTTTGCCTAATGCAGGTTCGGCAGCGACGGCTAACGCATAATCTTTAGCTTGTAATAATTGCGCTTCGGGAACAGTACCCACAGTAACAATTGATATTAATACATAAAGTAAAATAACAATAATAACAGAGCCATAAAAAGCACGAGGTAAGTTTACGTTAGGATCTTTAATATCACTAGCCGCATTAGCAATTAATTCAAAACCTTCATAAGCGACAAAAATGATCATACCCGCAGCAATAATGGTAAAGGGTTCACCCCATTTATTCGGTGCTAACTTTTCAGGATCAACATAAAAAAGCCCCGAGACGATAATAAGGACAAGCAAAACAACTTTAATCACCACAATAAAGGTTTCAGATTTACTGACAAATGACGCGCTAATTAAATTAATAATGGTGGGTAAAATAATGGCGACAGAGATCAAAACGTGTTTTAACCACCATGGAGAATTGGCTGCAAAAAAAGTTTCACCATACGAAGCAAAAGCAGTGGCATATAGTGAAATAGTGACCAAATAGCTGAGCCATAACATCACATTAATGCTGCCAGACAACAGGTTATGGCCAAAGGCATTATCAATAAATACTACCGTGCCACCACTTTGTTGATAAGCTACCGATAGTTTTGCATACGAATATGCAGTTAACAATGCGACAAAACCCGCAACGATAAAAGCAATGGCAGTCGCGCCATGTGCAAGTGATACTGCCTCACCAAGTACGGCAAAAATACCACCGCCGACCATGCCGCCAATACCAATAGCTATTGCGCCTAATAAACCGACTTGTTTTGTCGCATCATTCATATTTTTAGATTTACCTTTTTAGATTGGATTTATTATGATTTAAGAGGGTTACATTTAAGTTATTTACAAATGATAACAATTTTTTAAAAACGAGTTATATTTTTATATTGCAAAATGAAAGAAGTTTTTTTATTATACTCAAGCCTAAACGTTATAACATAACATAACAAAAATTAACCAAAAATTAACCAAAAATTTTAAACTAAGATTATCACTAATAAAATGACCAACCTTACTCATCATAAAATAAAACAATTAGCGCAGCAGCGTTTATTGTGGATTGTTGTGCTGGCCATTTGGTTATTCTTTGTTAATGCATCAATCGTTCATACTCAGCAACATAATTTAAGCAAAGGTATTAGCACTGACTATCAATGTCAGCTTTGTTTAACTAATTTTAATCATACCCCTTTTGTACTCAATGATAGTGTTTTTATTACACCTTTAATACAAACCAGTATTGTTTTTAAACAACATGTGCAAGGTATTATTAGAGTTCATCAATTAACCCTTTATAATCGCGGCCCACCACGTACATAACTTCTATTTGAAAATATTTCTCACTCAAACAAGTACAGTAACAAACACTTTTAGCACGTTAACTAAAGTTAGTTGTACTGTGTTGGCTTATATAAAATGAATTAAGAAGTTATCCCATGAAATTTAATAAAATCACCCTGCTGCTTTGTGCAGTATTAGGGTCGGCTACCTGTAATTTAGCATTCGCTGATCAAAAAACAGCAAAACAAACGGATGCGGCATCAGTTAAAAAATTAAAACAAGAGCTACAGCAACTCCAACAAAACTACCAAGATAAAATAACAGAACTTGAATCACGTTTAAGTGATATAGAAGATAATAATGATGATACTCAAGAAAATATTGAACAGCTTGCTATTGATGTATCACAACAAGGTAATAAAAAAGCGGCTAATACCTTTAACCCCGGTTTATGGATGATATTAAATGGTCGTTTTGTTAGTTATAACGACAAATTCAACTATGCACTTCCTGGTTATAACTTAAGTACTGATGCTGGCCCAGGAAATCAAGGACTACAATTAGACGAATCTGAACTCAATATCAGTACCAATGTAGATGATAAATTTTACGCATGGACAACCATATCATTTGGCGCTGATGGCGCAAATATTGAAGAAGCCTATTTACAAACCTTAAATATGGGTAATGGTTTTAATGTTAAGTTTGGCCGTTTCTTTTCCAATATTGGCTATTTAGCCAGTAAACATACTCATACCGATGATTTTGCTAATAGACCTTTACCTTATGAAGCCTTTTTAGGCGGTCAGTTTGGTGATGATGGCATACAAACCACTTGGCTAGCACCGACTGATGTCTTTTGGGAATCAGGAATAGAGCTTTATCGTGGTGACAGCTTCCCTGCGGTAGGTGCTGGAAATTCGGGGATAGGAACATGGACTGCATTTTCTCATGTTGGTGGCGATATTGGTATTTCACAAAGTTGGCGCGCGGGTCTTTCTTATTTGCATGCAGATGTTAAAGACAGACAATCATCTGCTAGTGATACGTTTACTGGTATTAGTAAATTATGGATAGCCGATTTTATTTATCGCTGGGCGCCTAATGGTAACCGTGTTGATAACGAATTTAAGTTACAAGGTGAGTATCTAGCTCGCAATGAACAAGGTTTATTTAGTGATCTTAATTTAACTAATAGCAGCATTGATCATAATCAAAATGGTTGGTATTTAGAAGGCGTTTATCATTTTTCACGTTTATGGAGCGCTGGCATACGAACATCTCGTTTGTCATCCGCTAATTTAGCTAACAAGTTTGCAGGCTCTGTCTTAGACGACCTTAATCACTCCCCTATCCAACATTCACTCATGGTCGAATGGAACAATAGCGAATTTAGTCATGTACGTTTTCAAATGGACAATAACAATTTTAACGGTAAAAAAGAAAATGTTTTTATTTTGCAATATATTGCCGCATTTGGTGCGCATGGTGCACATGCTTATTAATTAATGCTTTAACAACATAATTTATCTCGTTAAATAAAATTTAGGAATAATTAAAATGAAATCAAAATATAAATTTATTGCCAGCATTTTTGCCGCTAGCTGTTTATGGGTACAAGCATCGACTGTTTCGGCTAATATTAATGTGTTCTCTTGTGAACCCTCATGGCAGGCACTCGCCCAAGAACTAGGCGGTGATAAAGTTACTACCTTTTCTGCCACCAATGGCATGCAAGACCCTCATCATATTCAAGCTCGACCAAGCTTAATTGCTAAAATGCGCAATGCCGATTTATTAGTCTGTTCAGGTGCTGATTTAGAAGTAGGTTGGCTACCGTTATTGGTTCGTCGTGCCGGTAATGCTAAATTAACGATTGGCAAACCAGGTTACTTTTTTGCCGCCAATTATGTCAAATTACTCGATATTCCTAAAGTAATCGACCGCAGTCAAGGCGATGTGCATGCAGCGGGTAATCCGCACATACAAACTAACCCTAAAAACATAGCTTTAGTCGCAAAAGCCATGGTGGAACGCATGAAAATCATTGATCCAGATAATGCCAATTTTTATCAAGATAGAGCAGATAAGTTTTTAACTCGCTGGAAAAAAGCACTGCGTAAATGGAAAAAGCAAGCTCGACAACTTAAAGGTATTCGTATTATTGTGCAACATAAAAGTTGGGCTTACTTAATGGACTTTGGTCGCTTTAATGAAGTCGCAACCATTGAAGATAAACCAGGAATACCGCCAACTAGTGGTCATTTGGTTGATTTAGTTAAAACATTCAAAAACAATCCCGCAGACATTATTATTCATGCTGGTTATCAATCTAAAAAGGCATCACAGTGGTTATCACAACGCACAGGGATCCCATCGGTAACATTACCCTTTACAATAGGCGGTACAGATAAGGCGACAGATTTATTTAGTCTTTTTGATAACACCTTTGATTTACTGACTAACACCTTAAAAAATAACAATAATAAGGATAAACAATGAATTGGCAAGCATTAGACTTATCCATACTCGGCCCTGCTTTTGTCGCAGGATTATTAGTACTTTCAACCCATGTACCTTTAGGACGATTAGTCCTAAAACGGGGAATTATATTTATTGATTTAGCTGTTGCTCAAATTGCAGGGATTGGTGTTATTGCTGCTGATCAATTTGGCTGGGATAGCTCTCCATGGCAAGTACAAATAGCGGCTGTATCAACGGCCATTTTAGGAGCGATGTTATTACGGTGGACAGAGAAACGCTTTGGCGATATTCAAGAAGCATTAATTGGTGTGCTTTTTGTGTTGGCAGCAACCATGTCATTATTATTGCTTGCCAATAATCCGCATGGTGGTGAACATTTAAAAGACTTATTGGTAGGACAAATTTTATGGGTATCTTACGAGCAATTAATTCCTGCGGCAATTATTTATACCGTATTATTATTTAGCTGGTTTGGTCTAAAAATAGGGGATAAATTCCCGAGTGCTTTTTATCTAATATTTGCCGTCGCTGTAACGGTTTCAGTACAATTAGTTGGCGTCTATTTAGTGTTTACTAGTTTAATAGTTCCAGCGCTAGTAATGCGAAAATTAAGCGGTAAAAAGCAACTAGTGTATGCATTTATATTAGGGGCTTGTGCTTATGCACTAGGACTCGCCGCTTCAGCACTGTTTGATTTACCCTCCGGCGCAGTAATAGTATGGAGCTTAGCGGTATGTGGTGTTATAACATCGATATTACTCAAAAATTCGACTAGTGAAAAAATCACCTATCAAACGGCAATAAATAAAAATATTGCACAGGAAGTAGCAGTTAAAGATGAAGTTTAACGATAGAATTTAAGTTATTTGTTCGTAAGTTAGACAAAAAACCGATGATTGTAATCATCGGTTTTTTATACCTCTAAAGTGTAAGTATTATAAACTTTTGCTATGAAAAGCATCTATATTAACAACTTGCTCTACCTTTTCAAAATCAGTAAAAGGTTTGTCTTTAAAGTTAGTACCGCGCATTTGTACCACCACACGACCATAATTATTTGCGGAGACTGATGACTGATAAAGCCCATTAATATCGGCTAATGTTACATTTTTTACCGCTGCAATCAGTTTTATTTTACTATCAAACACAAACTTTTGTTGACGCCAGTCTTGATAGAATGAAGACGACTCTTCATTTAAATTTTTAGGTGGCTGCGTTAATGTTACCAAAGTACTTTGTTTTATAGTCGAGAATTCTTTTGGTGTCATTTGTGCTAATGTTTTTACAAAACCTTGCTTAAATAATTCAATACGCTTTGCTACGGCGGCAGGTCCTTTGACTGATGATTGAATATAAAAGCCCATCATTAATTGATCAGGCAATACTCGATTAAAAAAGCCAACCGCGTAAGCCAGTTGTTCCTCTGTGCGTATTTGGTTATATAAAGCTGGGCTGAGTATTTGGCTCAACACTTTAACACTAGCATGTTGCTTTACCGATAACGGCTGTAAAAGCACATCAACAAAAGCCATATCAGTTAAATCAGCTTCTTGTTGCCAATTAACTACCGTACCGGCTTGCGGATGAAATAGTGCTTCTTGATACAACTTCGCATATTGACGGTTTTTCGGTAATAAACTTTTTAATAAACGAGCATTTTTTATTGCTTGCTGTTCACTATAATTACCAAAAGCAAAAATATTTAAGTGTGTACGTTGTAATAATTGATCACGAAATGCTGTTATTTCTTTTATACTGATCCCTTTTACTTCGGCCAATAACGACTTATCGCCAAAAGAACTTAAATTCATCAGCAAAGATAAATTAGGGAACAACTGACGCAGTAACATTTTTTTCTTCGCGCTGGCTTTTTCTGAAAGGTAAGCCGCTTTTAAATTAGCTAATTCATTTTCTGAAAGTTGATAGCTGCGGATAATATTGTAAGTTCTAGCAAGCAAATTTTCTTGTTGATCGGTAAAGCCATCAACGACTAACGTCACCCCTTTGCTATTGTAAAAATCTAACCTCATTCCTGCCGCTAAGGCTTCTGTTTTTAAAGGCATTAACGCCAAATCAAGTCCTTTAGCTAATAAAGCGGCCATAACCGCATTACGAGGCGATTTATCATTTAAACTACTATTAAAATTAGCAATAAAGGAGCCTTTAGGTTGTTTAAAATAACGTGAATGCCCTAAATATAAATTTAAACCAGCTTCATTAATTAAAGCTTTAGGTTTATTTGTATATTTAGCCGTTACTAAAGCAAAGTTTTTGGGCATTAAGCTATTTGTTGCTGGCAAGTTTAACTCAACCTTAGCAGCGGCTTGCTGCCAAGAAGCTATTTTATTGACCGTAATATCTTCAACACTGTACTGCCCTTTAAAAAAGTGCATTTTTTTATTAACAGGTTGTTTTTTATCAATATAAAAAATACGCACGTTATCAATAGTTAATTGTGCCAAGACATTACTAATAGCCTTGCTATCAAAGTGTTGATACTCATAATCACCACTTAGCACATAATTAGTTGGCTTAAATTGTAATTCTGCCGCAATATCCCACGCATAAGCATAATCAGCAATTTTTTCTTTAAAGCGAAAGCTATTATTTAAGCTTTGTTTAATTTCGGTAAAGTATTTTTGATCAATCCCTTTGTTTTTGATCAAATCAATATATTTAAAAATTACACCGATAATTTTATCTTTGTTTTTAACCCCCTGTTCAGTCAATTTAACTTCAATAGAAAAATTACCTGAATTACCATATTCAGTTGGATGCACATAAGAAGATAAATTTTCAATTAGTCCCATATTACGTAAGGTTGGTGCAAGCGCTCCCGGCATTTCATTATTTAATAAATAGCTCACATATTTATTGGGTTTAAGCGCAAATTGATCGCTATTATCAGTAATAACAAATTTTAAAGACAATGCCTTCATATCTGTTTGTGGTAAGTAATGAATAATTTTTTTCAATTGTGCTGGTGTGGCCGCGCTTACCATTACTTGCGGTTTAGCGATATTTTTATTCGGAATGACCGCAAAATAGGTGTTTGCTAATTTTTTTAATTCGCTTATGGGCAAATTACTAATAAGCACTGCTTTCATAATGTTAGCGGAATAATATTTATTATAAAAATTAACCAATTGCGTTTGCAATTTACGCTCACCATGATCGCTAAGCGTCTCTAAATTCCCCCAGTTAAATTGTGAGATAGGGTGATTAGGATTGAGTGTAGTACCATTTAATTGCTCTAAAATAACCTCATCATCAGGGCTTTTCATCGTCCATTCTGAATTAACTGAATTACGTTCTTTATCAGCATATTTAACGCTTAATAAGGGTTCATAGAAAAAACCACTAAAACGATGCAATGCTTCAGGGTAAGCATTATTATTTACCGTCATCATATAATTGGTATGATCGACTTGCGTATAGGCATTATCAAAACCGCCGTTACGACTTAAAAAAACACTGTAATCCCCTACTTTTGGGTAACTTTTTGTGCCTAAAAAAAGCATGTGTTCTAAGTAATGCGCTAAACCACCAAACCCATTAGGCTCTTGATAAGAGCCTACCGCCACACTTAATGCTGCCGCTGATTTTTTTACCGTTGGATCTGAGATTAATATCACTTGTAATTGATTAGGTAAAATAATCGACAAATATTGACGTTTATCGGTAACACTAGTCACTATTTTATTTGGTTTTATCGGCGTATTAGCTAAATGGTTATTTATTACTTCGGCTGTATTAGAATATTGTTTACTTCCTAAACATGCTGTTAAGGTAGCAATTACAGCAACGTAAAGTGCAAGTCTAATATTTTTATTCACTTTATTCACGATTAGTTTAGGTGATTTTAATTTAGATGAGGTTAGCTTCTTCAATCCTTGTCTCCTTGAATAAATGATATATGCACAATAAAAATATGTATTGTAAAAAATATCCTACCTTAGTTACTTATGTTAATAAATCATTAATTATTTTGTTTATGCTATTCGTTATATTTACAAAAATTTAAGCCTCCACTGCTTTAAAAATTATAGTATATTTTATACAATAAAACTCTTTTAGATATATCAAACTAATTATTTTTAAACCACACCGTAACTTTATCCATTAAAACATAATTAATGGGTACTAATAAAAGGGTGATAAAAGTGGCAAAAATAATACCGAAACCTAATGATACCGCCATTGGAATTAAAAATTGCGCTTGGGTAGACTTTTCAAATAACAGCGGCATTAAACCAATAAAAGTGGTTAAACTAGTCAGCATTACTGGGCGAAAACGCGCGGTACCTGCCAAAGTAACGGCACTCATTAGCTCCATGCCTTGCTGTCTTTTTTTGTTAATATAATCAACCAGCACTAGTGAGTCGTTAACGACAACACCGACGAGCGCTAACATACCCAGTAAACTCATTATGGTTAAATTCATTCCCATGATCCAATGCCCTAACATCGCGCCAATAAAACCAAAAGGAATAATACTCATCACAATCAATGGCTGTAAAAATGATTTAAATGGGATCGCTAATAACGCGTAAATAACAAACAAAACAATAAGTAAACCCCATTGTAGCGAACTAAAAGATTGACGTTGTTCTTTTGCTTCACCTTCTAACGAATGACTCACGCCTGGATATTGGCCTATAAGTTCATCTAAATATTGTTTTAAATCAGCTTGTAATATCGTCATATTGGCATTCTTTTTATCAACATCTGCACTCACATTAACGGTGCGATAGCGATCAATACGGTTGATCGCTGAAGGCGATTGTCCTGCTTTTAATATTGCCACATGCGCTAGTGGTACTTGACCACCGTCTGGTGTACGAATAAGCATTTGTTTTAATTGTGCAACTGAATTGCGCTCATTTAGTGGTAAACGCACCATAACGCGAACATCATCCCGACCCCGTTGAATACGTTGCGCTTGCGCGCCAAAATAAGCACTACGCACTTGTCTTGAAATTTCAACACGAGTTAATCCTAACGCTAAACCTTGTTTAGTTAACTCAATTTGCAGTTCTTGTTTACCGTCAGATAAACTATCGGCAATATCAAACACCGCAGGATAAGTGGCTAAACGCTGTTTAACCTTATTTGCCACTTCTTTTAAAGTGATCAATGAGGTCGCACTTAATTGCACATCAATAGGATCAGACGAGCGTCCTATTTCAGCACGAAACGTTAAGCTTTCCGCACCCGGAATAACACCGATCATATTACGCCATTCACGCACCAGTTTTTGCGAGCTTATTTTAGTATGACGTTGCTCCGGTGGGATCAGTTCAAAACGCACTCCACCTTTATTCGCTTGTCCGCCACGACCACCAGTAATGGCTAATATATTTAAAATAATACTTTTTTGCGTTTCAGCATCGGTATATTTCTCTTTTAACTGCTCAGCTTTATCTGACATCGCAATAATGTATTTATTGGTTACTTCAAACGGTGTCCCAGCAGGTAAAGTTAAGTTTGCACGTACGGTTTCACTAGGGACACGCGGGAAAAATACAAATTTAGACCAACCACTCATTAATAAAGCAATGATCAGCACAAACATAGAGATAAAAATACTTAATGTGGTTAATTTATTATTGAGTGAGAGTTTTAATATCGGTTGATAATATTTTAATATCGCCTGCTCAAAGCCATCTGCGAAACGGTGTTGAAATTGTTCAAATTTAGAGGGTTTTGTGCCTTTTTCATGACGTAGTTTAATATGTTTTAAATGCGCGGGTAACACAAATTTAGACTCGATTAATGAAAAAATTAACACGGGAATAACCACAATAGGAATTTGCGCAAAAATAGCACCACGGGCACCATCGATAAAGGCTAATGGCATAAAAGCAGCAACAGTCGTTAATACCCCAAAGGTTACTGGAGTTGCTACTTCTAACGTGCCATTTATCGCGGCTTGCTCGCCTGATTCAGCATGAAGTAAATGTGTGTAAACATTTTCTCCTGTCACTATCGCATCATCTACCACAATACCAAGCACTAATATAAAACCAAATAGGCTAATTATATTCAAGGTAATGCCAAAAAATGGCATAACGATAAATGTACCTAAAAAAGCAACGGGTATCCCTAAAAACACCCAAAAGGCAATGGCGGGGCGTAAAAAAAGTGTTAGTAGCGCGAGTACTAAAATTCCCCCTTGAAAAGCATTAGAGGTTAATGTGGCAATACGATTTTTAACAATACGTGAGTCGTCATCCCAATAGCTAAGCTCAAAACCTTGCGGTAAACTTTGCTGTTTTTGTTCGATATACTCTTTTACTTTATCAGCAACTTCTATCGCGCTTTGTTTACCAATGCGGTAAACGTCAATAAATGCCGCAGGCTTACCGTTAAAACGAGTGCGAACTGGTGTTTCTTCAAAACCGTCATTAATAATAGCAATGTCTTGTAAACGTAAAATAGAACCATCAGCATTTTGTGTTACTGCAATATTAGCAAAATCATTTTTACGATATGCCTGCCCTTTTGAGCGAATTAACACATCACCACCACGGGTTTTAATATTACCTGCAGAAATATCAACACTTGAATTAGCAATAGCTTGACTGATTTGCTGTAGTGATAAATGATACTGCTGTAACTTGTCTTGCGAAACTTCAATGGCAATTTCATAATTACGAATACCACTTAGCGACAGTTGCGTAATGCCCGAAATATTTAATAAATCATCACTAATTTGTTGCGAATATTCACGAATTTCTTTTTCACCATGCTCACTAGCTAAAGTGACTGAAATCACATTTTGTTTGCGTTGTGCTAACGCAACAATAGGTTTTTCAGCATCAACAGGAAAGGTATTAATGGCATCAACACGACTTTTAATATCCGCCAGCATATCGCGTTCATCATAGCCTGAGGTTACTTCAATAATAACCGACGCAAAACCTTCGGTTGAACTGCTGGTAATTTTTTCAACACCGTCTAAGTCTTGTACCGCTTCTTCAATGCGAATAGTAACGCCTTGTTCAACATCTTCGGGAGTAGCGCCACGCAACAACACCTTCACGCTAATACGATCGGTGGTAAATGAAGGAAAAACTTCTAACGGTATTTTGGTTGATAAGCTAAATAAACCCGCTAAAACTATGGTGATCATTAATAAATTAGCAGCAACCGTATTTTTTACAAACCAAGCGATCATAATTGTTTACCTGATTTTTGATTATTTTTTAGGGTTGAAATTTTGTTGCTGATTTTTTTATTACGCGCACGTTTTTTAGTGGCTTGTTCCGACAGTATTTTCACCGCCGTACCAGAGCTTACTTGTCCAAGCGATGTTGTAAGCAACTGTTGTCCAAAAGTTAAACCACTAGCAATTAAGGCGTTTTTATCATTTTGCCAAGATATTTCAATCTCTTGACGTTTTAACACGCCCTTTTCAACAATATAAACATAGCTGCCTTGATAAATACTGGTATTAGGAATAACCAATACTTGCTTTAATAGTTTTCCTGATATTTTAGCTTCAAGATATTGTCCTATTTTTATGCTAATTTCACTATTATTTACGCTTTTAGTCCTACGTTTAAAAGGATCGGCAATTTTAGCGACAACATAAAGTTGCTGTGCGTTACTATCAATAGAACCCTCAGTGCGTACTAGTTTTCCTTGCCAACGTTGATTTGGAGCAAGGTCAGAACGAAAAGCTACTTTACTTTCACGACGTACTGCGACTTGATCTTCATTTAATTTTTCTCTATTTAAATGGGCTTGACTATATTGTTCTGGTAAATTAATAAAACGCAAATCACTATTATGAATAGGTAAGCGAATTTCTACGCTGTCGGTGGCAAAAACTTCTGCTAATTTACTATTCATTGACACCACCTGACCAATATCTACCTGCTTCGTTAATATTCGCCCAGAGTACGGGGCAACAATATTTGTACGCTCAAGCGATAATTGTGCTTTATCAAATTTAGCTTGTGCCGACAATACCTGCGCCTCAGCCGCCGCTAATTGTGGTTTTCTCAACACTAATATACTCGCCTTTTCACCATTGCCTAAACGTTGCCAATCTTGTTTTGCTTGGCTTACTCGTGCTTTTTCTTCGAATAAATTTTGCTGTGCTTTTAAAATTTCTGCTTGCGCTATTTTTAATTCCGCTTGATAATCTCGCGCATCAATTGTGACTAATATTTCACCTTTTTCAAAAAATCCTCCTTCACGAAAGTGATCACTAATACTGGTAATTTGTCCCGAAACTTGTGCTACCAAGGCACTTTGGGTACGTGGTTTAACCGTACCAAAGCTAGCTATTTTAATTTGATAATTTTGTGGTGCTAAATTTTTTATTTGCACTGCCATTTTCGCCACTTGAGCTGGACGACCGCGATGGTTTTTAGGCGGATTTACCATGATAAGTTTTACCAAAATAATGGTAATAACAATAATAATCCCAGATTTAAGGTGTTTTTTACTAATAAATTTCATTAAATAACTACTTTTATGATCAATGTTTCAGAAATATGTTGTGTGTTAACTCTAGCTTGCATGAATTACGATTGACTGAGCGAATTAGAGAAACGACCACCCAGAGCTAAATTTAAATTAACGCGATTAGTAATTAATTTATTTTTAATATCTATAACGCTACTTTGCGCATCAAACCAGCGATTTTGCGCATCTAACACCGTACTGTAATCAATCAATCCTTGCTGGTATTGTTCAAACGATAATTTATAAGCCGCTTGTGCATTTTTACCTGCTCGCTCTTGTAATATTGCTTGCTGTTGTAATGAAATTTCTGCTGTAATAGCATTTTCTACCTCACTAAAAGCTTGGTAAACCACTGCTAAATAATTTTGCTCTTGTTGACGTAAGGTTAAGCGTGCAATGTCTTCATTATTTTTTAATCGCCCCGCTTGAAACAAGGGAGCTGAAATATTTCCTAATAATGACCAAGCCAATGACGAACCAGAAAGCAAATCAGTTAAGTTTTGTTGACTATCGCTAAGTGAGGCAGAAAGGGTAAAACTAGGAAAACGTTGTTTATGGGTAAAAGCTAATTGAGCATCACTCGCTAACAACTGATACCAACTTGCGCGTAAATTTGGTTTTTGTTGAATAATTTTAGACGGCGTTTCTAATGATATTTCAGCAGAAATATCAACTAGCTTTGCTGATAAGATAATACTGGCATCAGGATATTTTCCTAATAATGATTCTAATTGACGCTTAGCTAACAATAAATTTTGTTTTAATTGTGCCACTCGCGCTAGTGCGCTATTTAATTCATTACGGGTTAAGTAAACATCAAGTGAACTATTAATTCCTTGTTTATAACCTGACTCAATTATCGCTAAATTTTGTCGGGTATTTTTACTACGCTGTTGATTTAATTGTAATTGTTTTTCGGCAGCTACTGCGTTATACCAAGCATTGACGGTATTAACAACGAGTTGTTGCTGTGCTTGTTCAAAATTAGCTTGTTGTGCTAACCATTCAGCATTAGCTTTTTGCTCATTTGCCGATAACTTTCCCCAAAGATCAAACTCAACACTACTCTTTAATGAAAGCGAAGCACTATTACTTACTTGTTCGCTTTTTCGTCGTCCAGTTGACAATGAAGCAGATAAATCAGGCCAAAATTGACTGCCTGCATTCAATAGTTGTCGTTTTTTAATATCGACCGAAAGTGCTTGCTGTTTTAATTCAAAATTATGGTTTAGCGCTTGTTTAACGGTATTAATTAATAATGGATCATTAAAGTTTTGTAACCAGTTATCACTAGCATCAAGCTGTTTTAATAAATTTGACCACTGTTGAGGAACCACTAATTCACTTGCTTTAACGATTAGCTCACCACTGATCCCCTGTGTTGGTTTACTCTCTAGCTTATTATTTTGATCAAGCTTAGTCGCACAAGCAGAAAGTAAAATAAGTATGCTAGTCGCTAAGCTTATTTTTAATGAGTTATTAAATGTTAGTATTTTATTGTGTTTTATTGGCACTTTTAATCCGAATTTGCAGCTTAAATTAAAAAATTTATATGACTTAATATAATTTAATAATTATTTTACGAGTGAAGTCCCTAAATACACAAGTAGCTTTACAAAAGCTTACATACGACAATCCTTGTTACAAATTGAAATTTCAGGCAAAAAAATACCAAGACAAAACTGACTTGGTATTATTAATTTACTGTGTCGCAATATAATGATGTTACTTGAAAAGACCTTGTTGTTTATCGGTAATGGCCTCGCGCCAACCACCTAACCATTCTGATTTTATTTCTGTGTTTTGATATGGACAAATTTCTTTAGAACGCCCTGCTATACCCGCTTGATAACCTCGTGAAAACGCCCGACTTTGACGATCACGCTTTTGCCGTTTCATCATTCATTTTTCTCCTGAATTTATTTTATACCTATTCGGCTTGAAGATATAAGGTTCCTACATCTTCAAGTTGAATGAGTATGTATGTACTTTTTAAGTACACTATAATAAATAGTCAAAAATAATGATTTTAGCAACGCTGTTTTAATAAAAAAACGCATTAACTAGCTAAGCAGTTGAAAACGATTAAAATAAATTTTTACTTTATGACAACTTTATGACCATTATAAAAATCATCCTAAACATCAACAGTCAATTAGGTAATTGATTGATAAATAACAGGCTCTATTTCTACAATTTTTGCCGATATTTCAGTTGCCTGCAAATATTGTTCGATTGCTTTATCAGCATCATCTTCACTTTTAGCATGAACTTTAGCAATAACATCACCAACATTAACTTGCGTACCTTTGGGTAATATATTAGTAAAACCAACACTATGATCGACACTTTGATGATGATCTAAACGCCCACCACCTAGAGTAACCACAGCCATACCAATATCACGGGTTTGTACTGCGGTAATAAAGCCAGCTTGCTTGGCATGAATATTTTTTATTACCTTGGCGCTGGTGAGTTCTTCTTTATAAGTAGTTAAAAAGTTATTACTACCGCCTAAGGCCGCGATCATTTTTTCAAATATTTCTGCCGCTTTACCACTATCTAAAGCACTTTGTGCTAAATCACGTCCTTGCTGGCTGTTTATCGCTATTTTTGCCGCAACCAACATTTGTGCTGCTAATGCCATCACCACTTGATGTAAACGTGCTTCTCGATATTCTCCAGTTAAATAATCAACCGTTTCGATTATTTCTACTGCATTACCCGCTGTTTGCCCTAACACTTGATTCATATCGGTAATTAAAGCACTAGTAGTTACCCCTGCACCGCAGGCAACATCAACAATACTTTGTGCTAGTGCTTGTGCATCGGTTAATGAGGTCATCATCGCGCCGTTACCAATTTTAACATCCATCACTAATGAGTCTAAACCTGTTGCTAATTTTTTCGATAATATTGACGCAGTAATAAGTTCGATAGACTCAACCGTACTGGTAACATCACGAATAGAATATAAACGTTTGTCCGCTGGTGCTAAATCATCTGTTTGTGAAATAATGGCAGTACCAATGGATTTTACGGTGTTGCGAAAATGATCAAGTGAAGGGTGAATATTAAAACCTGGAATAGATTCTAGTTTATCTGATGTACCGCCAGTATGACCTAAGCCACGTCCAGAGATCATCGGCACATAAGCTCCACATGCCGCAACAATAGGCGCTAACATTAAGCTTACTTTGTCACCAACACCACCAGTAGAATGTTTATCTACAATAGGACCATCAATAAAGTTTTGCCAATTAAGCACAGTACCAGAATTCATCATAGCGAGTGTAAAAGCGACTTTTTCTTGATTTTGCATACCATTTTGAAAAATAGCCATCGCCATTGCACCAACTTGTGCATCGGTAAATTTTTGTGTCACTAAACCATCTACAAAGTTATTTATTTGTGTTTCGGTTAATGCTTTTTTATCACGTTTAGTACGAATAATATCTTGTGGAATATACATAAATAAATCTTCCTTGTTAGGAATTAAGAATTAAAATTAAGTTAGGTAACTGACGAATTATCAGCAGAATTTTTTAAATTTTGTGGAGTAAAGGCAGCGGGCAATAAATCAGCTACACGCCATTGTTGGCTGTCGCCCAAATGATTAACCAAGCTAACAATAGCCTCTGGAGCCATAAATTCAGCGATCACTTGTCGACATGCGCCACAAGGTGAAGTTAACTGTTGCTGCGCGGTATAAACTACTAAGGCTGAAACTTGTGTTGTACCCTGTGCAACGGCTGTGGCAATACAATTTCGTTCAGCACAAACTGTTAAGCCATAAGAAGCATTTTCAACATTACAGCCCGTAAATACTTGTCCTTGTTCAGACAATAAAGCAGCCCCTACTTTAAAATTACTATAGGGTGCATAAGCACATTCGCTTACCTGTTGCGCTTTTTTGTGTAAATTTTGCCAATCTATCGAATCACTTGCTTTCTTGTCGCTAGTTTCTATATTATTTTCTGCTGACATCAGCTCACTCAAAATAACTTATTTAGTAGATATGTTATTTTTACACTAAAGTTGACCGCATGGTCAAGTAAATAATAACAGTTATATCAATAAAACTAAAAATAACTGAATTTATAATGTAAGCATTTCGTACCCTACAAGTTTAAAACCTATAAAATGTCGCAATCGCAGGGTAATTTATTGTAAATAGGGTAAAAATAGTGAGAATGAGCCGTCAAGGTGTTTTGCATCATTAATATTCAGTAAATGCAATATTAGCGGAGCAATATTAATGTTTTCAAAAGCGTTAATGTGTTGCCCTGCTTTAAAATGTTTACCATACGCAATAAAAATAGCATTAAGATCGCTACTTTTCGTTACGTCATAACCATGCGTTGCTTTATTTATATCGCCTTTTTGGGGTTTAAATACATACGGAACATTAGCATCAATAATTAAATCTGGGGTGCGTGCCGTCATGGTTTGCCAATGCCAATGTTTAGGAAAATTTGCTTGGCTAAAAACGTTATATTGTCCCTTAGCTTTAGCAATAAAGTGTTGTTTTAATATCTCAATACTCTTGGTGCTTTTAGCATAAATTAATAATTGCGTTTCTCCGTTGACAATAATTGCCTCGGTATTTTTAGTTAATTGATCTTGCCAATTAATGACGGCATTAGTAGGTATTTGTACCATGCCATGATCTGACACTATGATCAGATCAAAATTATTTCCTAGCTGTTGTTTTAATTTAGCGACTAAAACGCCCATTAAATGGTCTGTTTTTTTAATCGCGCTTGCTAGTTCGGCAGAGCCACGACCAAAATGATGACCTGCGCTATCAACAAGTGAGAAATAGCCAGCCACAAACTGCGGTCTTTGCTTAAGAGGTAAGCTTAACCAGTTTATTATTTTATTAACTCGGGTTAAATTAGGTGTTTTTTTATTATAAGGCATGAACAAACTAGGTAAAACGCCCTCAATTTTTGCTTCTGATTCTGGCCAAAAATAAATAGCCGACTTAATATTATGTTGCTCTGCTCGTGTCCAAATAGGTTTAGCTTTTAACCATTTAGGCTGATCTTTTCCAGCACCTAAATGATAAAATTCATTTAATGTTCGATCATAAAACTTGTTATGAATAATGCCGTGTTTATTAGGGTAAACACCGGTAACAATAGATAAATGATTAGGAAAGGTTTTACTCGGATAAATGGGCAATAACGCTTTTGCCACTAAGCTTTTTTGCATTAATTGGTGTAAATTAGGCGTTGGATATTGCGTTAAATAGTTTTGCGCAAAACCATCAAGTGAAATTAAAATAACAGGAGTTTTTATTGGTTGTTGAGTTAATTCACTATGACTAGTTTGTGCAAATACGCTAAAAGTAAAAGTACTAAAAAATATGTTTATAAAAAAAAGGCTCTTCGCCAATCGTAATGTCATCATTGGTTAAATAGCCTCTATTTAAATTAATTAGGTTAGCGTTTAAACTAATAAGTCTAATATATTAGTTAAATCTTTTTTACCGGCTTTAATTTCATCACTTGTTAAGCCTGAAAGTTCATGTGGAAAAACCAACCACTCGTCAGACTCATGCACATAATAGTCAGGTGCAAAATCTACTTTGGAGTTTGTCGGTTTATACCAAGGACAAGCAATACGCACATCAGTTGGCATATTTAAACGTGTTTGTTTTTTTATTTGTGCAATTAACGCTTCAATGCTGCGACCAGAATCAAAAACATCGTCAACAATTAATAATTTATCATCTGCGTTAGCATTCTCAATAATATAATGTAAACCATGTACGGTAATTTCTTTACTTTGCTGGTTAATACCGTAATAAGACGATGTTCTTACCGCAATATGATCTGTTTTTACTTCTTTAAAATCAAAATACTCTTGCACAGCAATACCAATAGGAGCACCACCTCGCCAAATACCAATAATAAAATCTGGTCGAAAACCATCTTCATAAACTTTGGCAGCAACACGAAAAGAGTCTTCAAGTAATTCTTGAGCGGTAATAAAATGTTTAGTCATTGGACGTTCCTAATAATATAAACGGTCACATAGTTTTTAAGGTATCAAACTATTATAACCGCTCTTAAATATTTATGAAATAAATTTGACCATGTAGTCAGATTTATATCATTCAAATAAGATTTAGCTATTTGCCCATAATCGATTATCGTTAGATAACTCATACAAGCCTTCTGCGCGACTAATTAATAATTGCGCAAAATTTTTTTGCGACTCATCTGCAGCACCATGACGAGTAATATTTTTATGACTTTATATTAACAACAATTATTATTAACTAACGTTTTAATTTAAAACTGTTAATCATTTTATGGTAAGAGTATTTTTAGATACTTACAATGTACTTTTTAGTTCACAAAAAAACACAATATTATCCAAGTTAATTTTTATCAATAACTAGCTCGACTATACGCTTAATGCTATGGTGCGGGCAATTTTACAACAACTGAATTTAAGCTAATTCGTATTTAATAACGAAAGCGTTAAATTTACCTTCAATTTGTGGAGATATTAAAGTGGCATTGTTTGATTTAGTAGATTTTGACGATCATGAACAAGTGGTATTTTGTAGTGATAAAGCCTCAGGTTTAAAAGCAATTATTGCAATACATAGCACCAAATTAGGTCCTGCCGTCGGTGGTTGTCGTCTATGGGATTATGCTTCAGACGAAGAAGCAGTAATAGACGCTTTACGTTTATCTAAAGGTATGACCTATAAAAATGCGATGGCTGGTTTATCGATGGGCGGTGGTAAGTCGGTGATCATTGGCGATGCTAAAACCATTAAATCTGAGGCACTATTTAAAGCCTTTGGCCAAGCACTTAACAATGTTAATGGCCGTTATATTAGCGCTGAAGACGTTAATATTAATACGGGTGATATCGCTATTGTGAATACGGTAACGCCTTTTGTAACTGGCACCGAAGGTAAAAGTGGCGATCCCTCACCATTTACCGCATTAGGCACCTTTTTAGGTATAAAAGCCGCAGTAAAATATAAGTTTGATCGTGATGATTTAACTAATCTAAAAGTATCGGTGCAAGGGTTAGGTAGTGTTGGCTATGGTTTATGTGAATTGCTACATAAAGCAGGCGCGCAATTGATTGTTACCGACATTAATCAAGATAGCTTAACTAGAGCAGAAAAAGAGCTTGGCGCAACGGTGGTTGGTTTAGATGAAATATATGACCAAGACGTTGATATTTATGCCCCTTGTGCATTAGGTGCCACTATTAATGATAATACTTTAACGCGTTTAAAAGCTAAAATTATTGCGGGTTGTGCTAATAATCAGTTAGCCGCACCACATCATGGACAAGCAGTACTTGAAAAAGGTATTTTATATTGTCCTGACTATGTTATTAACGCTGGTGGCATTATTAATATTGCCTTTGAAGAAAACTACAGTGTCGATAAGGCAACCAAAAAAGTTGAAGAAATTTATGATACGTTAATGACTATTTTCACCACCGCTGATAAAGAAAATAAACCAACAGGATCAGTGGCCGATAAAATGGCACGTGCCATTATCGCTAATGGTGGAAAATAGCGTCTAAAAAACTTAATAAGTAACTATAAAATACATGCCTATGTACTTGGTTCAGGTAAACTTGTTGGGCTTCAGGACATCTCCTGCATTGTCGAATAAGTTACATCCATGTAACGTAGCCCATCAATTCATGTCATTTATTCTGCCTTTGACGACATAAATGTCGACCTACAGAAGAATTACCGACTTAAATAAGGACTCCTGAGTTATCTGCATAGGCATGATAAAATAAGTAACAATAAAAACGGTGAGCGAGTAAAACTCACCGTTTTTGTCTTAATCAATTGGCTTATTTATTCCCGCTAGCTTAACGCCGCAAGCAAGGCTTCCACAGGATGGCGCGCTTGTAAGCCCGCAAAGCGTTTACTTTGACTACGACAAGAAAATCCCGTTGCCAGCACTTGTTCAGCCGCTAATTTATCTAGTTTAGCTTGCCAGCTCATTTCAAATAATTGCTTAGAATTATCATAATTTACCGCTTCATGACCATACGTTCCTGCCATGCCGCAACACCCTACGGCAACTTTAGTTAACGATAAACCCAAATGAGCAAAGATTTCTACCCATTGATCTTCACTTTTAGGCAAGGCGGTTTTTTCAGTACAATGGGCAAATAATTGATAATCAATGGTTTGTTTTTGCTGTGCTTTAATGCTGATCAGCGGTAATACACTAACTAACCATTCATGTGCCAATAGCACGCTAAAATCACCACGTTTTTCTGCTAATACTTGTTTATATTCATCACGATAACACAATACTAATGAAGCATCGGTACCAACCATAGGAATATTTAAGGCATGTAATTGATTTAAAAAATCAGCAGCCGATTGCGCCGTTTTAGCAAATTTAGTTAAAAAGCCTTTTACATGTTGCGCTTTACCATTAGGTTTAAACGGCACTAATATTGGCGTAAAACCTAACACTTTAACTAAGCCCATTAAGCTACTGACTGAGTTCGCATCATAATAAGTAGTAAAGGGATCTTGTATAATTAACACCTGCTGTTGACGTTCTTCATCACTCAAATTTTGCAGTTGTATTAAATCAAATTCAGGATAATTTTTCTGTTTAATTTGCTGATTAACCTGCTGCTTTAACGTGGGTATTGATAATAACGGTGTATCGACATAACCCAGTACTTTTTTAGCAAAACTTTTATAAAGTCCTGTTTTCAATACCGCATTAGTTAAGCTTGGGGTGAGCGCCATCATGGGTGCTAGTGTTTCTACATGAGCCACTAAGTGATCTTTTAACGGGCGATTATAACGAGAATAATATAAATTAAGAAAACGCGCTCTAAAATCAGGTACGTCTACTTTTATAGGACATTGACTGGCACAAGCTTTACAGGCTAAACAACCCGCCATCGCATCCATCACTTCATGAGAAAAATCATCTTTATTGTGTTCACTTAAACTGTTTTTTACTTTATCAAGTAAGCGTTTTATCGACCAATGGCTCACTTTTTCTTCTAAAGTGAGTACATCAACACCGCGTTGTTCTAATAAGCGCAACCACTCACGCATCAAGCTAGCTCTACCTTTAGGAGACTGCCTTCGGTCACGCGTAACCTTACTTGATGGACACATCGGGCTATCAACATCATAATTAAAGCACAAGCCATTACCATTACAGTCAAGTGCTGCAGTAAAAGAGTCTTTAACTTTTACGGGAATTTGCCGATCATAAAAACCGCGTTTGGTATCATCAACCGAGACTAAATTTTCTGTTTGGACGTCTTGTCCATCTTCATCTAAAACCAGTGGTGTACAAATTTTACCTGGGTTCATTTTATTTAAAGGATCAAAGACAGTTTTTATTTTTCTTAATTCAGTAAATAATGTCTCACCAAAAAATTCAGGACTATATTCACTACGATAACCTTTACCATGTTCACCCCACATTAAACCGCCATATTTAGCGGTTAATGCCACTACTTTGTCAGAAACTTGTCGTAATATTTTCTCTTGATTGGGATCACACATATCAAGTGCAGGCCGAACATGTAAAACCCCCGCATCAACATGACCAAACATACCGTAATCTAAATGATAACTGTCGAGTAAACGGCGAAACTCACCAATGTAGTCGGCTAAATGCTCAGGTGGCACCGCAGTGTCTTCGGCAAAAGCTAATGGTTTTTTATTACCTTCAACATTACCTAATAAGCCGACTGCTTTTTTACGCATAGCATAGAGTAGACCAATACTGGCTAAGTCTGAGGTTACTTGATAACCAATAACGCCATTTTTTTCAGTAGCTATTTCTTCATCTAATTGAGCCGTTAATTGACTCACCTGCTCTGCCAAAACGGTAACACTGTCACCGTTATATTCAACCATGTTAATACCATCCATGGTTTTATTAGCAACATCGGTAATTAAGTCACTCACAGAATGCCAAATAATATCTTCACGGGCTAGGTTTAATACTTTAGAATCAATAGTTTCTACTGAGGTTGCTTTAGCTTGTACTAATGCGGGAGAATGGCGTAACGCTGAATCAAAACTATCATATTTAATGTTGATCAAGGTTTTTGCTTTGGCGATTGGCGTTAAATTAAGCTTGGCTTCACACACAATGGCGAGCGATCCTTCTGAGCCCGTAATTAAACGCGATAAATTAAACTCAGTTAAGTCATCATTAAACACATGTTCAAGATCGTACCCCGTTAAAAAGCGATTTAAACGGGGAAATTTAGCTAAAATCAACTCACGGTTATCTGCGCAACTGTTTAAAACTTGTTTAACTATTTTGCCATAGCTAGTGTTTTGCTCAGCCAATTGTTTGGCTTCATCTATGGTCATTTTTGCCGTAGCAAGTAAATCACCATTGGCTAATACAGACTCAAGCGCTAAAACATGATCTGAGGTTTTTCCATAAACTAAAGAACCTTGACCCGAAGCATCGGTGTTGATCATGCCACCTAACGTAGCGCGATTACTGGTAGATAAATCAGGCGAAAAAAAGAAACCGTAAGGACGTAAATAATCATTTAACTGATCTTTTATCACCCCAGCTTCAACTCTAACCCAGTTTTCTTCGACGTTGATCTCTAAAATACGGTTCATATATTTAGATAAATCAACCACTATACCGGGTGTTAAACTTTGTCCATTAGTCCCTGTACCGCCACCACGAGCACTAAATTTAATGTCATTAAATTGTGCTTCATTACTGAGTTTGGTAATAAGTTGAATGTCTTGTTTACTACGCGGATGCAATACTAATTGCGGTAATTGCTGATAAATACTGTTATCGGTAGCCACCGCTAAACGCGCGCTGTACTGCATATTTATATCGCCAGTAAAGCGTTGCGGTTGTATTTGCTGTTTTAATTGTTGGGCAAATTTTTGATATAACGGTGTAACTAATTCTTGATGATCTAAACGAGGTAACATAGCGGTAAGTTAAAGAGTAAAATTCTACAAGGCACAAAGTATACCACGCAGCCCTACTTAACTGATAAATTTTTACGCTATAATTTATGCTAAGTTTAAGCGAAAAAAAACACACTAAAAGTAGCGTGTTTTCAAAATATAAATTTATATGCGCTATTAGAAAAATATTAGTGTAATGGTAATGTAGGTACGTTAATACCCGCCATTTCTAACATAACGCGCACTACCTGACAGCTATAACCAAATTCGTTATCGTACCATACGTATAAAACCGCTCGGTCGCCCTCAACAATCGTTGCTTGCGAGTCAACTACACCAGCATAACGAGAACCAACTAAGTCAGTAGAAACAATTTCTGTAGACGCGGTATAATCAACTTGGTTTTGTAAATCAGAGTCTAACGATACTTGGCGTAAATAGTTATTTAACTCTTCTTTTGACGTTGATTCTTTTAAGTTTAAGTTCATGATCGCCATAGAAACATTAGGCGTTGGTACACGAATGGCATTGCCCGTTAATAACCCTTTTAATTCAGGCAAGGCTTTAGCAACCGCTTTTGCCGCCCCTGTGGTACTAATAACCATATTTAATGGCGCACTACGACCTCGACGCGGAGATTTATGGTAATTATCAATTAAGTTTTGATCATTAGTATAAGAGTGAATAGTTTCTACATGACCATTGCGAATACCAAATTTATCATTTAATGCTTTAAGCACTGGTGTAATGGCATTAGTAGTACAACTTGCCGCCGAAATGATTTTATCCGTCGCTAAAATCATGTCTTGATTAACACCGTAAACGATATTTTTAATGTCACCTTTAGCTGGTGCGGTTAATAATACTTTATCAACACCTTTAGATTTTAAATGTTGACTTAAACTCTCTTCGTCAGTCCAAATACCAGTATTATCAACGACTAACGCATTTTCAATACCATAAGCGGTATAATCAATTTCACTGGGCGAATTAGCATAAATAACTTGAATAAAAGCGCCATTGGCTTTAATCACGTTATGTTCTTTATCTACAGTAATACTACCGTTAAACGCACCATGAACAGAATCACGACGTAATAAACTAGCGCGTTTTTCTAAATCATCTTCACCTTTACTAGGACGCAATACAATAGCGCGTAAGTTTAATTTACAGCTAGGGCCTGCACGTTCAATTAATAAACGAGCTAATAAACGACCAATACGACCAAAACCATATAAAACCACATCTTGCGCTTCTTGTGGATGAGCATTTTTACTAATATCAGTTAATTCTTTTTCTAAATATTGCTCAATAGATAAACCATTAGCGCCACCTAAAAACAAATAACGATAAGCAAGTTTACCCACATCAATACGTGCAGGTGATAATGGCATTTTGCTTAAGGCTTCAACAAAAGGAAAACTTTCACGTAAACGCAATTTACTTTCTTCATGCAAAGCCACTGATTTGTGCGCTTTAATAATATCAATAGCATCAGCATTTACTAATGGACGACCATAAATAGCAATTTCGATACCTTTATTTCTAAACAGTTGACCAATAAGCGGTTGCATATTTTCAGCAAATGTTTGACGTTCTTGCCAGCTAGCTTGATATTTTTTCTCAAGATGAGAAGTCATAAAGTAAACCTTTTATATAATTGGGTTAAACAGTTAAGTCATTTTTTATCCATTTTTACAGCAGTCGATAGAAAGAAGGTACTGCTAAAATCAGCATGAATAAAATAATGCTTGATGAAATAGTCGGCGCATATTGTAATGCAAGTTGTAATAATTCACCACCACTTACAAACTTTATAATAAAAATAAATTTATAGAAATTCGACTAAAGTAGTTTGAAATTCTATTTGTCGCTAATAAACTGCAAACTTAATGAATTAACACAGTGGCGTTTACCTGTTGGTGCAGGGCCATCGTCAAAAACATGACCTAAATGAGACTGGCAATGAATACATTGTATTTCAACACGTTGCATACCATGAGCAGTATCGGAGATTTCTTTGATTTGTTTATCTATACCTGCATAAAAACTGGGCCAACCACAACCGGCATTAAACTTAGTACTAGATAAAAATAAAGCTTGCTGGCAGCAGGCACAGTGGTAAGTGCCTGTTAGCCAGTGATCATTATATTTTCCTGAAAATGGTTGCTCTGTTGCCGCTAAACGGCATACTTTGTACGCTTCAAGTGACAGTGTTTGTTTATAATGATCGGTCATAGTTATCATCCCTAAATAAGTATTAATTTAATGAGGTGGGCATATACACCCTACTGTAGGGTGGAGCATGAGGAACGAATGCCCACCTTGTTAATTTATCAATATTAATACCTTAATATATTGGTAAATTAACTTGGGTTTGACTCAATAGCAATAATTTTACGTTGCTCGCTTGACCATTCTACATGGTATTTTTTACCCTGAGGTTTATCAATACGTTCAAAGGTATGTGCGCCAAAATAATCACGTTGACCTTGCAATAAATTAGCCGGTAAAACGGCTGTTCGCATCGTATCAAAATAAGCTAATGAAGATGAAATAGCCGCAATAGGTATGCCCATTAAAGTAGCATTAGCAACCGATTGACGCCAATTTTGTTGATATTTATTAAGCTGCTCAGCAAAATAGTCATCAAGCAGTAAGTTTTCTAAATTTTCATTACGCTCATATGCGGCGGTGATCGATTGCAAAAATACCGCACGAATAATACAACCCGCACGCCAAATTTTAGCAATACCCGCAAAATCAAGTGTCCAACCATGTTCTTTGCCCGCAAGTTTCATTAATTGAAAACCTTGTGCGTAAGCACAAATTTTGGCGCAATAAATGGCGTCATGTAAATTATCAATAAACGTTTTTTGTTGCTCCGCTGACATTTCTATCTTATTAGTGTCGGTATAAATACTTGCGGCTTCGATACGTAATGACTTAAATGATGAAATAGAACGTGCGTATACTGCTTGTGCAATAGTAGGTGCAGGGCAGCCTACTTCAAGGCTACTCATTGCTGTCCATAATCCGGTACCTTTTTGCCCTGCTTTATCTAAAATAAGATCGACTAAAGGAATTTCGCTATCAGGTGCTTTATGACGCAATACCTCTACCGATATCTCCATTAAATAACTATCTAATACGCCTTTATTCCATTGTGCAAAAATATCAGCAATTTGCGCAGGTGACATCTTTAAGCCGACGCGCAGCATATGATAGGCTTCACAAATAATTTGCATATCAGCATATTCAATACCATTGTGCACCATTTTTACATAATGCCCTGCGCCTGCAGGACCAATATAAGTAGCACAAGGCTCACCTTCATTAATCACTTCTCCTGCTTTAGTGCGCTCTAACGGTTTACCTGTTTTTGCATCAACTTTTGCCGCAATGGCTTGCCAAATTGGTTTGATACGCGTCCACGCATAAGGAGAGCCGCTTGGCATTAATGATGGGCCAAAACGTGCGCCCACTTCACCACCAGAAACAGCAGAAGAAAAAAAGATAAAATTATTTTTATAGCTTTTTTCTCGGGCAACGGTATCAACCCATAAACTATTACCAGTATCAATCACAATATCATCGCCTTGAATACCCGCAGCGATCAAACTTTCACACACTTGATCTACGGGGCTACCAGCAGGCACTGATAACACAATTAAATGTGGTGTTTTTAATTTAGAGAGTAATTCAGTGTAAGAAGAACAGGCAACCACACGTGCTGTAGCTGTGGTATTTTCCAAAGCATCTTGCTTGATAATTGCTGACACTTTTTCATTATCTAAATCAAAAGCGGCGATGCTATAACCATTATCAGCAAGATTTAACACTAAATTTTTGCCCATAACACCTAGGCCGATAAAGCCTATATCACATAAAGTTGAGTCATTATTCATAAATTTATTCTGTATTTTTATAGTTGTATCGTTTAAATAAACAAAGCACTAAAACAAAACCATAATGCAAAACTAAAGTTCAATTAAGGTACGGTAATATTTAAATGATCAGGATGCGTTATGATCATTTTATCACGACACTTAAGACAAAGCATGCCAGTTTGCAAAAAAAACAAAGAAAATCAGCAAAATTTACGTAAACATTCTAAATAATTATTTCAAAAACACACCAAAGTGACTAAAAATTACAGAAAAAGCTTGATATTTCGCTATTTTGGTGTAATTTTACAACATAATGTTTTGTCTTTTCAAAAATACTATTTTCAGATAAGGGTTTCCCATGACTATTAAAGTTGGAATTAACGGCTTTGGCCGCATCGGTCGTTTTGTTTTTCGTGCTGCTGTTGAACGCAATGATATTGAGGTTGTTGGCATTAATGACTTAATTGACATTGATTATATGGCTTACATGCTTAAATACGACTCAACTCATGGACGTTTTAAAGGCACTGTTGAAGTAGTGGATGGTAGCCTTATTGTTAATGGTAAAACAGTTCGCGTAACAGCCGAGCGTGATCCGATGAATTTACAATGGGATGCTATCGATGTTGATGTAGTTGTTGAGTCAACTGGCTTATTTTTAACTGATGAAACAGCCCGTAAACATATTAAAGCAGGTGCTAAAAAAGTAGTATTATCAGCTCCTTCTAAAGATGCTACGCCAATGTTTGTTTGTGGTGTAAACCAAAATGAATACCACGGTCAAGATATAGTATCTAACGCCTCTTGTACCACCAACTGCTTAGCACCTATCGCGAAAGTATTAAATGATAATTGGGGCATAAAAGACGGTTTAATGACCACAGTACATGCAACCACAGCAACACAAAAAACGGTTGATGCTCCATCAGGTAAAGATTGGCGTGGTGGTCGTGGCGCAGCACAAAATATTATTCCATCATCTACGGGTGCAGCTAAAGCCGTGGGTAAAGTGATCCCTGCTTTAAATGGTAAATTAACGGGTATGGCATTTCGCGTACCAACTCCTGATGTTTCGGTAGTAGACTTAACCGTTAACCTTGAAAAACCTGCCTCTTATGATGAAATTTGCCAAGCAATGAAAAACGCAGCACAAGGCGAACTTAAAGGTATTTTAGGTTACACCGAAGACGCCGTAGTTTCTAACGATTTTGTCGGTGAAACTTGTACTTCAGTATTTGATGCTAAAGCAGGTATTGCGTTAACAGACACTTTTGTAAAAGTAGTTTCTTGGTACGATAATGAAATAGGTTATTCAAATAAAGTACTCGATTTAGCCAGCTTTATTATGGCTTATGAGGTTGATGTAAAAAAGTCTGATCCAGTATTAAAATTAGCTTAATTGCTCATTTTAATTAAATAATTGACTAAAAAGCTAATCATTATGATTGGCTTTTTGCTTACAGCATTCTGTTATTAATAAAGCTACTTTCACTAAATAAGTTAATAACAGCGAATAAAAAACTCATTCCAACAAATAACCATAGTGTTGTTGCTATAACTTGCCACAGATCATTAAAATGATTTACCCATAACAGAGGAACTACCAAAATAACACGTAATAAACATAAGAATGAAATGGTTATAGTTGCAGTTTTTAGCCAAGGTAATTTTCTTATGATACCTGCACAAGAAAACGCATACAGAGCACTAATAAACATTAACAAAGCAATAATTATTGTCAAAATTGGCGCTAATAATGTTCCTTGCTGCACCGATTGAATAACAATACTAGGCGCACGTGCAAAAACAAACCAATTCAAGCCTCCAAAAATACACAATAAATGCCATAGAGCTGTCAGTATGGCGATGCAGCCAGTAGTAATAAGTAAACGATTTACTAACCATGTATTTATCAAAATATTTTTCCTTAAAATTATAACGTTGAAATTAAAGTGCTATAAATTAAAGCATTATAAAGCAAAAAGCCAAATGAGTGTTCATTTGGCTTTTGTACTTTAGCTATTCGAATAGTAAATATTAGCGCAAAAAGTTTTTAATCAAGTAAATACGTTATTATTTTATTTTTAATAATGCCTCATTACACAACGTGGTAATTCCTGCCCAATCTTTATTTTTTACTAATTCATCGGTCACTAACCAAGAACCACCACAGCAAGCAACATTCGATAACGCTAAATAATCATTAATATTATTGATGTTAATGCCACCCGTTGGACAAAATTTAATGTCTGGAAATGGACCACCAATAGATTTAATTGCTTTTACACCACCTGATGCCTCTGCAGGGAAAAATTTTAAATGATCATAACCATAATCAATACCATCCATTAACTCAGAGATTGAAGAGATCCCAGGGATCAAGGCAATATCACCTTCTTGCCCAGCTTTTAATAAGTCTTTAGTTAGCCCTGGACTTATCGCAAATTTAGCGCCCGCATCACTCGCTTGTTGTAGCATTTGCGCATTAGTCACCGTACCAGCACCAATAATCGCTTGTGGTAAATGGGTGGCGATTTCTTTAATGACGGCTAATGCAGACGGTGTACGCAAGGTTACTTCAAGTATCTTTATACCCGATTGTAAAATAGCTTCTGCAATCGGTAGTGCGTCCGCAACGTCTTTAATAACTAACACGGGAACAATTTTTCCCAGTGCAAATAAATCTTTAGATGATATTTGCCATTGGTTAGCTATTGGGTTAGTTGATTGATTAGGTAAACTCATAAATCCTCTATTTATTTCATTATTGGTTGCGAAACTTGACGCGTAATTGATAATTGTTGGCAAAGATAGGCACAAGCGCCTAACAAGCCCGGTTGTGATTCGGTGATCACAAACGTTGGTATATTTTGGTTGTAATTAGAAAAACGCCCTTTTTGCTCAAAACACTTTCTAAAACCACTATTTTTAAAAAACTCAATAAATCTTGGTACTATGCCGCCAGCAATATAAACACCGCCGAAACTACCACCAGTTAACGCTAAGTTACCCGCAAAACTACCGAGAATTTTACAAAAATGTTGTAACGCGAGTAGTGAAGTCTCACAGCTATTGTTAATTGCATTTTGTGATATCTCGGTTGCTGACAAGGGCTTTATATCAAGACTATTAATGGCGATTAATGCTTGAAATATTTGCTCTAAACCTAAACCAGACAATAATTGTTCAGTCGAAACATGATGATATTTAGTAAATAAAAATTGTAATAGTTGTACTTGTTCTTCATTAACAGGCGCAAAATCAGCATGGCCGCCCTCGCCACTTAAACAAACCCATTTATCATCAATATTAACTAAATTAGCAACACCTAAACCAGTACCAGGACCACAAACCGCAATAGGTTTGTTAACAACGGTATTACCACCGCCAATTTGTATTTTTTGTTCATGAGTTAATTGCGGAATAGCATGAGCAATCGCGGTATAATCGTTGATCAACCATAAATTATTTAACTTAAGAGTGTCTTTTAATGCCTGCTTTGAAAAGCTCCATGACATATTAGTCATCACGACTTGATCATTTTCAACAGGACAAGCAATGGCTAAACAAGCATTAATGGTTTTATTACTCAATTTTTGCTCAGCAAAATAATGTGCTAAAACCGCGGCTAATGAATCAAAGTCACGACACTGAAAACTAGCTATTTTCGTTAATTGTTGTGCGTTATCTATAATGGCAAGACGAATGTTAGTTCCGCCAATATCCGCAACAATATTAACAACTTGTTCGATTTTAACTTGGATTATTTTAGTCATTAGCTGTCACTGTCGGCAAATAATGAACAGGCACCGGTTTCAGCAGTACTTAAATTTTGACGCATAAAGCCAAATAACTCGCGTCCCATGCCTTGATGATGACCATTTAAATTAAATTTAGCCGTCGTTCTACTCGCCAATTCGTCATCAGTAACGAGTAGTGTTAGTTCACCACTTTCACCATCAACATTGATCATGTCACCTGTTTGTACTTTTGCGATCAAACCACCATCAAGTGCTTCTGGGCATAAATGAATAGCCGCAGGGACTTTACCAGAAGCACCCGACATACGACCATCAGTTACTAACGCCACTTTAAAACCTTTATCTTGTAATACGCCAAGTAGTGGTGTTAATTTATGTAATTCAGGCATACCACGTGCTTTCGGTCCTTGAAAACGTACAACCGCAACAAAATCTTTTTCAAGTTCACCGTTATCAAACGCAACTTGTAATTCATGTTGGTCTTCAAACACGACAGCGGGCGCTTTAATAACAAAACTGCCTTCACGTAATGAAGAGGTTTTTAATACCGATATACCTAAATTACCTTTTAATACTTTTAAACCGCCATCAGCTTTAAAAGGTTGTGCTGCGGTAGTAATTACATCGCTATCTCCAGAAACATCAACACTGTCCACCCATATCACATCACCGTTATCATCAAGTTCTGGTTGTTTAGTGTATGCCTCTAAACCAGTACCACAAATAGTTTCAACATCTTGATGGACTAAACCAGCTTTAATTAATTCTTTAAATAATAACGCCATGCCACCCGCTTGTTGAAAGTGGTTAATATCGGCTTGACCATTTGGATAAATTTTAGTTAATAGTGGTACGGCAGCAGATAAATCATTAAAATCTTGAAAGTTAACGATAATGCCAGCCGCTTTTGCAAAAGCGATAATATGCATGGTTAAATTAGTTGAACCGCCCGTTGCTAATAAAGCTACAATAGCATTAACAATAGAGCGCTCATCAATTATTTTACCCACAGGTTTATAGTTACCTGCTTGTTCAGTTAAACGCGTTACTTGCCGTGCTGCCGCTCGCGTTAATGCTTCACGTAATGGGGTATTAGGGGCAACAAACGAAGCGCCAGGTAAATGTAAACCCATGACTTCAACTACTAATTGATTTGAATTAGCCGTACCAAAAAACGTACAAGTACCCGCACTATGATAAGAGGCAGATTCTGCTTCAAACAAGGCATTTTCGTCAACTTCTCCTTTAGCATATTGCTGGCGAACACGTGCTTTTTCTTTATTAGGAATACCTGATGGCATTGGTCCTGCAGGAATAAACACTGTGGGTAAATGACCAAAGGTTAAGCTACCAATAAGTAAACCAGGGACAATTTTATCGCAAATACCCAACATTACTGCACCATCAAACATGTTATGAGATAAGCCAACAGCGGTTGCCATAGCAATAACATCACGGCTCATTAGGCTTAATTCCATGCCCGGTTGACCTTGAGTAACACCGTCACACATCGCTGGCACACCACCAGCAAACTGTGCAACACCACCTGCATCGGCAACGGCTTTTTTAATTACATCTGGATAGGTTTGATAAGGTTGATGTGCGCTGAGCATATCGTTATATGATGAAATAATGGCAATGTCAGTATGAGTTAAACCACGTAATTTATTTTTATCGCCTTGCCCACAAGCGGCAACACCATGCGCTAAGTTACCACAAGATAAACTGGCACGGTGTACCGTGGTTGATTTAGCGGCGGCAATTTTAGCTAAATACGCTTGACGGGTAACTTTACTACGTTCAATAATACGCTGAGTAATTTTTACTATTTCTGCTTTCATTATATTTTTCATCATAACTTCTTTATTGCTTAAATTAAGTTTATAAGGCTTGCTATTGTGCAAACATAACCTTAGTTGTGCTATTTTTATCGTGTAAAAATGCTCTTATTGGCATAGCCAAAATATCATCACTTGCTAATGCCTGCTGTAATACTTGCTGTTTGTTTTTACCGCAAATATGAAGGAATATTGCTGATGATTTCAATAGTGCCGCTAGCGTAAAAGTAATACGTAAATGTGGTGCTGTTTTAGGCTGTACACTCATTACTGCATTGCTGTTTTCTATTGATAACGCAGTATTTATTTCATCACTACAAGGAAATAACGAGGCGGTGTGGCCGTCTTCGCCCATACCAAGAATGAGTACATCAAATGGCAATACTTGTTCTTTAGCCTGTTGATTAAGCTGTTTTAACGCAGCAACATTTAACTGTTCGGCAATTTTCAACTCAAAAAATTGTGCTTGTGTGGCTTTATTTTGTAATAAATTTTCTTTGACTAAACGAGTATTACTGGCAACACTGTCTTCATCTACCCAACGTTCATCAGCAAGCGTTATGGTAACTTTGTGCCAAGCAATATCTTTTTGCGATAATGCAGCAAAAAAGCCTTTTGGGGTTGAACCACCTGAAACCGCAATACTGGCACGCCCTTTTTTATTAATGGCACTCGTTAATAGTTGTGCCACTTGTTCAGCAAAAGTGCTATCTAATGCTGTTTTTGACGAAAATTCATTTATGGCTATCATGATTCATCCCATTGACGATCATCACGGGCAATTAACGAAATTGATGCTACTGGCCCCCAAGAACCAGCCGCATAAGATTTTGGTTTTTCATTACTGGCTTGCCATGCATCTATAATGCTGTCAATCCAATGCCATGCCTGTTCAACTTCATCACGACGAACAAATAATGATTGATTTCCATTTAATACTTCCAGCATTAAACGCTCATAAGCGTCAACCACTCGTGTATCTGCATAGGTTTTTGAAAAACTCAAATCTAATTTATTTTCTTGAATATTCATTTGTGAAGCGATACCAGGGATCTTATTCATTACCCGTAATTCCATACCTTCATCAGGCTGTAAACGAATAGTAAGTTTGTTTGCTGGTAATTCTGTATAACTATCTTTAAAGATGTTGTGTGGTTGTTCTTTAAAGTAAATAACAATTTCACTGTGTTTTTGTGCCATACGTTTACCCGTACGTAAATAAAATGGCACACCAGCCCAACGCCAGTTATCTATTTCGGCTTTTATAGCGACAAAGGTTTCAGTGCGGCTATTTTCGTTAGCACCTTCTTCGTTTAAATAACCTGGTACTGCTTTTCCCGCTAAAAAGCCATCATTGTATTGACCACGAACTGTTTTTTCTTTGACATTGGCTCGATTAATCGGACGTAATGCTTTTAATACTTTTAGTTTTTCATCTCGAATACTGTCAGCACTTAAATCAGCTGGTGGCTCCATTGCCACTAACGATAAAATTTGCAATAAATGATTTTGCATCATATCGCGCATTTGCCCTGCATCATCATAAAAGCCCCAACGACCTTCTATACCAACGCTTTCAGCAATGGTGATTTGCACATGATCAATGCAGTTATGATCCCAATTGGTGGTAAATAATGAATTAGCAAAACGCAAAACTAATAAATTCAGTACGGTTTCTTTACCTAAATAATGATCAATACGATAAATTTGGTTTTCTTTAAAAAAGCGAGAAACTTGGTCGTTAATTTCTTTAGAAGACTCTAAACAATGACCGATTGGTTTTTCCATCACCACACGGTCTTTATCCGTAATAAGATCACTTGCGGATAAACCATCACAAATAGCGCCATAAATAGCAGGAGGTGTAGAAAAATAATAAACTCGCGTATCATTACCTTTAGCCAGTATTTTTGCTAAATTTTTAAAACCGTCGGTGGTTGAAAAGTCTAATTTTTGATAATTCAAACGTTGTACTAATTTAGCGACAATGTGTTCGTCTAAACCTTCTTTTACAAATTCAGTTAAGTTCTCAACAATAAGTTTGCTAAAAGATTGATCATCATGATCGGTACGAGCAACGCCAATAATGCGGCTATCGTCGTGTAATAAACCTGAAAGCTCTAATTGATATAAAGCAGGAAGTAGCTTTCTACGCGACAGATCTCCTGCGGCACCAAAAATAACAATATCACTCGCTAACTGACAATCTAATTTATTCATAAGGATCTCAACGTAACTCTTATAATAGAAAAAACAAAAATATAATAGAAAAAACAAAAATAAAAAACTAAGTAGCAGAAACAATATGTAACTTAACTACATTTTAGACTAATTTATCCTGAGTTAGGCTTTCAGTAAAGAACTTTTTGTAATTTTATTACGAATTATTTAAAATAACCTTTTAAAACGCTAAAACCCTTCTGTTTACTCTCATAAAGCAATCAATATTGATGATTATTAATTAAACATTTGCAAATTTTCATCAAAATGAAGTATATTAGCTGCAAATTATGAAATAAAATTTCATAATTTCTGTTACTCAACTAGAAAAAACATTACAATCATTCAAAAATCTGGGGTCGTATAAATGAACATATTAGAAAAGATCACCAATGAAATAGACACGTTTAGCAAGTCTGAACGTAAAGTTGCCGAGGTTATTTTAGCTTCTCCAAGTACCGTAATACATGCCAGCATTGCGGCATTAGCAAAACAAGCAAACATCAGCGAACCTACCGTTAATAGGTTTTGCCGACGTTTAGATACCAAAGGTTACCCTGATTTTAAATTGCATTTAGCGCAAAGTTTAGCCACAGGAACACCCTATGTTAATCGCAATGTTGATGAAAACGATAGCGCTGATGAATATACTAAAAAAATCTTTGAATCAACCATGGCTAATCTTGATTTAGCCCGTAAAAGTTTATCAGGAAATTATATTAATCGTGCTGTCGACTTATTAACACAAGCCAATAAAATTTCATTTTTTGGTCTCGGTGCCTCTGCGGTTGTTGCTCATGATGCACAAAATAAATTTTTTCGTTTTAATGTGCCTGTGGTTTATTTTGATGACATATTAATGCAACGAATGAGTGCTATTAATAGTCGTCAAGGTGATGTGGTTATTGTTATTTCTCATACTGGACGAACAAAATCATTAGTAGAAGTCGCTCATTTAGCGAAAGAAAATGACGCTACCGTTATTGGTATCACCCAAAATGGTACCCATTTAGCAAAAGAATGCCATATTGTACTCTCTATTGAAGTTGCAGAAGATACTGATTTATATATGCCAATGTCATCACGAATTGCGCAATTAGTACTCATTGATATTTTGGCCACAGGTTTTACCTTGCGTCGCGGCGCAAAATTTAGAGATAATTTAAAGAAAGTAAAAGATAGCTTACGCAGTTCTCGATTCGAACGTAAAGACTGAAATAACAGTTATTATATTTAGTTAGATTAAAAATTAAGGATCCCCATGCCTAGAAGAACGAAAATAGTTGCCACCTTAGGGCCAGCAACCGACGATAGAAAGATATTAAAAGATGTACTAGCAGCAGGCGTTAATGTTGTCCGACTGAATTTTTCTCATGGTTGCGCGCAAGATCATATAGACAGAGCCACACTAGTAAGAGAACTGGCTAAAGAGTTAGGCATTTATGTCGGTATTTTAGGTGATTTACAAGGGCCTAAAATTCGTGTGTCTACCTTTAAAGATGGTCCTATTCGTTTAGTCATTGGTGAGAAATTTGAATTAGATGCGAATTTAGCCAAAGGTGAAGGTTGCCAAGAAAAAGTTGGTATTGATTATAAAGCACTCCCTAATGATGTTCATGCTGGTGATATTTTACTGCTTGACGATGGTCGTGTGCAATTGCGCGTATTAGAAACCAAAGGTTCTTCAGTATTTACCGAAGTAACCGTTGGCGGCCCTTTATCAAACAATAAAGGTATTAATCGTCAAGGGGGTGGCTTAACGGCTCCGGCACTAACGACTAAAGATAAAGAAGACATTAAAACTGCCGCAAAAATTGGCGTTGACTTTTTAGCCGTTTCATTTCCGCGTGATGCTAGCGATATGCGTGAAGCGCGCTTATTAGCACAAGAAGCAGGTTGTAACGCGCGTTTGGTTGCTAAAATTGAACGTGCTGAAGCGGTTAATGATAAAAAAGTACTTGATGGGATTATTCTTGCCTCTGATGTTTGTATGGTTGCCCGTGGCGATTTGGGTGTTGAAGTGGGTGATGCCGCTTTAGTTGGACATCAAAAGCACATTATTGCTCGTTGTCGTCAATTAAACCGTGTTGTCATTACCGCGACACAAATGATGGAAACCATGATCGAACAACCTATGCCAACACGCGCCGAGGTTATGGATGTTGCCAATGCGGTATTAGATGGTACCGATGCGGTAATGCTAAGTGCTGAAACAGCCGCAGGTAAATATCCAGTAGAAACGGTAAAAGCGATGGCTGAAGTTTGTATAGGCGCTGAAAAACATAGTTCAGTGAATACTTCCAACCACCGTATTGAAATGATGTTTTCAGAAGTATCTGAAACTATTGCCCTTTCAGCTATGTATGCGGCGAATCATTTAGATGGTGTAAAAGCAATTATTGCGCTAACAGAGTCGGGACACACCAGTAAAATTATGTCACGCATTACTTCTGGATTACCTATTTATTCTTTATCTCGTCATGCTAAAACATTGAATAAAACGGCAATTTACCGTGGAGTATATCCAGTGTTATTTGATTCATCAACAACGGATCATGCAAAACTATCTGATTTAGTACTAAAAGAAGTATTAAAAAGTGCAGATTTAAAAGTAAACGATACGGTGATCTTTACTCACGGTGATTTAATGGAAACTGTTGGTGCAACGAATACGTTAAAAATATTAAAAGTCACTAAAGCACATTTACAAGGCTAAGCAAAAAACTAAAATGTTTATTTTGTAATAAATAAGGCAGCCTCGGCTGCCTTTTTACTTTTAAAATTAAACACTCTATTATTGCTCTATTAATTAAATAGTCGAAAAAATTCAAGCATGCAAAAAATTAAAAAAGTGGCACTATTAACCAGTGGCGGTGATGCGCCCGGTATGAATGCAGCTATTCGCGCCGTGGTCTTAGCTGCACATCATTATAAAATTGAAATAATAGGTTTTAAACATGGTTATAACGGTTTAATTAACCAAGATTTTTTTATACTTGATCATAAGCAAGTACATGGTTTGATCAACCAAGGTGGCACTTTATTAAAAAGCGCACGCTGCAAAGAATTTCATCATCAAGATGGATTAAAACAGGCAGCTAATACCTTAATAAAAGAAAAAATTGATGCGCTTATTGTTATTGGTGGTGACGGTTCATTTAACGGTTTACTTAAACTACAACAACATTGGTCAGGACAAGTTATTGGTATTCCTGGCACTATAGATAATGATATTGATGGCACCGATCATACCATAGGATTTACCACCGCCGTAAATACCGCCATAGAAGCGATAGATAAAATTAGAGATACTGCCGATGCTTTTGAGCGGGTGTTTATCGTTGAATTAATGGGGCGACATAGCGGTCAAATAACCTTTAATGTTGGCGTTGCTTGTGCTGCTGAACAAGTATTGTCGTTTGAAAATTTTTTTGTTAATACTGAAAAAGATAGATCAGCGCGTTTAAATGAAATAGCAGAGCACATAAAAAAAGCGCAAACGACAACACAATCAAGTTATATTATTGTTATTGCTGAAAATTTATGGCGTGGTGGTGCGCACCAATTAGCTATCGACTTAAAACAATATACCCAAACCGATTGCACTGCTTGTATTTTAGGTTATATACAACGCGGCGGCTCACCAGTAGCAGAAGATAGAATTTTAGCCACTAAAATGGGCGTTGCCGCCATTAAAGCCCTTAATGACAATAAAACAGGCCTAATGATCGCCGAACAAAATAACACGATAACCACAGTAAGTTTATCTACCGCTATTCAACATCAAAAACAAGTAAGCCAAAATTTAATTGACGCACAAAAAAACATTTTAGCGATGTCGGCACAAAGTAGCGTTTAAAAAATCGCAGTATGACTAACATTCTTTTTAGTGTTTTTAAAAAGAGTGTTAGCGTCTGTCTTAAACTAAAAGTTTAACTTTATTTACCCGTTTTTTATTTTTTATATTGTCGGCGTCTAAGCATAGCTAACGGCAACAGTAATAAAGAAAATAAGCCAAAACTAGCTCCTTGACGTTTTACTTTTTTTTCAACTTTTGAGCAATCTTCTATCTCACCAGCAATGGGGGTTAACATTACCGCTCGGTATACATCTTCCGTTAATTGTGTGCCACTACTATCTTTAACTAATTCACCATAAGCATCATGGCGATCAACTTTAAATACTGCCGTTGCTGAAATTTCATTATTTTCATTAATATCGCTAGCACTAATAATAGTATAATCAGAATTACAGCTTAAAAAATCATTTAAATCACTAAATTTATCGCTATTAATATCGTATAAAAAACCATGACGGCGGCGAGGATTATTGGTTGTTCCATTTCTGATATTATCATTATGGGTTTCAACTTCCCCCTCACCAACAATCATGCCTTGTTCATTAATGGCTGTTGCGGTACTCGCCGAGCCTGTAAAAAAATCACTCGGAAATACCATTGTCAAATCAGCATTATTAGTATCGACATAATAAAATTTAGTCCTAGCGCTACCATTAACCGATTTAGTTACATGACCAACCGCTATGCCAGCATCATTAATATCAAAGGCTCGAGAATCAAATTCTTTATCTGGATTTTTAGTAAACGAAATAGCCTTACCCTCTTTATACATTACCGCATATAAATTTCGGGTTTGATTAGTTTTTGGTTCCGTTATGTCATTTTTGGTCCAACCAGTAGCATAACCAACGGCAACACCATGGTTATTTACCGCTAAGGCATAACTTTTATAAACACGGATATCGTCTACATGAGGAGTAACTAAGTTTCCTAATAGTTCAGTATTGGTAACATTTCCTTGTCCGTCAAAAGTAAACTTAGCGGCTTCTAATGAATAAATCCCTGCATTTTCAACTTTTTTAGCTCGGTCAATACAAATTTCAAAAGGAATATCTTTTAATACAGTAGGATCTGCGCAGCCACCAGTATCAGACAAGAAAAAATCAAGTACACTTTGCTTTATACTAGTACTAACATAACCAACACCAATATGGTTATTATTAACTTTTAATAGTGCTGATTCACCACCATAATTACTTTCTGGAGGCAGTACCTCTTTTATAGTATTACCATTATCTAGTGTTAAAAAACCACGTGAGATAAATTCACGACTCCAATAAGTAACGTCAACACCATTACTATCAGTAAAATTTATGGGTAAATAAGGAGCAGAAGCACGACCATACAACCAATTATCATTGGTAATTCCGTAAGCAAAATCAAAGGTTGAACGCGACAAAATGCCATTCGCTAATACTTGATCAAACACAGTGATTTCAGTATTTACATCACCTTGATTAAGGAAAATATTGCTATCACCTACTTTTTGATAGCGACTATTCTTTACTTGATTGCTTTGTTGCAAGTATTTAACCACCCAAGCGAAATCATTTCCGGTCGGTGTTCCTGCTCGCAATGCTACGCGGTCTTCGATACTATTTAATAGCGTATTGGTTTTACTACCAGTAAAAGCTAAATTTTCAATGCCTTGAAAATCATTTTCAGTTAACAAGTCAAACTGCACAGGAAAGTTATATACACTGCTTGCTGAAAACGCCATAACACCACTCGCATTATGAGCTTTAGCATTACTGTATTTATGAGTTGTTAAACTATTAGTATCAACAACTTGATATGTTGCGCTTTGACTAGTAAAACTAGTAATACTACTGGCTATTCCTATGGCAATTACTGATTTTAAAAATTTGTTCATTTACAACTATGCTCTTTTTTAATGTATTTTTACTTTTTATATTTTATTTGTGCTTATACAATTAAAATACGCTTAAAATTCGTCTAATTCTTGCCATCTTGAATAAGTAGCTTCGAGCTTGGACTCTGATTCTTGTAACTGGTTCAATACTGCGTTGGTTTTTTCAGAAGATTGATTAAAAAAATCAGCACTATTTACTTGTTCTTGTAATTCATTAATTAAGTTTTCTAGATTATCTATTTGTTCAGGCAAAGCTTCAAGCTCTCGCGACTCTTTATATGACAATTTTTTCTTAGGTATTGCTTTTACCGCGACTTCAACCGTTTTACTTTCTTTGTGCTGCTGTTGACGAATTTTTTCATCTTGTTCTTTCGCCATTTGCTGCTGCGATGCTTTTAACGCAAGATAAGCATCAACATCATCATAACCACCAACAATTTGATTAATACTGCCAGAACCATCAAAATATAAACAGCTATTCACGGTATTATTTACAAAATCACGGTCATGACTCACCACAATAACAGTACCCGCATAATTAGCGACGACTTCTTCAAGTAATTCTAAGGTTTCAATATCTAAGTCATTCGTCGGTTCATCTAAAATTAATAAGTTACTGGGGCGTAAAAACAAACGTGCTAATAACAAGCGATTTTTTTCACCACCCGATAACGCCCTAATGGGGGTGCGTGCTCGTTTTGGACTAAACAAAAAGTCTTGCAAGTAGCCTAATACATGGCGAGTTCGACCATTTACGGTCACTTCTTGCTTACCTTCAGCAACACTGTCTTGTACGGTCATATTAAGATCAAGCTGGTCGCGATGTTGATCAAAATAAGCAATATCTAAATTTACACCAACACGCATTTTACCTGACGTTGGCTGGTATTCTTCCATCAATAATTTTAATAACGTTGACTTACCCGTACCATTGGCACCAATTAACGCTAAACGATCACCTCGAGAGATCAATAAATCAAGGTTTTTTATAATGGTATTGTTGTTGCCAGCACCATCATTAAAGGCTATTGATAAGTCTTCTGCTTCAAATACCAACTTACCTGAACGATCACCTTCGGTAATTTTGGCATCTGTTTGGTTTTTAACTTCACGACGTTGTTGGCGTACATCACGCAGTTTTTCTAAAGCTCGTACTCTGCCTTCATTGCGGGTACGACGCGCTTTAATACCTTGGCGTATCCATACTTCTTCTTCAGCAAGGCGTTTGTCAAAAAGTGCATTTTGTTGTTCTTCAACTTGTAAATCATGTTGTTTTTGCTCAATATATTGATCATAACTACCTGGGTAATTTTTAAGTATACCTCGGTCTAAATCAACAATACGTGTTGCCATCGCACGAATAAAAGCTCTATCATGACTTATAAAAACAATACTTCCCGTGAAGTTTTTAAGAAATTTTTCTAACCATAAAACGCTGGTAATATCTAAATGGTTGGTTGGCTCATCAAGTAATAAAACATCTGGGGCAGTAACCAATGCTTTAGCTAACGCTACTTTACGCAGCCAGCCACCTGATAAATCAGCGATATTATCATCGGGTGATAATTTTAATGTGCTTAGCACCTGTTCAATGCGTTGCTCGTCTTCCCACGCATTAGCTTGTTCAAGTTGTTGTTGCACATCGGCTAATTTGTTTAACGTTTTTTCATCAGGCGTTTCAGTAACTTGATGAATAAGGTGATGGTATTGTTGCAATAGTTTGGCATTTTCAGCTAAACCTTGAGAAACATAATCAAATACAGATAAATCACACGATTCTGGTGGATCTTGCTCTAACATTCCCAACCGAATATTATTAGAAAAAACCAATTGTCCATCATCGAGGTTTTGTTGTCCCATTAATATACGCATTAATGACGACTTACCTGCACCATTACGGCCGACTAAACAAACTCGTTCACCTTGTTTAAGGCGAAATTCAGTATTGTCGAGTATTTTTCCATCACCAAAAGCAAGCTCTGCTGAAGTTAATCTTATTAATTCCATAAATTATTTAAAATTCTCAATTTGTTTTATTGTTTATTTTTATTTGTTCTAGGCTAAATGGCCAAAACAGTTTTTCACTCGTTTCAGTATTTTCTAATACCGGAATACTAATACCGTATAAGGTCACTAAATTTTCATCTTCAACAATATCAATAACCGCTACTTGGCTGTCAATATTGGCTTGTTGACACAAAGCAAACGCTTGTTCGCATAAATGACAGCCTTCGCTACTATATAATTTATATTTCATCCGTTGTTCCGCTTTTATTCGTTAATTATTAACGGTTATAGCTTACGCGTAATTTGCCAGCTATTATGAATATGTTTATTACGGGCAAAATCTTTATCTTTAGTCATGGCGGTTAACTCTTTAACCTGCAAACCTAACTGCTCCATCGCCTCAAAATCCATTTTAAAACCACGCTTGTTATTAGTAAAAATTAATTCACCTTGTTCAGCAACTGAAGGCAGTGCATCGGTAATTAACACAACATGATCGCGCTGTACATCAAAACTATCTTCCATACGTTTAGAGTTTGAAAACGTGGGTGGATCAATAAAAACCACATCATATTGGGTTCTATTTCTTTTTAGCCAAGTTAAACAGTCAGCTTGAACAAATTGATACTGATGACCACGTAAATTATTGAGTTCAAAATTGTCTTGCGTCCATTCTAAATAGGTTTTTGACATATCAACCGTAACGACAGAGCTAGCGCCATGTAATGCGGCTTGCAGTGAAACACTGCCAGTATAAGCAAACAAATTAAGTAACGTTTTGTTTTTCGCTTTTTTGGCAACAATTTGGCGGGTTTTACGATGATCTAAAAATAATCCCGTATCAAGGTAATCCCACAAATTCACTTTTAATTTTGCTCCATGCTCATGCACAATTAACGCTTGGCGAGATTGATTAAGTCGTTGATATTGATCTTTACCTTTTTTCTTAGCACGCGTTTTAAGCGATACTTTATCAGGCGTAATATTTAATATTTTCGGTGTCCAATAAATCACTTCTTGTAAGCGTTTTACGGTTTTTTCTTCTTCAATATTTTTAGGTGCCGCATATTCTTGAATAACAACATACTCACCATAAACATCAACCGCGACATTAAATTCAGGAATGTCAGCATCATAAACACGATAGCATTCAATATTTTCGGCCTTTAACCAGCCTTTTAAGTTTTTAATATTCTTTTTAAGACGATTAGCAAAATCTGAATGTTGTTCTGCAAATTCACTCTTTTCATTACTTGATTGTGCTTGCTTTTCGCTTATATCATAAAGGGCTAATTGACAATCTAGTGGGCCATTTTTAAGTTTGTAACGTTTACTCGTCGCTAATTTCAATAACGTTAATAGCTCAACATTGGCGGTAAAAATAGCAACCCGCCAATCGATAAATTGTGCTTTTAAAATTTGTCCTAACAGCACAAAGTTTTCAACAAGTTCAGGTAATTCACCAATACGTTCTCCATACGGAGGATTAAATAAAATGGTTCCAGAGTGTTCAAAGGTATTAGTTAATTTATTAATGTCTCGACATTTAAAATCAATATACTGACCAAAACCAGCATGACGAACATTTTGCTCAGCCGTTTTTAATACGCGCGAATCTATATCGACACCATGTACTTTGCATTTTAGTGTAGCTAAACCTTGCTGTGAATCTTCTTGAGCTTGCGTTAATACTTGCAGCCATAACGTTTCATCATGCAGCAACCACGCATTAAAGCCCCAATTAATCCGTTCTAAAGCCGGGGCTACTTTCGCAGCCATACTCACTGCTTCAATTAATAAAGTACCTGAACCACACATTGGATCAACCAACGGCTTGCTAATATCGTTTAACCAACCAGATCGTTTGACTAACGCTGCGGCTAAATGCTCTTTTAAGGGAGCCGCACCACTATGTTGACGATAACCACGTTGAAATAAACTACGACCTGAAAAGTCGAGATAAAAAGTCACTTTGAGTTTTAATAGTCGCGCTTGAATACGAATATCCGGATAGTCTTTAGTCACTGAGGGGCGTTCTAAACCTTGTTCACGAAAACCATCAACAATGGCATCTTTAACGGTTAAACCCCCAAATTGGGTATTACGAATGGCTTGGCTTTTACCAACAAAATCTACAGCAAAGGTACTTTCGTTAGTAAAATGTTCAGTCCAATTAATTTCTTTTGCGGCATCATAAAGCGCTTCTTTAGATTCAGCAGTAACTTCGGGGGCAAGTTTAAGCATAATGCGTGTTGCAAATCGACTCCATAAACAAATGCGGTAGCCCAGCTCTAATGAGGCAGTAAAGTGCACACCATCAGGCTTTTGCACGACCTGCTCTGCGCCTAACGCTTTTATTTCGTCACTAAGTAAAACTTCAACACCAATAGAGGTGAGCGCTAAAAATTGATACATGGTTATATTCCAAAGAAAATACGGTGATTTTTGACGGGCAGATTATACCCTTTTTTAAACAAAGATTTGAAAAAAAATAACCTATTGCTGTTAATTCCAACAATTAGTTCGTAAATAAAGCAAAAAACTTACCAAAGATAAAAAAATCACTTTTTTATGAAAACTTACTTGCAATTTTATACGACACTCCTTATGATACGCCTCGTTTTCAGGGAGACGAAAGTTAACTAGAAAACATTCTCTAATAACTGAATCAAAATGATTATTAGCTTATTTTATCTTCTTTTATTAAAATAATAGTTGAAAGATAAAACCATTCGGACGCGGGATGAAGCAGCTTAAAAAGACTCATCGTCGGACTCAGCTCTTATGGATTGACGAAGGTCGTAGATTCAAATCCTGCTTTCGAACTATTCTTTTAGTAGAATTAAAACAACTAAAGCTTGTTTAAGTATTTCACTTAAACCATTCGGACGCGGGATGGAGCAGCTTGGTAGCTCGTCGGGCTCATAACCCGAAGGTCGTAGGTTCAAATCCTGCTCCCGCAACCAATTTTTAGATTAGAAAATCTAATACCAAAAGTACAACAATTCCTGTCGCGGGATGGAGCAGCTTGGTAGCTCGTCGGGCTCATAACCCGAAGGTCGTAGGTTCAAATCCTGCTCCCGCAACCAATTTCATACTATACAATTCAACAAGTTAAAATAAACCTATCTATTGATTTTCATCAAAATAGTTAACTTTTTAGCTTTGTGACCTCACTGTGACTTTCCCTCTCGTTTTGCTCTTTTTTATTAGTGCTTAAATCAGCAAAAAGTAGCATAAATATGCAATTGTTGACCTTAGGGCTATTTTATTAAAAAGTTTTTTAGGTCACAGAAATTTTGTGACTTAACTTGATCTTAACTGACCTAAATCGACATTAATAATGTTGAACAATAAAAATATTTTATCCTAATATTCAATCAGTTATTCTGTCTGGATTTGATGATTGTTTATTTTATTAGGATTTAAGCTTGTGGCTTAACGTTAGTTTTGTTGTAAGCGCTCAATGAACCTACGTGCTTAATTTTCCATCTTATTCGTTTTAAAATTCCACGGCAATAGTGCTTCAATATTTTCAACAGTTTCAACAGTTTCAACAGTTTCAGCATAAGGTAATGCTTTAAATATTGAGTTAAGGTATTGGTATGCTTCGAGTCCATGCAACTTAGCCGTTTCAATTAAACTAAAATGCACAGCGCTGGCATTAGCACCCGCTGGTGTGTCAGCAAATAACCACGCCCGTCTTCCGACAGCAAATGGACGAATGGCATTTTCGGCCATAATATTACTGATGCGCAATTGCCCATCCGTGCAATATACGGTAAGTTTATCCCACTGATTGTGCAAATACGTCATTGCTTTGCTGGTTAAACTATCTTTGGCAATGCGCGGTTTATTCTGAGGTTGAGGGTGGTACTATCAGAATTATTTCGGCACGAAAAGCAACAAAATATGAGGTAAAAAGATATGAGCAAAGCTTCAAATACTGATTGGCAACAAATAGCCGCAATGAAAGATGATGAAATTAACTTAAGCGATATACCTGA